>CAZBIU010000105.1:0-19159 GCA_964491625.1 uncultured Myxococcales bacterium
GGCCGAGCTGGGCTACAGCGAGGAGGAACCATGAGCCGGCGGCGACCGCAGGGGCTCGACGCCGCAGCCGAGAATCTGCCCGCGCTGTCGCTGGTGGGACGTCCCAACGTGGGCAAGTCGTCCCTCTTCAACCGCATGGTTGGGGGCCGCCCGGCGCTGGTCGAGGACATGCCGGGCGTGACCCGGGACCGCCGCTACGGAGTCTGCTCGTGGGACAAAACCCGGTTTCGCGTGGTCGATACCGGCGGGCTGGATCCGAACGCACGCGGCATCCTGGCGGCGATGCGCACGCAGACCCTGCGCGCGGTGGACGATGCGGCAGCTCTGGTGCTGGTGCTGGACGCCGCCGAGGGGGTGACCGCGGTCGATCGGGACGTGGCGGACCTGCTTAGGCGCACCGGCAAACCAGTCTTGGTGGCGGTCAACAAGGTCGATTCCCCCCTGCGCGATTCAGCCTTGGCCGAGGGCTACGCGCTTGGCTTCTCCCAGGTGTTCGGCGTGTCCGCGACCCACGGCCGGGGCGTGGGCGACCTGCTCGACGCGGCGGTAGCCACCATGGGGCTCAAGGCAGGCGAGGGCGAGCGGCAGGAGGAGGCCGTGCCTGGGCCCGCCGAGGGGCCGCAGCCGGGTGAGGTCGAGGCGCCCATCAGAATTGCCTTCGTCGGCAAGCCCAACGCGGGCAAGTCGTCGCTGGTAAATCGGCTCTTGGGCGAGGATCGCGTCCTGGTGCACGACCAGCCGGGCACCACCCGCGATCCCATCGACACGCCTTTCCGGGCCGGCGACCGCGAGTTCGTCCTGGTGGACACCGCAGGGCTGCGCCGCCGCCGCGCCATCGATACCCAGACCGAAGCTGTGGCCGCCAAGATGGCCCGCGACCAACTCGCCCGCGCCGACGTCGTGGCCTTGGTAATTGACGCAAATCTGGGCGCCAGCGCCGAGGACGCCAAGCTCGCCAGCTTCATCGAGGAGTCGGGCCGGGCAGCGATGGTCATCTTGAACAAGATGGACCTGGTCCGACGGGCCGAGACGGACGCCCGCATGAGCGCCGCCCACGAAGTCCTGGACTTCATCGGATACGCTCCCTTCTTGCCGATGTCCGCACACACTGGGCGCGGGGTGGGCGCGATTGTCGATCTTGCGGTGCGAGTGTTTCGTCAATGGACGCGCAGGGTTCCTACGTCAGATCTAAACAAAAACTTCGAAGAAATTGTGGCCCGCCGGCTGCCCCCGTCCGGCCCGACCGGCAGGCACGTGAAGCTCTACTTCGCCACCCACGCCGACGTGCGACCGCCGACCTTTTTCGTGAGCACCAACCTGCCGAAAGCCATCGGACATCCCTACCGAAGGTACTTGGTGAACCAGCTTCGCCAGGTCTATGGCTTCGAGGGCACGCCGCTGCGGCTGGCCATGCGCGAGCACCGAAGCAAGCGCAAGGCGCCGCCCAAGTCAAAGGCGTAACCGACCCGCTGGGTCGTCCCATCGGGACGCTATTGACCGGCGTCCGGGGCTGGGGTAGCCATGAGACGATCGAGCGAAGTGCTCGATGCAAGTTACCATTGCACCGAGAAGGAGACACCCCATGCGCAAGTTCCTGGTTGCCGCGATCCTGACCGCCATGACCATGTTACCCGCCGCCGCGCGAGCCGGGTTCCTGCTAGAGGCATCGGTAGGCCAAGGCTACCAGACTGCGCCGACGCCGCGGCAGTGGGAGCAGACCAACCTAGAGCTCTCGCCCGGTTGGGCGCCGTCTTTGCCGGTGCTGTCGTGGTTCCGGCTGCAGCTTGGCATCGTGGCGGACTTTGCCAGCAGGTCGGGCACCTCTACGAACATGGAGCTGCGTCCGATGCTCTCGTTGGTTCCTCCGGTCTTTCCGATCTACGGACGGCTTATCTTCGCGGTGGACAACCTTTTCGAACGCAACGGTAGCAAGCGCGAGATCATTTACGGTGGTGCCCTGGGTGTGCGGGTCGGGTTGCCTGGGATCGCCTTTGTTCCCGCCATGGGCATCTTCGCGGAGGCCGGCTTGATCCCGCGCAGTCGCGACTTCCCATCGGGTGCCGCTGGCACCACGTCGAAGACCGCTTGGGTCGTCGAAGGCCGCGCCGGCGCCTATATCAATTTCTAGCGCACAAGCCGCGAGATACGGACCGTGGCGTTGGCGTCGTTCTGGAATTCCAGCAGGTTCTCCCGGGACCGGTCAGGCCAGATGTCGTGCTGGGGCAGCGGCTTGTGCGTGCCGAGATCGATCTGCTGGACCAGGTAGATGTCGTAGTAGAGGCGCCTGGAAAGGGAATCCAGCAGGCTCGCGTCCTGCTTGGCCGAATCGAAGTCGATGGCTCCGTACTCCATGATGGTGTACAGGCCCGGGCGGTCGGCGATGATCAGGACGCGTTTTTCGTGCAGGCTCTCGAAGAAGCGCCAGGTCGTGGAGGCTTCGCGGGTGAGGGTCAGCTCGTTCAGAATCCTGAACTCCGAGGCGACCGGCAGGTAGATCGCGAAGATGGCCACCGATACAAGCACGGTCAGGAAGGGGCGCGTGCGCTTGAGGATCTGAACCAGGGCCCACGCCGCCGGGAAAGAGAAGAATGTGTCGATGGTGATGACCAGTCGGGAAGCAGCCGGGTGCTGGGCGCGCCCCCAAACGTAGGTAAAGACGATCACGAACTGCAGCAGCATCCAGCCTATGACCATGGCCCCGAACTTCAGGTCGGCGGACTGCCAGTCGCGGGCACGCACACGCCGGAAGCACCCAACAAGCCCCAGCACGCAGCCGACCACGCCCAGCCCGATGACGATGGCCGAGTGGGGTGGGTGGAAGTTGAATGGCGAGAAGATGGGCGCGAAATAGTCACGCGAGTTTTCCAGGAAGTTGTGCACGCTGAAGGTAATGGCGCCGGGATCTTGCTCCGGCACGTTGCCGCGCAGGACGGATTGCCAAATGCGCGGCAGCAGAAACCCCGGCGAAAGCGCATAGACCAGCGCGAACGGCCGCAGGTAGTCGAGCCTGACCAGGCGAAACGCAAGCAGAAGGCCGATCGTCGGCGGGACGAACAGGGCGGTTTCGTAGCGAATCTCGGCGAACATGCACAGGTTCATCCAAAGCACCGCCAGGGTCTCCGCCGACGGCTTTCTGGCGTGAGCGAGGAAGCTTTGCGCGACCAGCAGGACGAACAGGGTCGCAAAGAAGTCGAACCCTCCTGAACGCATGGAGATCAGGGTGATGGGGTGGCAGGCCACAAGCACGGCCGCCGCCAGTCCGAAGATCTCGCCGCCCAACGCTTTGGCCAACCGATAGCTCACCAGCACGAACACCGGGAACATCATCAAGTTGAACAGGAAGACGTTGCTGTACGAGTACCCTCGCAGGACGTGCAAAAGGCTGACCAGGAACGGGAACAGCGACGGGCGTCGGTCGATGACCACGCCGGCATCCCAGAAGTTGTCATAGTAGTACTTGCCCGTGGTGGTGAAGGTGGCGGTCTTGCTGAAGAAGAAGTTCTTGGACGTGCCGAGCAGGTTGGCTTCGTCGGAAAGCACGCGCAGGGCAGGGTGAATCGCCAAGCCCGCGATGGCCGTGGCCAGCAGGGCTACCAGGAGCCCAGCCTTGTTGTCCTTGATCCAAGCGAGCACGTCCGCCTTGCTTAGGTCGCGGGCTGCGTATAGGTAGGTCGCCGCCCAGGTGACCACGGTGACCAGCAAAAAATAGTAGGTGGTGTGGATAAAGAGGGGCTCGGCGTAGTTGCGCTGGACCGTGCTCACGATCAGCAGGGCGAAGAGGAGAACGGCGAGCGTCGCCAGGACGACCGCTTTCCAGGGAAAGCGTCCATCGGAAGAGGGGTGTTTCGGTGTCATGGATTCCGTCATCCTATCACGAGGCGTCGCTGTTCTCGCGCGGCGGCTGGCTAACCCAACGGCGTCGGTCCGCCACGTAGGACTGTACGCGGCAAGCGTGCTACGATTGACAGGCCATGAAGCGACACTGCATCGCCCGAGTCGTTCTGCTTGTCACCTTGGCCGCCGGCGCCCGCTCTGCACTTGCCCAGACCTGTCCGGTGCAGCCGGGAACCAATCAGGTGAACGTCTGTCCAAGCGCAGCGGGGAGCGACTTTGCGAACACCCTCGGCTACAGCCCCGAGCAGCTCGCGGCGATGATCCAAAACCAGATCAACGACCTGTTCCAGGTCGGGGATGTCAGCAAGTTCCTGCAGAGCTTTCAGAACGCTCAGGCCTTTTCCTCGAAGGGGCTGGGCGTCGACTATGCATCGGAAGCCACCCTGGTCGAGGTGGGGGCGACGTTGAGCTTGGTCAGCAACGTCGACAAGGCCTACCAACCTTCGGGCGCTTACAAAAATCCCCCGATTTCCGGCGGCGCTGCGAACTTCTCGCTCATGGGAGGGGTCGGACTCGGACTGATTGGCCTCGACCCGGTGATGATCTTCGGCAACTGGTTCAAGGGCAGCGCGACGCTGGGCCAGCTTAACGGCAGCTATGACAACTGGGGCGTTCACGCCCAGCTTCGCCTGTTTGGGCCAACTCGCAAGTCGTCGGTCGCGAAGTTTGTCGTTCGGTGGGGGGGCATTGCGATAACAACGGGAGCCGACTATTCGCGGATGACCTTGAGCGCGAGCCAGTCCCTCAGCTCGTCGTTCAATCTGCCGGCTGCTCCCGGCAACTCGACGGTGGGCAACGTTTCCGTCACCGGCGGTGCCAAGGTCGGTGGCACGCTCTCGTTCATGTTGCAGCAAACAACCTGGACCGTTCCGATCGAGGTCACCACCAGCCTGCGCCTGCTCTCGCTCATCACCGTCTACGGAGGTCTCGGCATGGACCTACAGCTCGGCGGGGGCAGCGACATGCAGGTGAGCATGTTGGATGCTTCCTTGAGCGGTCAGATTCCCGGAGCCACGGGCTCGACCGATCTCGGAAAGGCATCGGTTTCGGTGAGCCAGCACGTCAGTCCCAGCCCGGCCAGGCTGCGTGAAATCATTGGGCTGCAGCTCGGCATCTTCGACATTGTCCGGCTGTTCCTGCAGGTCAACACCACGGGTTCGAGCCCGATGTTGACCAGCCTCGCGGCCGGGTTGCGGCTCGGGATCTGACCTCCGACGTGCGTTGAGCACCTGCATGCGCCGCGACTTATTCCGCGGCAGTTTTGTCCGTTGACAGGCGCGCACGGGTTACCTACTCTTTGCGGCTGTTTCCCTTCTGACAAAGGCGACACGATGACGAAGGCTGAGCTTATTGCTAGGGTTGCTGGGCGTAGGGATCTTCCCCGCACGTTAACGAAGAAGCAGTACACCAAGATCATCGACGCTATCTTTACCGAGGTCGGGGATTACTTCATCCGCGCCCGGGCAAGCTCTAACAATCCGCCACGGCTGTCGTACCCGGGCTTCGGCACGTTCACCAAACGGCGGCGCAACTCGCGCGTGGTGCGGAATCCTCGGACCGGCGTGCCGGTGACCATTCCATCCCAGTGCACAGTGGTGTTCGTGCCGGGACAAGATCTCAAGAGCTTGATGAATCGCCTGCCACCGAAACACGCATCGTCGGCGGCGTAATCGGCGGGCGCTACTTGCCAGCTGGGCGGTGTTCTTCAAACGCCAAGAGCTCGGCCTTTAGCTCGACCAGGGCCTTCTGGTAGGCGGGATCGTCCGCGACGTTCTTCATCTGCTTGGGGTCGGTGGCGAGGTCGAAGAGCTCGAAGCGCCGTTCGGCAACTTTGTGCACGAGCTTCCTCGATCGGTCGACGACGACAACCTGGTGATCGGGCGTCGCCGTCGACGGCAAAAGCTCTGAGAAGATCGGTCGCGGCGGCAGGGCGCCGCCGTCGATGATAGGCAACAGGCTCCGTCCGTGCAGGTTCGAGGGCGGAATGACGCCAATCAGGTCGAGCAGGGTGGGTCCGACGTCGATCAGCCCGACTTCCTGGTCGGAGACCACAGGCTTGCGGCCCGGGATCGCGATGACCAGAGGCACCCGCGTCTGCTCTTCGCTCAGGTCTTGGCCGTGAAAGTAGATCTTGTGCTCGCCCCACGCCTCGCCGTGGTCGCCGAAGACGACCACCGTGGTGTTGTCCGCCAGCTTGGTTTCGTCGAGGGTCTTGAGGATCTTGCCGATCCACGCGTCGTCAAAGGCAATCTCGTAGTCGTACTTTTCTTCCAGCCCCTGGACGCCCGAAAGATGGGTCGGGAACTCGGGGTGCGGCATGTAGCTTGAATGCGGCTCGAAGAGGTGGGTCCACAGCACGAACCGTTCTTTGTTGGCCGCCGCCTTCTTCAGTCGCTCGATGACCCTCGGCACGATGCGCGGCGCAGCAATATCCTTATTGGAATCGGCGATGTTCTTGGCGCCCTCGTCCGACCATTCGGCAAAGGCCTTGGAAATGCCCCGGTCGGAGGTGAAGTAGAAGTGCGAGAAGATGCCGATGGGGCGCAGCCCGGCGGCGGCCATCGGCTCGAAGAAGGTGTGGGTCGACGGCAGCAGCGGCGAATAGTTGAGCGTGCGCTTCTGCCAAGCGATCTCCGACGGATACTGCGACGTCACGAACGATGGAAACGACCGCGGCGTGTTTGGCGCTTGCGACCAAACCCGACGGAAGTAGGCGCCCCTCTTAGCCAGCGAGTCGATGTTCGGCGTGAGCGACTTGCCCGGCGGCCGGCCGTAGCCGGCGACGCCAAGGCGATCGCCGCGGGTGGCGTCGACGGCGATGATCAGAAGGTTGCCGGCAAACGCACCCGACCGTGCCAGGACCGGCTTGGCCGGAGCATCGGCCTCGGCCATCTCGGTCAGAGCCGTGGCGATCAATGGCGCATCACCGCCCTCGCAGTTCTGGTCGATGCCGTCACCAGGGATGTCCTCTGCCCCGGGGTAGACGTCGGCGCGCTTGTCGTCGCAGTCGCCGCCGCCGAACAGGGCGGAATAGCCGTCGCCGTCGCGGTCGGTGAGCTTGCGGGCAATCTTGAGCGCGAGCTTGATGCCAAGCCCTCCGTCGTCGATGGCGGCATAGCTTGGCGAGCTTTCATGAATACGACTGCCGACGATGAGCGCGATGAGCACGACGACGGTGACGGCGGGGCGGACGATGCGCGATGGGATCTTCACAAGCAGCCGTTTACCAGCCGACGATCGGTACCAAAACCATCCATGTCCAATGGCCAGGCCCAGCGCGATGGCTGCCGACGCGAAGGGACCGAGGTCGAGCACGCGCCAATCGGCGCGTGAGAGAGCGACGACGAAAGCCAGCACGCCGAGGGCGGCGAGCGCCAGCGCGACCACACCGGTTCGCCCCAGCTTGGTCGGCCTGGGCGAAAGACGCTGGGCCAGGCGCGCCGCCGGTTCCCAGGTGGCGAGGAAGAGTACGGCCGAAGGCAAGAGCAGTACGAACGCCATTCCGCCGCTCGCGATGGTGGCCAAGGTGCGGCTGTTCATGTTGGCGACAAACAGACTGTGGGAAAGTCCCGTGCCGACGGCCAGCGCGCCCCCGCCCAGCGTGCCGGCGAGCAGAAAGCCACACACCTTGGCATCGAGGGCCGGGTCGTCTCGCAAACCCGCGAGCCCGCCTGGAATAGCGGCCAGCACCTTCGCGGCGGCCCAGCCGAACGCTACGCCGGCGATGAGTCCCATCGTCCCGTAGAGCCCGACGGTAAGAGCGACCACTTGGAACAGGCCGGCGTTGTGACCGCGACCCAACACCACGAGCGCGTCGACGACGCCTGCTCCGAGCATGCCAGCGAAAATCGAGGCGGCGACGGGAAAATGAAGATGGGAACGATGCTCTGTCATTGAATTCCCCGCAGACTAGCACAAGCGGGTTTTCTGGTCGGGCCGCCGGATTGCTGCGGTTTTTGCCGCTGGGTCATCCACGGAGGTCTTGACCGCGGACTCTCAATTGCGCAACCTCCTGCCGTGCAGACCACCAGTCCTCCCGAACGTCGTCCTTTCCATTCCAGTGTGTACGCCCTCTCCCTGATGCTTCTCGTAGGGTGCGGAAAGTCCCCCGGCAAAACGCCCGAGCCGTCGGCCGGACGGGGATCGAGCAGCGTGTTTTCCACCGCCCAGGCAGCGCCGGCCGCGATTGGCAAGAACGACCTTGGCGGCTACCGCCTAGCACAGGACCTGCTGGCAAGCCGGGTGCACGCCATCGTGCACCTCGGGGGTCGCATGATCTTGCCCGCCGGGAGCGTCGACTTCTACAAGTTCGTGGACGGCGGTTGGAAGGAATCGTGGATCCTCGGCCAGAAAGACGGTGAACGGCGGGTGGCCTACCTTTCGGGCGTGTCAGGGGCGTTCATGTTCCCCGTCGACATCGACGGGGACGGCGCGGTCGGAACCTCGCTCGCCGACGTGCAGATGACGCTCGCGATGCGCTCCATCGCCCCCAATCAGCGGCTGTCCATATTCGCCAACGAAAAGCCGGTGGCCACCATCGACGTGGGGAAGGATCGCGCGGTCTACAACGTCACCGTGCCCGCGGCCGCCCTCGTCGAGGGCGAGAACCGGGTCCGGCTGACCTTCCGCAACGCCGCCGCCATCGCGGGCGGCAAGCGCTCGGCGGCGGCCATCGAGAGCATCGAGCTTGGCCCGGCGCGATCGGCCAGCGCCGAGGGTGGCGTGCGGCCCGTGCGCGGCGCTCTTACCCCCAGCCAGAAAGACGTTGCTGGTGAAAAGAAGCAGGCGCTGGAGCTCCCCGAGGCATCGCGGCTTTCCTACTACGTGCAAGTGCCGTCCAAGGCGAAGTTGGTACTGTCCTATGCTGCCACACAGCCGGGCGTTACCGCCATCGTGCGGATTGCTCGCGATGGAGCCGCACCGACGGTGCTGCTGCAGGGCCCGGCACCCCAGCGCTACAGCGAAGCGGCGTGGGACTTGTCGGCCTTCGCCGGTCAGGCGGTGCGGATCGATCTCGTCTCGCGTGGCGGGGGCATCGTGTGGGCCGAGCCGCGCCTGATGGTGCCGGGGTCGGCGCCCGCGCCCGTGGCCAAGCGCAAGTATGAGCACATCTACGTATGGATGTGCGACACCCTCCGTGCCGACAAGGTTCACGTGTACAACCCGAAGACCAACGTGATCACGCCCAACTACGACGCCTTTGCGAAAGACGCGACCCGTTTCGCATGGGCCCAGGTGCAGGGCACATGGTCGCTGCCGTCGCAGGCGTCGATGCTCACCGGCGTGTACCCGAATGTGCACAAGGCGACCGAGCACGAATCGAAGATCAACGCGCAACTTCCCATCGCCGCCGAGCTGTTCAAGAAGGCGGGCTTCCGCACGGCGCTGTTTTCGTCCAACGGCTACATTTCGTCGAAATGGGGCTTCGGCCGCGGTTTCGACGAGGACGTGAACTTCGTGCGCGAGAACAAGCCAAACGGCGCGGACAACCTGTGGGCCACTGCCAAGAAGTGGATCGTGCCGGGCAAGGCGAAGCCTCAGTTCGTCTACCTGGCGGTGATCGAGCCGCATGTCATCTACAACCCCAAGAAGCAGTTCCTGGTCAAGTACTGGAACAAGCCCTACGGCGGGCCGATCAAGCCGGTCTTGACCGGTATCCAGCTTGGCAAAATCAAGCAGGGCACCTTGAAGGTGAACGACACCGACAAGGCCTATCTTGAGGCTCTGCACAATGCCGAGATTACCCAGTCAGACACCGCCTTCGGGGTCTTCCTGCAGGATCTCAAGGACGCGGGTCTTTACGACAACTCGGTGGTGGTGGTGATCTCCGACCACGGCGACGAATTCTGGGACCACGGCGACGTGGGCCACGCGCAGGCGCCGCACCAGGAGCTGGTGCACGTGCCGTTCATGATTCACGCGCCCGGGCTGCTGCCGTCGGGACGTGTAGTCGAGACCGACGTCGAAGCCATGGACCTTGCGCCTACCATGTTGGAGCTGGCCGGCTTGCCCATCCCCGATTCGATGCAGGGCCAGTCCGTCCTGGGGCTGGTCGAGGACGAGGTCGCTCATTCGCCGGCCAGCAGCCTGACCCAGACCGGCGCGCTGGGACGCGGGCTCAAGACCGGGCGTTATCGCTTGATTCACGGGGGCGTGGCCAGGATGGAGCTCTTCGACGAAATCGAGGATCCGCGCGAGCAACACGACGTCGTCGGTAAGCGCCCAATCGCCCTGCGCCAGATACGCAACGTCTTCTCGCTCCAGGTCGGCTTCGAGAATCAGTGGAAGGAACGACTGTGGGGCTCCCCGGCCAGCCCCGTCGAAGCCTTCTACCGCGCGAACGGCGAGTAGCTTCTTACAAGTCGAGCCGCTCGGTCCAGGACGTGCGCTGGTAGCGATCGGGACCGGCGTTGTTGAAGATCTGCTGTGTCTTGCTGAAGGTTTCGCCGATGCTGATCGAGGAGGGCGTCGAATCGCCGATCATTCCGTCGACGAACAAGCCGGTGCCGACGAAGTTGATGCCGGTGAGGGCTGTCTTGGTCAGGGTCACGCCCGCGATTTGGTACCAGGTCCCGTCGGCGCCAAACTCATGTACCGTCACGTAGCTCGTTCCGTAGCTGAAACCGCCGCTCGAGCAGTTGTTGCTCATCGCAGTCGGATCGTACCACCCGGTGATGGCCTGGAAGCCAAGCCCGTCGCCTCGCAGCGTGATGGTGGGCGTTCCAACCGGACGCGCCGTCGCAGGCAGCACCGTCCCCCCCGCTACCGCGCAGGTTTGCGTCGATGTCTTGAGCGAATTGGTGAACGCGATGGTCGTGCCATCGGGGTTGAGCGACTGCAGGCAGATGTCGGTACCGGCATTGAGAACGAGGGTCCCGGTGCCGGTCAGCTTGTTGTACGAGGTGTCTATCTGAGGCGGGTTCACGTTGCCGTCGACCTTGGTCACCGCGAGCTGGGAGGGTGGGTAGCTGCTGGAGACGGGCGCGGTCAGAGGATCTAGGGCGGAACCCGTGACTTGCACGAGATATATGAAGTGCTTGGAGGACGTATCCAGCTTTGCCCGGTCGAGCTGCGCCACTCCGGGTGAGAAGTAGATCGGCTGGTCGCATTTCTTGTTGGCATCGCTGCCCAAGGTGTGAAGGAGTGACAGCGCTCCGGGCACGTACTGGAAGGTGTTGCCCCAAGTGTCGACCACATAGGCAGCCATCAGGTTCTGCGAGCTCGCGGCGGAGGAGTAGTCGCGCGCGACCACGACGTCGCCCAACACCGCGTGATTCTGCGCGCAAGCAGGGCTCTGCGGGGAGGCGATCACCTTTGGGGTTTCCATCACCTTCCCGGTCGCCGCGTCAGCGTTCAGGAGGGACAGTCCCTGGTTCTGATAGCTGCCGGTTCTCGTCTTGGTTGGGTATCCCGAGGCAAATAGGACGCGATTGTCCGCGCCGTTGGTTCCTCCGTAGCCCGCGAAGTAGAAGGCCGGAACGGAGGTTGTCTCGCCGAGCGCCTGGTCCCAGGTCGCGGTGTCAGACCGGGTCGCCGCACTCCAACGCAAGCTCATGTTTTCAGGATGCAACGCGGTCGTGTCGTCGACGACGACGTTCGTGATGTCCAGGGCAAATGGCTTGTTTCCGCCCATTCCCTCGGGCATGACCAGAACCGTGTGCCAGCTACCGCCGGTGGAGTTCGCACAAGAAGAATCTGCCGACGCGCCGCCGGTGCCATCGATACACATGTCTTTCACCTTCGGCGAGGATGCAAGACCGAAGATGTGTTGGCTCCTATCGGCCGAAAGGGGTTGCCCGCGTTCGGCGTACAGCTTGTTGATGGTCGGAAGCATGTCGTACGGGATAAACGCGAAAGCCTCTTCGCCGGGGTAGTAGTCGTGCCCGCCAAGTGTGATCTTGTCCTTGTCGGCAAAGGCGAAGAACGCGTGCAGCATTCCATTATCGTCCCCGACATAGACCAGCGGCGGCCTCTTCCAAGTGGCCTGGGAGTATTGGGTTGAACCATTGAGCCCATTCGGGGCGCCCTGGCCCACAACGATGGGCGTGGACCATGTGGCGGATCCCATCACCGGGGCGGGGTTGCCAAGTCCTGGCTTGCCAAGGAGCCATTGCATGATGAGGGCTGCTTCGGTGGCGTTGGCGCCCAAATGCGCAGAGTAAAGCGTGCCTCCGTCGATGCTCCCGCCGGCAAACACTGGATGGACCCCACCGGTCTGGTCAGAGAAGTAGATTCTGCGCTGGTCCCAGCTGCTGGGGTGATGTTGGACCGTTGCGGTGTTGACGGCGTCCCATTTCCACTGCACTTGGGAGGTCGTATCGAAGGCGTAGACGTTCCCGGCCCAGGATGGATAGCTGACCCTGGCGTCGTAAAGCATGTTGCTATAGCTGATGACTTGAGTGTTCGGATCCTGCGTGGTAACGCCCGCAACGGCGCCGGTGGTCGTGTACATATAGTGATAGGAGGCCGCGGCGATCTTGTCGGAGATGGCCTTGTACACCTCGTCCTCGGTGGTGCCGAAGCTCGCCACGCCGTCGTGGTTGGGGCTGCCCGCAAGCGCGAGGTTCACTAAGAAGGCGTGGGTGTATTGGTATCGCGTGCTCCACGACAGGGTGTCATTGGCTGAGTTGGGGGCGTTGACCACGACGTGGGTCTGGATTCCGGATTGGGCGAGAGTGAACGCCTTCGTTATGGCGGTGCAATTGCAATTGGTCAGGCTCGCATTGGTAGCGGCGTTGTAGGCGCACTGGTCCGAGGCGCAATTGATGGTTCCGGTGGCATCGCTGTCGCCGGGTCCATTGGGCTGGCCGTCGACGACCAGAATGATGTTGTTGCTCCAACAGGGTGAGTGGTTGCCGTTGTTGGATACGTCGTTGCTGTGGACGGTGGTCATGTAGTTGGAGGCGTCGTTGAGGGAGCACGCCGCCGGCTCGACGCTGCCCGTGGCATACACGCCGCCGAAAGAAGCCTTGTCCAGTCGGGCCGCCAGCATCAGGGCGCGCTGGGAAGTCGAGACGGTATGGTTGTTGAAAGTGAAGGTCGCCGTGCTGGTCGCGGTGCTGGTATCGGTAAGTGACAGGTTCATGAAAGGAACCACGGCCGGATTCCAGATTGCTCCCGTAGTGCAAGACGTTCCGTTGGCTGCTCCGGCCCATGGCAGCGTCGTGATGGAGGTTTCCTTGCTGGTGTCGATGGCGACCGAGGTGCCGGTGCCAGTGCCGGTGGTCGTGACCGTATAGGGGGATGTTGCGCTGCCAGCCAGGGTGTAGGGCAACCGGTTGAAGACGCCATCGTTCACGACTTCGGTGCGCTCGGCGTCGATGGCGTTGTAGCAGGTGCCAAGATTGTCGTTGTAGAATTTGCCGAGATACGTGTTGAAGTAGTGCGGCTGGGCCACGCTACCGTCGCCGCTGGCGGCTGGTGTGCCCTGCGCGTACGTGAATTTGTAGTAGCTGCCCTCGTAGAGGCCGGTGCCGGCGCTGAACTGGCAAGCAGGCAGAATTGTCGAGGACGCACAAGTCGACCAGTTCGCAGACTGATGAGTAAGCTTGCCGCTTCCGTCGGTGCGCGGGATGCCCCAGATGCTGTCATTCATGCCATCCAGCGACGAGGTCACCAACGTGTACGCAATCTGATTCGAGCTGGCACTGGAAGAATTGATGGCGCCGGCGCCGCCGTAGTCGATGTTGCAGGTCGAGGTGGGGCCGGTGCTGGGGCTGAAGCAGCTGGCCCGTTGCAATTCGCCGACCGGAAGAAACTTGGTCTCCGTGACGTTGGTGGTGCCGGAGCAGGGCACCTTCACATACGGGAAGATCGCCGTGCTGGCATCGGTGGCGGTGCTTGGGATGGCCCGGCCCTGGTAAGAGTTCATGAACCCGAAGTTGACCCTGTCGGCGTAGTCGCCGATGGCCCTACGCAAGGCACGCTTGACCGTCATCATGCGCGACGTTGCGCCGACACAGACGTCTGTGGTCGCGCTGCCCGGACAATCGGCGTTTGATCCGGGTCGACACCAAAGGCCGCTATCGGAACACATCTGGGCTGGCTGTCCTTCAGCGCAGAAGTCACCGAGTGGCGACGTGCAGGTCGTGGCTGTCCAGGACGAACAGGGGGTGTTGTTGGTGGTCACGCCATGTTTGCAGGAACCGGATGACCAGGTAGAAGCGCTCGGGACACAGTAGTCGGCGCGCTGTCGGCCCGATCCGTCTAGGGAGGAAATGTACCTGCAGAAATCGCCGTTGGTCGAAGCACAGGCGACCTCCCCGGAGCAGCCGGTAAGTGATGAGACGTTACAGTAGCCGGTGCTTGGGTCCGGGGCGCCCGTGCAAGGAACCGGGTCTGTGTTGCCCACAAGACCGCAGGTTGAAGTCTGGGTTGTAACTGACGTCGTCGTTGGGGTCGTGGTCGTGTAGGACGTGGTGGTGGTGGTGTTCGTCGTGGTTTGGTACGTCGTCGTGCTGGCGCTGGTCAACGAGGCGGTAACGGTTGCCGTGACAGTCGCGCAGGCAGTCATGGTGGCCGTATTAGTTACGGGCTGAGTGGGGTTCCAGGTCAATTGTGCCGTTGCGGTCTCAGTTTCAGCGCCAGTCACCGATCCGCTCACGGTCACAGTACCTGTCGCGCTGACAGTCGCCGTGCCGGTCACGGCCACTGAAGCCTCGGTAACTGTTGCCGACCCGGTCACGGTTGCGCATGCCGTCCCGGTTTGGGTAATCGTGGTGGTGGCACACGACGTGGAGCTCGAATAGGTTACGGTCGACGACGACGTTCCGGTCGAGGTCCACGATACGCTCGATGGAACATTGAAATAGTTCGTGTCAGTGGACGTCCAGATCGCTGTGCCGGTGAAAGTGCGGTTCCCGTTGAACGTCTGAGTCGTTGAGCCGGTATAGGTGCCGTTGTTGACCTGTTGGCTGTGGCTTCCGACGGCGGTCGTATTCAAGGTGATGGTCGCTGCCTTGGTCTGCGTCGACGTGTCTGTGAGCGTGACCGCTGCTGTTCCGGTTCCACTTCCGGTCATCGTGCCAGCCGAAACCGCCACGTTGGAAGCGGTAAATGTAAATGTTGAGCTTGTTACGTTGGAATTAACCACCACGCCAGTCTGTGATGCGGTCCAGTTGAGACTGCCTTTGCCGGTACCCGTGACTGTTGCGCCGGCGGTGACTGTCGCGGTCCCGCCGGGATTCGTAGTGACGGTGTTGGTGGTGGCGGTTCCGCCGCCGGTAATGCTGGCGGTCTTCGTGCCCGTCCCGGTGTTCGAGGCACTCGAAGTCCAGGTCGCGGTGGCAGTGTTGCTGGCGATGTTGCTGGTGGTTCCCGTGGCGGAAACCGTCTGGACCACCGTATGGGTGCCGAGCGCCGTGGTCGAAGCGGTCCCGACAATGTTTCCGACCTGGGTCCCGGTTTTCGAGAGGGTGGTCGAGTTGGTGCCGGTGGCCTGCACGGTGGTGGTGCCTACGTTGGTTCCGGAGACCCACAGCGTGAGCGTCAGGGTCTTGCTGCCCGTGCCGGTGGCGCTAAGTCCGGTGGCGGTTCCCGTCACCGTTCCGGTGGAGGTGACCGAACCCGTGACCGTGACCGTGGCGGTGTTGGTCGTGGTACCGGTGAGGGTGAGCGTGCCACTTTCGGTCACGGTCGCGGTTCCGCTTACGGTGCCGGTCAGGGTTCCGGTCTTTGAGATGTTCACCGTGCCGGTCACGATCGTGGTCCCCGAGCTGGTCGTGGTCAGCGAGCCCACCACAGTCTTCGTGTCAGAATCGGTCTTCGACGTCCCGGCTGCGGTGGATGAGCTGGCTGCTTTGGTCGTGCTGACCACCGTCGTGCTCGACTGGGTGACGGTCCAGGTCCCAGTACCGGTCCCGGTCGCGTTTTTCGTGGCCGAGCTGGTCGACGTCCCGCTTCCGGTAGCGGTCTGCGAAGCCAGAGCGGTCGCAGTATCGCTGACGCTGCCCGTCCCGGTCACGCCCGAGCTGGTGCTGGTCTGGACCGTGGTGGGCGTGGTTGTGTTGATGGTGGTCTGGACCGTCGTGGGGAGCGTAGTGTTGGTCGTTGTCAGGCAAGCGGATGGGACATTGCCGAAGAGCATCCCGCTCTTCCCCATCCCGGAGAACTCCCAGCGCCCGTTTTGCCCGACCAGGCGGCAGAAGCGGTTGCCGTCCTCGCAATCGGCACCGACCTCGTTGTATCTCGCCTGATTCTCGCCCGGCAGTCCCTGCATCGACTGGGGCGTTTCCAGCACGATGAGGACGTTCGGCTTCAGGGTGTCAGCGATGGTCTTGACGGTTTGCAGCGGGTAGAAATCCGCGTGCACCGAACCGGGAAATGCCCACGTCAGGGCCAACAGCGCGAGCGCCAGGCACAGACGACGGAACGTGGCTGACGGGGCGGATTTCATACTACTGACCTATTCTCATTCGCATGTAGCAAGCCAGCGGCCACTTCCATCGTCCACCCAAACGCCAGCGAATTCAATGTTTGCGAGGCGCAAAAGGAGTGGGGTCCCGTATGGCTCTGTACCGCCGGAACCTACCTTCGTCCCTGCACCCATTGCGGACCACGCAACTTTTTCAAACCGCGTTGGCTACCCCTACCGCAAGAGGCGCGAGATTCGAATCGTGGCGTTGGCATCATTCTGGAATTCGAGCAGTGTCTGCTTGGGTCGGTCCGGCCAGATTTCGAGCTGGGGCGTCGGCTTGTTCGTGCCGAGGTCGATCTGCTGGACCAGGTAGATGTCGTAGAACAGCCGGCGCGCGAGCGCGGACAGCAGCGTCGAGTCCTGCTTGGCCGACTCGAAGTCGAGCGCTCCGTATTCCATGATGGTGTAAAGGCCAGGTCGTTCGGCAACGATCAAGATGCGCTTTTCGTGCAGGCTCTCGAAGAACCGCCAGGTCGTCGCTGCTTCGCGGGTCAAGGTGAGCTCGTTCAAGATGCGGTACTCGGACGCCACGGGAAGATAGATGCAGAAGATCGCGCCCGCCACCAGGGCGGGCACGAACGGCTTCCAGCGCCTCAATAGAAGAACCAGGGTGTACGCCGCCGGGAACGAAAAGAACGTGTCGATGGAGATGACCAGCCGGGACGCGGCCGGGTGCTGGGCCTGCCCCCAGTAATAGGTGAACACGATCACGAGCAGCATCACCATCCAACCAAGGACCATGATTCCGAACCTGACGTCGGGGCTCGTCCATTCGCGTCGGGCAACGCGACGACCGAGCCACCGGAGCCAGAGCACGGTGCCGACGATTCCCAGCGCGATCACCATCGCCGCGTGGGGTGGATGGAATTCGAACGGATTCAAGATGGGCTTGAAGTAGTCCGAGGCGTTCTTGAGGAAGTTGTGCAGGCCGAAGGTGATGGTGCCCGGATCCTGTTCGGGCACATTGCCGCGCAGGATCGACTGCCAGATGCGGGGGAGCAGGTAGACCGGGGTCAGCACATAAATGAGCGCGAAGGGACGCATCAGCTCCCAGCGCATCAGCCTGAAGACCAGCATCAGGACGATCACCGGCGGAAGGAAGAGCGCGGTCTCATAGCGCGCTTCTGCGAACACGCACAGGTTCATCCACAAGACAGCCAAGCGTTCGGGCGAAGGCTCGCGGCAATGGTCGAGAAAGCTCTTGAGCACCAGCAACGCGAAGAGCGCGGCCATGAAATCGAAACCGCCGGAGCGCAGTGAGATCAGGCTGATCGGGTGGGCAACCACCAGGATTGCGGCGACGATGCCGACCAGCTCGCCGCCGAGAATCTTGGCTACGCGATAGGTGACCAAGATGAGGATGGGCAAGAGGGTCAGATTGAACAGAAAGACGTTCTTATACGAGTACCCGCGCAAGATGTGGACGAAGCTAACCAGGAACGGAAACAGCGATGGTCTCCTGTCGATGACCACGCCGGCGTCCCAAAAGTTGTCGTAGTAGTACTTGCCGGTGGTGGTGAAAGTGGCGGCCTTGCTGAAGAAGAAGTTCTTCGACGTGCCAAGTAGATTGGCTTCGTCCGAAAGCACCCGCAGTGCAGGGTGAATCGCCAGGCCGGCGATCAGGGTCACGAGAGCCGCGATGACAATTCCGGCTCTGTTCTCCTTCGCCCAAATCACGACGTCCTTCCCGCGGAGATCTCGAGCGGCGTACAGATAGGCGGTTGCCCAGCAGACCACGGTTACCAGCATGAAATAGTAGGTGGCGTGGATGAACAGCGGATCTACATACTGGCGGCGGGTGACAGACAGCCCCAGCAAGGCCAACAGCGAGATCAGAATCAGGACGAGCGCGATGTTCTTGGCCGTCCACCTTATTTCAATGGTGTAAGACGAATCAGATTCCATGGGGAGCAGAATTGTATCACGGGGACCTTCACGCTTCGCGCTTCGTCCGCCATTTCAGAGTCGGGGCGCGTCTGCGTCCACGCGGGTGGCGCTGGGCTCGGCCGGAGCTGGCGGGCCACGCTTCTTGAACATGCACATGATGCTATGGAGCGCGTTGCTGGCGAGGTGCAGGTCAGCGGTCTCCACTTGGGCGTCAAGATACGCGATCTCCCCTGGGAGCATGTATTGGCTGCTGAATTTCGGGACTGGGCCGTACACATACTTGAATATCATCCCCAACGTTGTATTTCCCTGGTCGGGAGCAACGCCGAAGCCGGGGTACAGGCTGGGCAGCGACGTGTGGATGTCTTCGAGCGAATAGAATCCGCCAGGCCGCACGTAGGGGAAGAGAAACCCCAAGCTGACCTGCTGTTGTTCCATCGAATGGCCCCCGTCGTCGATGATGATGTCGAACTGCCCGCCGAACTTGTCGAGACATTTTTGCAGTTGGTCGCGCTTCGCTTGATCGGCCACGCAAGTCATGACGCGAGCATTTTCGAAGCGCGAGGACTCGTTGATGTCGACGCCGTAGATCTTCGCGCGCGGGAAATACTCCTGCCACATCAGCAACGATCCGCCGGATTCGATGCCGATCTCGAAGATGCGGATGGCTTCGTCCCGCCAAACCTGGAGAAATCGCTCGTAGGTCTCGGTGTACCCATGTCCAGGGAATCCCTTGTCGGTTCGACCCTTGGCCGCCCTGGAAAGGTCGCCAAAGGGCGTGCGGCTGGGCTCAGGCGGCGTTTCTCTTCCCGAAACGTAGAGGATGCTTGCGACGAGCCCGAGGGTGACGATAGCCGTGACCGACCAGAACAGCTTCTTCGAGATCCGGATGCGCATGTGCTGCAATGGTATCATGGGCTCCTTTGCCGCGCGGAGAGCGGGGCGCGAGCCCACGGGATCCAC
>CAZBIU010000106.1:0-19074 GCA_964491625.1 uncultured Myxococcales bacterium
CGCCTCGTCACCCACCACCCAGCCACCACCTTCCTTTTCATCCACCTGGGCATGGCCGAGGACATCGACTACATGGAGAAGCTGCTCGATGCGCACCCCAACGTGTACCTCGACACGGCCGCGCGCGTGCCCGAATTCGGTCGCCATCCGGTGGACAAGGTGCGGCGTTTCTTCACCAAGTTTCAAGACCGGATTCTCTTCGGAACCGACCTGTCCATCTCTCCCGGCCACTGGCAGCTGGGCTCGGTTTCGGAAAACCCGGTTGGCCCCGACGACGCAGTCAAGTTCTACCAGGCCCACTTCCGGTTCTTTGAGACCGACGAAAAGAACATCGATCACCCGACCCCGATCCAGGGCCGCTGGAAGGTTAACGCCATCCACCTGCCACCCGAGATCCTGCGCAAGCTGTACTACGACAACGCGGAAAAGCTCATCTTCGCCCGCAAGGTAACCATCGCGGTCGTAGATCCGATCCAGGGGGCCGTAGCGCGTTAGCCGTCGGACGACGCGCGCCTGCGAACCGGGCAGAGAGCGACGTCCGCGGCGCTGCGATGGATTTCTCTGCGCAGTGCCTGACAGGCCCGATGCAATCGCGTCTTGACCGCGCACTCGGTGATTCCGAGAACCTCGCCGGTTTCCTGCACCGACAGCCCGTCGACATAGCGAAGCACGAAGACCTCGCGCAGCCGCCACGGCAAGGCCGCCACCTTCTCCTGCAGCATCGTGCGCAGCTCCGCGCTCAACATTGCCTCATCGGGGCGCTGAATCCAGCATGAAACGGCGCCACAGTGCGACTCGCCGTTCGGCGCCTTCCGCAGCCGCGTCCACTCCTCGATGTCACCAACCGACGAGTCGTTCTTGCGCCGCTGCTGGCGGAGAAGCATCAGGGCGCTGTTGGCGGTCACTCGATACATCCAACTGCCGAAATGGGCCCGCCCCTCAAAGGTAGGCAGGTGCCGCCAGGCCGAAAGCAGGGCGTTCTGAATCACGTCCTCCTGGTCGGACGGGGTCGCGATGAACCGCGAAACCAGGTAACGCATGTGTCGATCGTGCCGCGAGACAAGCTCGCGAAAGGCAGAGGCATCGCGCGCTCGGGCACGCTCGACCAGCGTGGCGTCGGGACAAGTCACTGAAGATTCAGCAAACATGTAGGCTCTCCTAGGTTAAGTTTGAGCCGAGTATCGCCGCGAACCGCCGTCCGCACAAGACAAATCGGACCCGCTCCGTCCTCTTTGGCTCCTTGAACCTGCCACCGGTCGGACGCACCGGCAGGGTTGAAACTTTGATCGTGACCGGACAGGTTTAGAGGTTTGAGCCGGTATGGTTGGAATTGCCCGTGATCGTCAGACTCACCTGTCCTTCTCGAAGCGTTCCAGCTTTCGGTACATGGGTCTTCGATCGAAGCCGAGGATCTGCGCCGCGCACACGGAGCGGCGGAATCGCAATACGGATGACGTTAATCCTGAAATACAGGTCCTGTCGAAGCGCCCCTCGTCCACCTCGCTTTACAAATCACGGTTCGTGGCCGCGATGACCCGCGCACGAAACGGAACCTCGCTATCGCTACCCACCGGCCGCACGGTTCGGGCTTCGAGCGCGCGCAGCAACTTGGCTTGCATGCCCGCCGGCATGTCGCCGATCTCGTCCAGAAACAGGGTTCCCGATCCGGCTTTGACGATGCTGGGGAATCAGGCTCGCACCAAGCACGCCGGTCTCAAGCCCCAGAAGCCCTTCCTTACCTCGTTTGTCGAGCCAGGTCAGGCGGCCAAGCACGCCGGCATTCAAAGTCAGCGAGGCTGCCGGCTCGTTCATTCGGTAAAGCCCGGCCGGAACGTTGAGGCTGACGTAGAGCCGTACCCGACCGCCCTCAACGATCGCAGACCATCTGGTTCGCAGCCAGCTTGAGCGACTCGTTGTGGGCAACGTTGTAACCGACAAGGCGGACTGGCTTTGCGCTTGAAAAGCGCTGGTTGTGCGGCATGCCTTGAGCATGAGCCCGGAACTGCAGGGACACGCCCACTTCGGAACCATCGCCTCCGCGGCCACCAACCTGCTGCTGGGCTGGTTGGGGCAGCTTGCGGGCCCTGGAATGAACGATACGGTCTTCGGCTCCGTAACATGGAAGGACCTCGCCGTCGCGGCGTTCTTTATCCTGCTAACCCTTCTTCTCAATTGGGTGGCTGTCGTCCTTTTGCGGCGACCGCCCAGCGCTTCGACCGAACCCGCACCCGGCAAGGAATCTCGCCCCTCTTCCCTCCGTGTGGTGGGCAAACCGCTCTATTTTCTGCTGTGGATCTTCGGGCTCTATCTTGCGTCCACGCCCCTTCTGCTCAGAGTCGGACGGGGAGAGGACTGGCGCCTGGTTCTTGGTCTCTTCGACAAGCTGCTCGACATCGGGATCTTCACGGTCTTGCTGTGGCTCGTGTTTCGCCTTACCCACGTGCTCGAATCTGCGATCAAAGCCTGGACGGCGCGGACGACCAGCAAGCTGGACGATCTGCTTGCCCCGGTGCTGGGCAGAAGCCTGCGCGTCGTCGTACCCGTGCTCGGCGTCATCTTCGCGCTGCCCTTGCTCGACCTTCCGGACCGATACGCAAACGTTCTGGCCAAGGCCACCAGCATTCTACTCATCGTGACCGTCGCGCTGATCCTGTCGCAGATCGTGAGCCTAGGCGAAAAGGCGGTGCTGGCGGAATACGACGTCATGGCCGCCGACAACCTCCAGGCACGCAAGCGCTACACCCTGGTTCACGTCATCAGCAAGACGCTGTACTTTCTCATCTCCCTGTTCACGTTGGCGTCGGTGCTGATGCTTTTCAAAGAGGTGCAGCGGTTCGGAACCAGCATTCTGGCTTCCGCTGGCGTCGTGGGCATCATCTTCGGCTTCGCGGCCCAGAAGACCATCGCCAACCTTTTCGCCGGTTTTCAGCTCGCGATGACCCAGCCCATCCGGCTCGACGATGTGGTCATCATCGAGGGCGAATGGGGACACATCGAGGAGATCACCCTGACCTACGTGGTGGTCCACATCTGGGACGACCGCAGGTTGGTCGTGCCGCTGAGCTATTTCATCGAAAAGCCGTTCCAGAATTGGACGCGAAGCTCTGCCGACCTGCTTGGCTCGGTCTTTGTCTGGGTCGACTACAGCCTGCCGCTCGACGAGGTCCGGGCCGCTCTCAAGGATATCATCGAGACCGATCCGCTATGGGACAAGCGTTTCTGGAATCTCCAAGTGACCGACACCTCGGAGCGCGCGATGCAAATCCGCGTGCTGGCAACCTCGGCAGATTCGTCGAAGGCGTGGGATCTGCGCTGTCACATCCGCGAAAAGCTCGTCGCGTATCTGCACGGCCGTCATCCCCAGTGCCTGCCACGGCTGCGCGCCGACCTGGGCGCAACACCTCCCGCCAATCCGACAGTCCCTAGTCGGCCACCGAGCTCTTGACGAGGGAAAAGTACTCTCGATCCTCGGTCACGATGTGACCGTGGATCATCTCGGCAACAACGAAGCTGAGGATGTCCGCAATCAAGATCGATTGGTCGATCGAGTGGTTGCAGATATTCTGGGCGCGTTCCATCAGACGGCGATGTCTCGCGCTGTGGGCCTCGACGTCGGGATAGCCCGCCTGGGCAAGAATTCGCTCTTCGTGCCGAAAGTGCGCATCCACGAAGCCAATGAGTCGCACCAGGGCTGCGTGGACCTCATCGGCCGAGGTCTCCGACCGCGTTGTCATCTCGAGCAGACGGTTGGACTGCTGGAACAGCTCCCGGTGCTCGGCATCGATGAAGGCGTTTCCGCTCGCGAAGCGGGCCTCCCAGGTCAGGTGTACCAGCCCCGAGTTGGCGTCAGTCACCGGCATGGGTGTTGGAATTGAGCACTCGTCGGCAAATGCGATGCGGTTGCGACCGGACTTCTTGGCCACATACATCGCCTCGTCACTCGCGTGGAGGAGAGCCCGCTCGGTCTGCGCATGCGCGGGGTAGAGAGACACGCCGATACTTGCCGAAAGCGAGAGCTGCTTGCCGTCATCCCTGATGAACGGCGTCGCTAACTCCGCGCGGATGCGCTCGGCAACGCGTTCGGCGTCTTCACGTTGTGCCAAGTTGGCCAGCAGCACGACGAACTCGTCACCTCCCAGGCGGGCCGCCGTGTCGTATTCGCGCAAGCAAGAGCCGAGTCGCTGGGCAACCGCCTTGAGCAGCCAATCACCGGTTGCGTGCCCCATGGAATCATTGATTGGCTTGAAGCCGTCCAGATCGATGAACAGCAAGGCGACGCTGCGCCCGTCCCGCTTTGCGCGCGCCATGGCGGACTGCAGCCGATCCCGCAGCAGCCGGCGATTGGGAAGACTGGTCAGCGGATCGCTAAACGACATGTCCCGAAACGCGCTCTCCGTGCGTCGCTGCTCCGTGATGTCCACCGCGGTGGCGACGAGATAGCCAGGGACACCACCAACCTTTCGCGTCAGGTTGACGGTGAGGTCGATCCAAAGAAGCGCGCCGTCTTGGCGCAGAAGTCGTTGCGGGTGGCGATAGGACTGTTCCTCGCCGTGGAGGATCGAGCCGAGATGATGTTGGTAGCTCGCCACTTCCTCGGGATGAAGCAATTGGTCGAGGCGGATGCCAGTTCCGGATAGTGTCTCTTGCGAATGGCCGGTCAGCTCACAGAAAGCCCGGTTCACTTGTCGGAATTGTCCATCCATGTCGAGCAGCGCCAAACCCACTGCGCACATCTCGATTACCTCGTTGGCCGAAATGTCGGACGCTGGGGCGCGCGAGCCGGCCTCCGGATGGGACCACGGTGAGCCTTCGGTGGACGCAGAAACGCCTGCCCCGTCTTCTAAATCCTGGCCAGCCTGGTCAGAGTTCCACATGGCGAGTACTTCAGCCTATCGGAAGCTCGCGGCGATTCCTTACCTGCGCACCGCTTCCGGTGCTCGATAATAAGCCAGACATGCCCTCTGGCGCTAGCAGCCCTTCACGCCGATGTCGCTCCACGTACAGTGTCGCATTCAATTCCACGCACTGGGCCCAACACGCATCACCCGGCGACCACGCGGTCAATCAGCACCTGCAACTCGTCCAGCTCGAAAGGCTTGTCAAGTACCGCTACGGCCCCTGCGCGCTCGGCCTGCTCGTGCAGATTGTCGTCGCCGAATGCGGTGATAAGAATAGCAGGCGGACGCCTGCTCTGACGGGCCAGAGTCGCCAGAACGTTGATGCCCGTCCATCCGGGCATACGCACATCGGATACCACCACGTCGAAAGCTTCGGCCGCCGGACTTTCGGCCAACGATCGCACCAAGTGTTCCAGCAGCTCAGCGCCGTCCTGGACGGCGGTCGCCCAAACCGAACCTTCCCAGCCGGCCGCTCCAATACCCGCGCCCCATCCTGCCGTCGCTGCTCAGTCCAAGCTGGAACCCGGCCACTCTGTAGAGAGCTTCGATTGCGTGGACACAGTTGGTTTTCCACCTGCCGGCCAGCGCTGGACATGCGTCGACGGAAAGTGCGGGCACGCCAAGCTTCCCAGCCTGGAAGGCACCGAGCAAACCACGGCCCGGGATTCTAGCTCCACGCCACCAAGCGACACAAAAGCCGGAAAAGAAGAGGGGTACGTCCAAACACCACTGGCCCCGTCTACAGTGGCGTAGCATTTTGTCAAAAGAGACGAAATGCCACCGGTTGCGACTGGCCAATGAGTCATCGGAGTTGTGGGTCATCCTGCCGCTTTCGTCGCCTTCCTTGGTGACTCGAGATCCAAGAGGGCGATAAGGCGCTCTACGGCCCTGGCGGTGACTGCGATGTCACAAGCAGGCGTCTGGGCTAGCAGCTTTTCCACCGCGCTCTCCACGGTTCCTGCTAGGGGTTGGTCCAGTCGACGTCCCTTCACCGAAAGCCCGAGCAAAGCTCGCCTGCGGTCCCAGGAGCCAGCCTCCCGCATGAGCAGCCCCTTCTCCGAAAGCCGCCTCGTGGTTGCCGACACGGTCCCGCGATCGAGACAGAGGAGCTCGGCAAGCTGTCCCGGAGTGATTCCCGGGAACTTGCCCACGCATCGCAACAGCAACCGTTGCTGAGCGGTGATTCCCAGCCGCCGCTCCATGCGAAGCGAAAGCGCCTCCATCGCGTGATTCAGCCTCCACATCCGGCGCAAAAATCCAAGGCCGCCGCTCAAAGGCAACGACTGTGCCGTCCGCGCTTTCATCGAGTGACACCCGGCTTTCGCGCCCTGAGCAAGCGTTCCAACACCAAGTCGATCTCCGGTTGCCCGCGCAGATAGTACTCCGCGGCCGACTCCGCGGTTCGGCCCACCCGCACCGTCGTCAGGCGTCCTGGTTGGTCCAACCGAAAGACATCCTCGTCGGTGGCATCGTCGCCGAAGTAAAGGGCGGTGTCGGCCCCCTCTTGCTCACGAAGGGAGAGAAGCGCGTCCCCTTTCGTCCTGGCACGCGCCGGCAGCACGTTCACAACGCACTTGCCAGGAATTGCGCGCGCGGCGACCGGCATGCGCAAGAGCGCAGCTTCAATTGCGAGGCGCGCTTTTCGACGCTCGCGCGAGCGTCGAAAGTGCACGCTCAGCGACCATGCCTTGTCCTCGATCTCAATGCCGGAGTGCCGGGACAGCGATTCCTCGAGAAACCTCCGCATTCGCTCGACCACCTTCGGGAAGCCAGACCGACTTGCGTCCGACTCCATGCCGTGATTGCCGACGACGTACTTCACGGCCGCTGTTCCCAGCGTCCTGCGCACGTCGGTGGAGCTTCTGCCGGAAATCACCGCGCAAGGGTAGCGGCGGCAGATCTGACGAAACAGCGCGGTTGTCCCAGGGGACATTCTCGCGCGCTCGCGCTCGGCCACAATCGGAGATAGAGTTCCGTCGTAGTCGAACGCCAGCAGTCCCTTGGACCAGGCGAACTGGTCGAGGACTTCGATGTTGCTCTTGGCCAGGAGGTACTTCACGCTGCTGCCACGTTTCTTTCTTGATATGATTGGATATCCAATCATATCATCCAGAAGACGAGGCAACTTGTCACACGTGACAATTTGCCACGGAACCGACACAGCTGGCCTGAGGGATCGACTTGCCGCGGCTCCGGCAGTGCGCAACCTATCGCGTGAGCCCTGCCCGTTCGCCGACGCCCGCAGCGGAAATCCGCGGCGGCTCGGTGCGGCTCGGCGCGGCCCGATAGCGCTTGCCCGAGCTTTGCACGGCCACGTCGAAGAACTCCGGCGCGATCCTCCAGGCTTTGACCAGGCCACCGCGGCCGGGTGATGCGCCCAGGCGTTCCAGCCCTTGTGGGGACAGCGGGCGCCTCTTGCCGGCATCGCGCCGCCGATTGAAAACCCCGTTGCGCCACTGAAAGACCTCGTCCAGCTTTTCAGCGTACGTGAACGCGTGGTTGTTTTCCCCATAGTAGTCGTCGAAGCGACCGCGGCCCAGGTAGACCGCATTGGAGCCTTCGTATCCGACTTTTCTGCTCGACCCCGGATCGGTGTTGAGAAAGTATGTCCAATCGCCCGGAACGAAGTTCTTGGGCGCGACGCCGTGGAGGATGGACAACAACTTGCCGGGCCGATAGGCGTCCTTGGGATCGTAGTCCGACTCGAAGCTCCAAGCACGTGGAGGCTCGACGTCGTAAAGGGGTTCGTGATCGGAAAGCAGACGGGCCTGAATCCATTCCTCTGCAGTCGCAGATTCGTGAACGCGAGCGTAGAAGTCCAATACGCCCTTGATCATGACCAGCTTGGTGGCGGTGTAACACCCGATTGCATACGACCGCTGATTGACGAACACGTCGTCGATGGCTCTTCGCAGTGGAACGCCGTACTTGAGCGTACCGCGGTTCCAGTACGTCGCATTCCATTCCGCCGGACCTCCATTGGGCCACCCCCAGCGCACGTTCTCTGCCCATGCGACGGTGTTCTGGCGGAGGGCCACGTGCTCGGAGAGAACCTCCACGCTGCACGCCGGCCCTCTCAGCTCGGTAAGCCGTCCATGCTGCATTAGCGCCAGCAGGATCTCCTTGCGCGAGACGGTCGAGACCGTCGGACTGGGCGAGTCCCCAACGGATCCAGGAACCAAGACCAGCCTTTCAGGCGAAAGATTCATCGCCGGCCGGTCACCGAAGTCCAGCGTCGAGGTATCGTCCGCGGGCGTGGCCAACGTGTAGACAAGAACCCCTTCTGCGGGTCGCTCGGTGAGCACGACCAGTTCATCTGTAATTTCCAGGGACCTCAGATAGGCGGACATGGCCAGCTTGATCTGGGGAAGGTCGCCGCGCTGACAAGAGAACCTCACGCCCTCATCGCCGTGTAGGTAGCCGGCCGGGACAGCGGTCGGATGTTGCAGGGGTGTGAGGCGGGCAGGTATTCCTGCTAGGGCCCGCGTAGTCGTCAACCAAAGGAGAATCGGAAAGAGACTGCGAGCGATGTTCTGTCGTCTGAGCGACCCCGACACGTGGTCCAGTCTACGCAAGCCGCATGCCACGCCAGGACGCATTCCTTCGCAGGAGTCGAGCCGCTGATACCCGAGGGATTGAGCGTCCAGCCTGTCGCCTACCCTCGCGCCCGTGCGATTTCCGCAGAAACACCCGGCGGAATCCGCGTCTGTCGCCGCACACCGGACAACATCAATCTAGCGCCAACCTCTCTAGAAGAGCAGACCCCGAGCCGCCCCTGCGGTCTTGACAGGGCCAACATGCGTCGCACAATGAGGGTGCCTTGACATCCGCTAGCCCCCAAGAATTGGAAGCCCAACGCCTGGTCGGAACGACTCTCAGTGGCAAGTGGACGCTCGATTCGCTCATCGGCATGGGCGGCATGGCGAGCGTGTACGCAGCTTCCCACCGGAACGGCCGCCGCGCCGCCGTGAAGCTGCTGGCCGCGGAGTTCAGCAACATGCCTCAAGTTCGCGAACGCTTCCTGCGCGAGGGCTATGTGGCCAATCGCATCGGCCACCCTGGGGTGGTCGGCATTCTCGACGACGACACCACGGAAGCCGGTCGGGTCTACCTGGTGATGGAGCTTTTGGAAGGCGCGTCCCTGCTTGAGCGAATCAACACCCGCTCGCTCAACGCCGCGCAGGTCGTGTTCATCGGCGAGCAAGTTCTCGAACCGCTGGCCACCGCCCACCGTCGCGGCATCATCCATCGCGACATCAAGCCGGGCAACGTCTTCGTCTGCCAGGACGGTCGGGTGAAGGTGCTCGACTTCGGCCTGGCCCGCGTGCTCGAAGGCAACGACCTCGAACCCACCCGCGACGGGCTGGTGCTGGGGACCGTTCCTTACCTGTCTCCCGAGCAAGCCATCGCCAAGCGGGACGCGGTCGACTGGCGCAGCGACATCTACGGCGTGGGCGCAATGCTGTTCTACGCACTCTCCGGCCGCTATGTGCACGAGGCCGGAAGCCAGCTCGACATGCTGATGGCCACCATCAAAGAACCCGCGCGCTCCCTCGCAGCGGTGATGCCGAGCGCGCCGCCCAAACTGATCGAGCTCGTGGACCGGGCGCTCAGGTACGAACCCTCGGCGCGCTGGCAGTGCGCGGAAGACATGGGCCATGCGGCGAACGCGGCCTTCGAACAGCTGACCGGGGCCACCATTCCTGAAACCCAACGTATCGATACCGACGGCCAGGCGGGATGGACGCGCGCTGCGGTTCCACCCGCGGGTTCCGGCCCGAGCCCATCCGGCGTCGACGTCGTGATCAACGACGCTTCCCTGTGCGTGAGCGTGGTATTCGAGCCAGATACGCTCGTCAACACGCAAAGTCCGGTGGGCGATAAGAAATAGATCCGCGGTACCCTACGATTTGGGTGTCGGCAAGATCTCGCGGCAGGATCGCGCGCGATCGGCACCCGTGGGACCTGCGAAGGGCGCCAAGGCTTCGGCAAAGGCCGCCATGTCGGCGAATCGTTGGTCGGGCAAAAGACGCAAGCAGCGTTCCACCACGGCGGCGAACTCCTCGGGCAGGTCTGGGCAACGAACCTTCACCGGCACGAAGTCAGCCGTGAGCACCTGGACGCAAACGCGCGGCAGCGACGTCGCGTCGAAAGGCAGACTGCCGGTGGCCATGCGGTAAAGCACGGCCCCAAGCGACCATTGGTCCGCGCGAAAATCGGCTCTTCTCGCCGAACGCATCTGCTCGGGCGCCATGTAAAGCGGCGAGCCCACCGAGGTCTGGGTCCGGGTGAGGCGCTGCTCGTCAGGCCCATCGGGGTCTAGGATCTTGGAGACTCCGAAATCTGCAATCTTCAACAAGTCGGCACCGTCGGCCTGGCGGCGAATGTGCAAGTTGGCCGGCTTGATGTCGCGATGGAGCACCCCCATGCCGTGCGCGGCGGCGAGCCCCTCCGCGACCTGGAGCGCAAGATCACTCGCCCGAGCGAGCGGCAGGCTCTGGCCTCCGGCGAGCTCTTTGTCCAGCGTCGTGCCTGCAAGCAGCTCCATCACCAGGTAGGGCGATCCCGAAGCAAGCTCGCCCACGTCGAAGATCCTGACCACGTGCGGACTCTGAATGCGCCCGGCCGCCGTGGCCTCGCGCAAGAATCGCTTTGCGGCCACTGGATCTCTCGCCACGCTGGGGCGCAGGAATTTGAGCGCGAACACAGCATCGCTACCGACCGGCGTGACCCGTACAACCACGCCCATGCCACCCGCGCCGAGGACGCGATCGACCCGATACTTGCCTGCGAGGACTTCGCCCTCGGGCACGTCATCCTCACGCAGCCCATCGGTCCATTGCAGGCTAGCCATCGACTGGCTACGGTAGCAGAAAAGCCGGCTCTTGGGATCGCCCCCGGCCGGCGTGTCTGCGAACCGTTGTCGAACGATTGCGTGCGCAGTCGTCCCGGCATGCCGGGTGGCACCGTCACCGCGAAAGAATGCCTCTCGCTTCCGCAGCGTAGGGTCCCTCTGGAAAGCGGTGCAGGTACTGCTGTGCTTGCGTGCGTGCGCCGGCGCTGTCGCCCGAGCGCAGCCTGGCTTCCATCAGGCGGCCGAACGAATCGCCCATCAACGGCCCGGTCGGCTGCTCGCGCAGGTAGGTTCCGAACCAACGGCCCGCTTCATCGTAGGCATGCTCACGTTCGAAAGCGATGCGGCCCAAGGTGAACGCCGCCGTCCCTGACTCCATCGAGCCGGGGAAGCGCTGCCGCAGGACGCGCAAAGCGGCGACTGCGCGCGAGGACGGGCCGAACAAACGGGCGGCGTCGGCGAGCGCAAGCAGCTCCCGCGCCGTCGCGATCTGGCAGACCCTCTGAAAATTCCCTCGTTCCGCCGCGTGCAGAGCTTCCGACAGACGTCCAGACGCCAGAAGCTCGCGCCAAAGCGGCTCCCCCCGTGCAGCCCTGGTGGGCGACAAAGGGTTATCGGCGGTAGCGTTGCTGGAAGGACGCTCGTCCAAGAGCGGACGCGGCCAGGCCGGCACCTCCGTCGGGGCGCAGGACAAATCGATCCTCTCCCCGACCGACACTACCTTCGGAGACTTTTGACAGCCACCTGACACGACGACCTGCCCCTCCTCGGTGCTCAAGCTGAACGACTGATCGGCCGCGTAGTAGGCCATCTGGAATCGAGTTCCCGTGACAGCCACACGGTAAGGACCGGCTTCGAAGCTCCACCGGGTCTTTCCATCTTTGCGATGTACGATGTTGGCGTCGAGCACACCGTCCTCGACCAGGATCCGCGCGGTGGTGCTTTCGAGGGTGAGCACCCGCAACCTGCCGCCCTCGTGGAGCAGGAGCTGGCTGCCCTCGGAGAAGCGCAGTGGCGTTGCCACACCGGCCGGGGATTCGACAACGTCCCCGAGCTGTCCGGGGCGAGCCTCACCGACCTGGAAGGTCACCGGTCGCATCCAGAACCAGACGCCAGCCGCGCAGGCCCCAACAGAAGCCGCGAAAAACAACGACAGCCAGCGCCCCAAACGCCGAGGCGAACGGCGCTCGGTCGTGACAGCATTGCGACGGGAGACCTCTTCAAGAAAGACAGCCCGCCCACGGCGAACCATGTCGCCCGCGGAGTCCTCGGCCGCGAGAGCCTCACGCACCCGCCTGCCTAGGCTTTCTAGGTTTGCGTCTGTTCGTTCCATCGCGTCCCATCCTCCAACCACTGGGCCAGTGAAGGCCTCTGGCGAGCGGCTTCCAGAAAACGCTTTTCGGCTCGAGCAAGCCTGCGCTTGAACGTGGCCAGCGACGTCTCGCACGCCTCGGCCGCTTCAGCCAAAGTCATACCGTGGACATGGCGCGCCACGAACGCCAGTCGTTGTTCCAGCGCCAATCGGTCCAGGAGTACATACACCTCGCGCAGGGCGCGTCGAGCGTCGGACGAAGGCTGCTCCATCTGCCAACTTCGGGTCCTTTCGGGTGAAAACAGCCGCAGCCAACTTCGTCTCGCTCGCAGACGGATTTGTGCACGAGCAACGAAGATCGCGATCGTGGTCAGCCAGCTGGATAGCTTGTCAACCTCGCGCAGGTTCTCGATTTGATCGAGCGCGCGTATGAACACCTCCTGCAAGAGATCTGGGATGTCGTCATCCGGTCCCAGGGTTGATCGGAGCGTCAGCTGGACGTGCCCCGCGTGTCGGTCGTACAGAGCCGCAGCCGCACCGGGATGACCCGCACGAAGCGCTTGAACCAGCGCGGCGTCGTCTCCGACGAATGTTAGCGGCGTGAGCATCTGAGCAGAGATCCTAAGCGATTCCCGCGCTGGGTGCGTTCATCCCGGACGTGATCCTCGCGCGGTCTATTGCCCTTTTCATTCGGTAGTGTCCACTGCAAGCTAAAATCGGCTCAGGCAGGCCAACCGGGCCTCTACGCCCCACCGGCCAGCAGCACGAAATTACGAACGTCGTAACTTTTTCCTGGATATGCTTAGACTAGCGCTACTCACCATGCGGCCCTCCCTGCGGGCATTCCTCTTCGCCGCCCTTTCTGTCGCGGCAGCCGCGCCCATCGCGTACCTGGGCTCGAGCCAGACCGCCCGCTGGAGAGACGTGCAACGCCGCGGTGCGGACAAGGACCTGCATTTCGCGGCGCAGAGCCTCGCACGCACGATCGGGCAAGCCATCGACACCGACGCCCGCGAGATTATCGCCGTAGCAAACACGGTTGCGCTTGCCGGGATGACGAACCGAGAGCTCTCGGAAAGCCTCCTTAAGCAACATTGTTCCACCTTCCCGTCCTGTCTGGGTTTGAACCTTTCGTACGCGGACGGCATGCCATTCGCGATGGCGCCTGACTCCCACCCACCCGCCGGCCACTTGGCGAAACAGGGGGACCGCGACTACTTCCGGCGCATGCTCACAACCGGCCACGCCACGGTATCTGGCGTGGAGCTGGGAAGGATGACCAAGGTTCCGACTATCCATATTTGCGCGCCGGTTTGGTCGAATCCCCTGGCCGAGCAAAAGACGATCATCGGTGCGGTCGTCGGCGCAACCGGCCTCGGGTATCTGCAGGAACTGACCAGCAGGGCGGTGGACGCATTTGGCGATATGCAGGCCCAGGTTCTAGACGGGGCTGGCCGCGTGGTACTCGATTCGAATCCGGCCGGCGCGCAGGCTCTGAGCGACGAGTCCCGCAATCCGATGTACGAAAGCGTTCCTGACAGCGGCACCACCCTGCGTGACGGACGCAACCAGCAAGGTGTGCCGGTTCGTGCCGCCCTCGAACGGGTACATGAGCACGGTGTGGGCTGGACCGTCGCCGTCATGCGACCGACGAGCGAGATCGAGGAACAAGCCAAACGCGTGCGGGTAAGCGTGCTCTTGACCATCGTCGCGGCGCTGTTGCTCGGTTTCGTCTTCGCCTACGTCCTTTCATCGTGGTTGGCGCGACCGATCACCAAGCTCGCTCGCTACACAACCCAGGTCGCCGACGGGACCTCCGTCGCAATGCCGATGCTGGGGCGCTTCGATGCCCGAGAGGTCACCGACCTTGTGGAACACGTGTTCGCCATGGTTTCGAAACTGCAGAGTCAGGCCGATGCCTTACGCGAACGAGAGAAGGAGCAGGTCATGCTCGCGCGAGCCCGCAAGGAGCTTGATATCGCGGAGCGAATCCAGAGCGGAATCTTGCCCAAGCACTTCGACCTGCCAGGTTTCCAAACCGCCGCACGGATGAAGCCCGCGGAGGCGGTCGGTGGCGACTACTACGAAGTGCTGCCGACCGAGTCCGGATTCTGGATCGCCGCAGGCGATGTTTCGGGCCACGGACTCAACGCCGGGTTGGTCATGCTGATGCTACAAAGCGCCCTCGCCGCGCTGGCCATCTACACCCCGAACGCGCGGCCGGCCGAAATCTTGGCCGCAACCAATCGACTGTTGGTCGAGAACATTCGCTGCCGGCTCGGCGGAGACGACCACGTCACCTTGGTGCTCATGCACATCTCGCTGGATGGCAACTTCGTATTCGCCGGCGGGCACGAGCCATTGCTGGTGCTACGAGCCGACACCGGCAAGTGTGAAGTCATCGACACGCTTGGACCCTGGATGGGAATTCTGCCTGACATCGGCAGGAACCTGACCGAGCGGCGCGGCCGGCTTGAGCATGGCGATTTGCTCTTGCTTCACTCCGACGGCATCGTCGAGGCCGGCGCCCGGAACCACCAAGCCTACGGTCTGGAGCGTCTGTGTGCGGCCGTTGAGCGGCTCCACGACCAGCCCGCCGAGATCATCTGCCAGGAGATCCTGCGCGAGGCCGAGGAATGTTCTTCCGGCAAGTGCGAGGACGACATGACCGTGGTGGTGGTTCGGCGAGACAGAGCGTGTGAGCGACTACGGACTATGGTCCCAGAAGATTCCGAGCAAACGCGGCGTGTGGGCCCGTCGGGTAGCGCTGCAGATAAGATCGCGCCGCCGCCCGGGCGCTCTCCCTGTCCGTGAACGCGAGCGATTCAAGCAGGCGTCCTTCTGCCTCACGATTCAACACTCCCCTGGGACGCTCGTCGAGGTAGGTGCGGAACCAGCGGGCCGCCGCCGCAGGGTCGCGGCGGTTCTCCGCGGCGATGCGCCCAAGCAAATACGCAGCCACGGCCGCGTCGTCGCTTCGGCTGAAGCGATCGCGGGTCGCCTTCAGTGCCTCCTCGGCGCGCGCCGGGCGCCCGGCATACCGCGCGGCCTCGGCCAACGAGAGCAGGTCGGATGCAGACGACTGCTGGCAGATGCCGTCGAATCCCTTTCGTTCGGCCTCTTCCAGCGCGTCTCGGTAGTGGCCGGCCTGCGCCTGCTCAAGCCACGACGGCACGACCGAGTGTTGCCCCGGCGGCTTTCGCCTTATGCCGGCCGGCCCCAAATCGAGTGGCGTGGGCCAGGTCCCGGGCGGCGCCGATCGCACATCGGAGGCTGGCGCGGGTAAAGCCGCCACGGGCTGCGAAGCCGCCCCCTTGGGCCCGCCGGCCGCCGCAAGCTCGTGAACAGCGCCCTGCTCGAAGGCGACGGATTGGCCTTCACCCACGTCGACCGGTTGGCTGAGAAGCCCGCCGCTCACGCGCACGCTGCCCTCCTCCACCGCCAGCGAAAAGCCGCCCCGCTCGGGATGCCAATCGATGCTAAAGCGCGTGCCCGTGACGGCCACGGAATAGCTGCCCGCGCGCACCGTCCAGCGGGTCGTGGCGGTATGCTTCACTCGTATGGACGCGTGTCCTCGCTCTAGCTCGAGATTGGCGCTGGCCGGCCCCACTGCGTCGGTGCGCATGCTCGCGCCGGATGCCAACACCACGCGCGAGCCATCAGCGAAGTCGACCGCGAGATCCAACATCGACGCTGCAATTCGCTGGCCGGCCTCGGCCCGAACCCGCGCCATCGTCGAAGAACGGCCGCCCGACCAGGTTCGTACCCCGATCGCTGCCCCGCCGACCAGCAAGACCGCGAGCAGCGAAACTCTTGCGATCCGACGGCGATTGCGTCTTTCCCGTGCCCGAATCAAGAGATACTCGCCCACCCCGCGGGACGGCGGACTTACATCCTTCGCCAGATCCGCAAGGCTTCGATCTTGAAGGCCTGCCAGATGGCGGCCGAGCTCGTCCAGGTCAGTCACGGATTCTCTCCTCGGTTGTCGGCGAGCCACCTCTGGAGGGCCGGATGTCGTTGCGCTCGCGCCAAAAAACGCCGTTCCGCCCGCGCCAGCCTGCGCTTGATGGTCGCAAGCGAACAGCCGCAGGCGCTGGCCACATCCTTCAGCTCCATGCCGTCGAGTCTACGAAGTGACATTGCGATCCTCTCATCCGCAGGCAACCCCTCCAAGATAGCGCAAGCAGAGCGCAACGCTTGGCGCGCTTCCAAGTCCGGCTCGGCCTCGAATATCACGTCGTTGGTACGCTCGATCAGATCGCGCGGTTCGACCAGGAATTGGAGCCATCGACGCCGCTGACGGCGGCGGATCATGTCCGACGCCGTGCACACCGCGATCCGAATCAGCCAGCTTGGCAGCGCCTGCGGGTCGCGCAAAAGTCGCGCCGAATCCAGGGCCCGAATGAAGGTCTCCTGCATTGCGTCTTGAAGCTCGGAATCGACACCCAAGATGCGGAGCAACGTGCGTTGGACGAGCGGCCGGTAACGCTGGAACAACATGGCTGCGGCTGCCGCGTCGCCGCGCCGAATCCCGGCAACCAGGGCGTAGTCGTCGATGAGGGCGGCTGTGTCCTCTGGCGCCTTGGCGGAAGCTTCGGGGCGGTAGCTTCCGACGCGCACAAGTTGAAGGTCGGCCATCGTACCTTCAAGTCGTCTCGATGCTTTACTTCGGCTCATGAAATCCCCGCGAGCCGCAGGACTGGCCCCAGGGCATGATCATCGGCCGGCAATGAATGATCATGGCCCGTCAGATAGCGTAATAGTGTTTGATAGGGCACGTTACACCAACTGTCCAGTAAGTGGATGCACCATGCTGATTCTTGGGCCTTCTTTTCCGACCGCCGCAGTCCGCGCTCGAAAACCGGAGAAACATGCGTAACGGTTGGAGATCTATCGTCGCGCGGTGCCTCTGCCTGCCAGCCCTGCTGACTGGTTGCAACAACCCCGGCACGGAAACCATCGTCGCGCACGAGACGGGACTCTCACGCGGCTTGGATGATTTCTAGGACTGGCAGCCGACCGGCTGGAAGACCTTCGTCATGCTGTTAGGGCAGACTGTGCCGCTTCAGCACCGGCCAGGCGATGCCGGCGTTGCCGGCCTCCAGGCCGCCACCCTGCTTCGAGCAGAGAATCACCTCTGCGTCGTCCTGGCAGCTTGGATAGGCCGAGCACCCGTTGCTGTCGCCGGCAGACGGCGTCCCAGTGCACTGATCGAGCTCGCCCCACTTCCGGAACGTCGCCTGTGCGCCGAGAAAAGTGACGGGCATGCCGTCAACCACGGAAGACAGCCCCCCAGCGTACGGCACGAGCGGATCTGCGGTACCACGAAACGAGATCACGGTGACAGGGCGCGAGGGCAGGCAGTCCCCGACGTTTTCTGCCAAGAGGTCGAACGCCGCAGGCGCGACCGCCGCGAATGCATCGGCAGCGTGACAGGCCAGATAGTAGGCCATGCCTCCGCCGGTCGCGACACCCACGGCGTAGACCCGCTTGGGATCGACGCACGCGATGCTCCGCACCTGCTCCACCAGGGCTCTGGCAAAGGCCACGTCGTCCACGTTCGCCACGCAACAGGGCCCCACGTTCCAGGCAGTCCCCGACGGACCCTTGAGGCCGTTCGGAAAAGCCATGACCACCCCCTCCGCGTCGGTCTGCGCCGGATACGGCGAGTTCGTTCGCTCGCCCGTTCCTGAGCCACCCTGAGCGTGGAAATCGAGGATGAGGGGCACAGGCGCGGCGCCGTCGTATGCCGACGGGATGTGGAGCACATAGGAACGCGTCGTAGAGCCCACCTGCACCGTCTGGTCTGTGTCGCCGGCCTTGAGCGCCGGCGATGGACACGTCACCAACCCGCTGCCGCCCGCTCCGCCAGCGCCAGTAAGGCCGCCATCACCGGGAACCCCGCCGCCCCCACCCACGCCGCCGGTGCCAGCCACGCCGCCGCGGCCAGCATCCACGGCAGCGTCGCCGCCCGAGGCACCGCCGGCGCCGAGACCGGCCTCGACCGCAGCACCAGCGTCAAACGCTGGCGCCGGACCGATGGCGGTGAGGCTCGCGCGAGAGCAACCGGCAAGCGCGAGCGCGAGACCGAGCAGACCAACTGCCGAGCGACCTTGTCTCATAACCAAGCCCCCAGGGTGAGCGTCAAGAGTAGGTTGGGATGCGCGGACGTGGCAACCACGTCATCCAAGAAATGAATCGCCGGATAGGGCTCAGCCATCTGCCCGTGCAACGCCAGCGAGACGTACAGGCGGTCGCGCAGAGGTACCGTCGCGCCCGCGCCGCCATCCAGCAAGAACGACCATGTCGCCTGGTCGCGGCCCTGGTTGATCGCGTCGGCGGCGCGCCCTTCCACCGAGGTATGGAGGCCGCCGGCCGAAAGAGTCAGAAACGGACGCACGCGACGGGCGTCGCGAAAACGGATCACACCTCCCAAGGTCACGAATTCTTGCGAGACTTGTGCACTGCCGAGCGCGGCCGCGACGGAAGGGCGGGTCCCGAAACCGGACGCCGTCGCCACGATCACGAAGCGAGCGCCCAAAGCGACGCAGAGCTCGGCCAGCGGCGACAGGTACGATCCGATTCTGTCAAAGCCTGTCACCCCTGCTCCGCCGAGAGCGACGCCGATGCGCTCGGGGCGCGATGCTGGTCCTTCCAATTCCGCAGGACGATCGACGGCGGGCGGAGGCGGCAGCGTGCTGTCTTTCCGACGACCGTTCGCGGTCAGATCGATTTCGAGAAAGCTCGACCGCAATAGCTCGATGGCGCGAATGGCGAGCGTCTCTTGCGAACGCACGGACCTCACCTCAAAGGGCAGACTGCTCATCACCGACCGTCCGGTAACCTTGTCAATCGCCCAGACCTGGACGGAGGTGGGAGGAGACGCGCTGTCGCCCACAAGCGCAACCACCGCATCGGCGGCGCGCGGCTCGGCCAAACGCTCGAGCGAACTGCGGCTCGCGATGCCGTCTGGCAAAGTCGCATCGACGATCTCGACTGCGAATCCAGCC
>CAZBIU010000107.1:0-18844 GCA_964491625.1 uncultured Myxococcales bacterium
GACGACGCCACCATTGTTCGTACAGTTGTTCTGAGCGGTGGTGATTATCTGGGAAGTGGATACGTTGGTCCAGACCTCAACGCAAGTCTGGCTGGGTCCGGAGCCTGTTGTGCACGCCGTGGTCGTGCTGCCATGGACGACATCACATCCTGCGGCCAGCAGGGGAACGAGCAGGGCTCCGACACGAAGAAGAGATCTCATGGTGCCTCCAGAAACTGAGTCTGCCGAGCGCCCACCGTCGGTTTCGAACGCTGAGCGTCCTCCAAGAATAGCACTCGCGCCGTGGAGGCAAGCGGTTGTGGTCTTGAAACTCGAAATGCTCAAAGAGGCCGAGTTGAAGGCCCAAACATGGCAGCGGAATCAGAGGGCTGTGCTCAGCCGACCGCTACATCCCGCCGTCGGGGTGAGGCGCCTGCGGCTTGCCGGACGGGCTACCCTCGGCCGGCCCGATGTCCTGGGACGAAAAGGCCTGCCGCGCGGTCTCTAGCGATTCCTGGGCGGTCGCAGAATGCTTTCTCGCGCTCGCCACGGACGCGCGGGCCTCGTCAATCGCTTTGCGCGCGTCGTCGAGATTTGCTTTGGAAACCCTCCCTGATCTGGCCGCGGAGGATTGCTCAAGCATGCCCAAGAATTCCGACAGGGCCTTGGTCGCTTGGTCGGTGGCGTCGAGCGAATGATCCCGTGCGGCCGAGGCGCTTTGCATGGAATCGAGCAGCTTGCTGTTGCCGCTTGTCGTCTGGTCGGATGCCGCCGCATTGGCGGCGTCGAGCGATTCGGAGCGCGAGCCATCCCAGTGCGCGGCTGCGGCCAGGCAAGACTTGTACCTGGCCCAATCCCAGCGCATCGCCATGGCTGACTCGACATCGGCGGCTGCCTTCGAGGCCGCGTCTGCCCTGGAATGGTAGTAGGCGCCGAGGACGCCGGCCGTGGCCGCACCGACGAACAGGAAGGTCGAACGATGCTTCTTCAAAAGCGATGTCTCGCTGGGATCGTTACTTAGCTGGGCGGCCAGAAATCCGAACACGATGGCCAGGCAAATGCAGGTCAAATACACGGCCGTCGTGCCGGCGGAGCACACCTGTGAGAAGCGCAGAAACGAGGTGCAATAGGCGGTGCCCGCGCCGCTGTTGGCCTGGTACGGTGGAGGGATGACGCCGCAACTGGCAACGGCGGCGGCGGAAAGCCCGAGCAGACCCCACTCGCACGGGCCGCGAGATCTGATTCTACCTCCTCTGTCCATGACGGCTACCTCCTTCGCAGCACCAATACTGCCTGGTGTCCGACACGAAGTCTCGCGTCGCAGCCTACGCCGGCGCGGCAGCGCGATCAACCTGCGACGCTTGGCGTGTCGACGCTCGCAGCGCAGGTTCGCTGATTCAGCAGTAGGTCGGCGATCCGGAGCCGCCGGGGGAAAAGGTGTCGGCCGCCTCGTCGTCGAACTGGGCAAACTCCTCGGCCAAGCCGGTGCGCAAGAGTCCCTGTTCGGTCATGAGGGAGCGTGCGGCCCGCACCGCGCGGCGCTGGGCCGGCGGCGCCAGATTGCGCAAGCCTTCCTCACAAAAGATGGCGTCCATCTTGCCTGTCATCGGAAAGGGCGGCGTGGACAGGTTGAGCCGGCGGAACACCACCCGCTCGTGAATCTCATCGGAAATCTGGAAACCGGCGTCCGTCTCGTTGAAGTGGCGCCGCCGTAGCCCCTCGGGCACGCTCCACACCTGCGGGCCCGCGAACAGACCGCGCTTGCCCGCCCCGATCCGCAGCGACGAGATATCGGTGGCAAGAATCTTCAGGTCGATGGCGTGACGATCGACGCCGGTGACGTCCACGGCGTTGCGCACGACCAGGGCCATGGTGAAGGCTTCCTCGCCCGAGCCGCACCCGGCAGACCACAGGCGAAAGCGCCGGCCACCTTGTTCGAGCCAGTTGCACATGCGCGCATGCAGCCGCCGACAGTCCGGCCAGTGCGCGAAGAAGCGGGCGGGGCGCGGCCTGACGAGATCCCACAAGCTGACGATCTCGTCCCCGGTGGTGTCTTGCTGAAGGCGCGCGACGTAGCTGTGCAAAGACAATTGCAATTCGGACAGCCGCTTGGTGATTCGAGCGGCAATCACCGGATCGAGGCCCTCGTCGAGGTCGAGGCCCAGGTGTCTGACAGCGAGGTCGCGAAATTTCCGCACGACTTCGACGGGGACCACTTCGTCAAGCATCAGCAACCTTGATTTCTGCCTGCTGATCGTTATGCCCCAACGTGGCTAGCGGCACAAGCAAAGACTTGACAGCAATTCCAATTGGCATCTTTCCAAGATCGCTGAATTAGAATACGGGCATGCAAAGCATCGCCGTGGTTGGCCTTGGAATCATCGGGACGCCGTGGGCTGCCCGCTATCACGCCGCTGGCAAGTTGGCCGGCGTCTGGAACCGCACCGCCAAGCCGGGAGCACCCAAGTGGAAGGACACCGCCGCGCAGGCGACGTCGGCGGCCGACGTCACGCACGTGGTGGTGGCTGACCCGGCGGCGGTCTCGTCCGTGCTTGACGCCATTGTGCCCGCGCTTGGCAAGGGCAAGGCGGTCGTGCAGTCGAGCACCATCGATCCCGACAGCGCGGCTGCATTCGAAGCGCGGGTGCGTGCCACCGGCGCCCTGTACGTCGAGGCGCCCTTTACCGGCAGCAAACCCGCGGCCGAGGATGGAACCACCGTGTTCTTCCTGGGCGGCGAGACGGCGGCGCTGGACGCGGTCGAGCCGCTGTTGGGGTTGGTTTCCGAGACCCGTTTTCGCCTGCCTGACGTTCGCCAGGCCGCGGCGCTGAAGTTGGCCATGAACATGAACGTCGCGGCGCAGATGCAGGCCCTGTCCGAGAGTCTGATCTTTGCGCGCCGGGCCGGCATAGACGACCAGGTCTACTTTCGCGTCCTGGAAAAGAACGTATCGTTCTCGGGGCTTGCGCGACTCAAGCAGGGCAAGCTTACCGCGCGGGACTTTTCGCCCCAGTTTTCGGTCAAGCACATGCACAAGGACATGCGCCTGGCCGATGCCCGGGATCCGGGGCTGCCCATGCTGAAGACCGTGCGCCGTTGCCTCGCGGATGCCGAGGACCGCGGCATGGGCGACGACGACTTCTCGTCGCTGATTCGGCTGTTGCCGTGACTACGGAATCAGCAGCAGCTTTCCCGTGGTTGCGCGGCTGGTGAGCGCCCGGTGGGCGTCCGCGGCATCGGCGAGCGGGAAGGTACGCTCGATGCGCACGCGCAAAGCGCCGCTTTGGGCCAGGCCGAACACTTCTTCCGCCCGCATCATCAACTCGGCGCGGGTCGCCGTGTACGCGTATAGCGACGGACGGGTGAGAAAGTATGCACCTTTGGCGAGCCGCGCGAGATCGAGGTTCGGAACCAGACCGCTCGACTGTCCGTAAAGCACCAGCAGTCCGCGCGGTGCCAGCGAGCTCAGACTCCCGTCGAAGGTGGACTTGCCTACCGAATCGTAGACCACGTGGACGCCGCGACCGCCGGTCAGCCGGGAAACCTCGGCGGCAAAGTCGCTGGTCTGGTAGTTGATCACGTGGTCGGCCCCGGCCTGCCTGGCCAGCTCCGCCTTGGCCTCGGTCGAGACCGTGCCGATGACCTGGGCGCCCGCGCGCTTGGCGAGCTGGGTGAGCAGCAACCCAACCCCGCCCGCCGCAGCGTGCACCAACGCTGTGTGGTCTTTGCCGAGGGGAAAGACGGCCTTGGCCAGGAAGTGCGCGGTCATGCCCTGCAGCGGAAGCGCCGCTGCGGTCTTGGTGTCGAGGCCCGGCGGAATCGGCAGCAGCTTTTCCGCCGGCGCGACCACGTGCGTGGCGTAGGAGCCTGGCACCGAGGACCACGCCACCCGGCCGCCCACCTTCAAGTCGCGCACGCCGTCGCCCACGGCCTCGACGGTTCCCGCGCCTTCAAGGCCGATGGGCATGGGAAGGGGCAGCGGGTAGAGCCCGGTGCGGTGGTAGACGTCGATGTAGTTCACGCCCGCCGCCTCCACCCGGATCAGGACCTCGCCCGTGCGCGGCGCCGGCGTCGGCAGGTCTTCCATCTGCAGCAGCTCGGGACCGCCAATCTGCTTTGGTCGAATCGCCTTCATGGTACACCTCCGCGCAGAGTCTAGCAGCCCGTGCGCCGGGTCACCGGGGAACCGAAATGTCACGTGGCATCGGGGTCGTACATTTCCGACGCTTGCGCTAAAGTGCCCGCTCGTCCATGGCCTGTCGACCATCGGTATTTGTGCTCGGACTCGTCGCCCTCGCGGGGTGCCTTGAGGAAGGCCCAGCGCCGAGCGGCCGCCACCTGTTTCACAGCCAGAAGGTAGTGTCGCCTGGCTTCATGGACATCGGGCAAGATCACTTTGTCAGCTTCCGAGAGCTGCTCGAACCCGCCACCCAGCAAAAAGGCGCCGTCTACAACCTCTGGTTTTCGTCATTCGACGGGCAGACCCAGCGCAAGTACGTTTCCAACTGGTCGGATCGCTGGCCGACCTGGGACAGCGCCGGCGGTCATTACTTCATGGTCGAGGAACGGATGATTCCCGGCGGCGGCGGAAGCGCGGTGGTGGGCTCGTGGATACGCCTCAATGCGAATTTCGAAGAAGAGCTTCGCATCGAAGATTTGGCGACCGTGTCACCGTTCTCGGCGTCGCTGTCGTCGATCTACCAGAACCCGCAATCCGGCCAGACCTGTCCCGGCTACCCGGATCGCACCAGCGATTGCCCGCAGGCGCTGTTCGAAAGGCCTCCGCCGGTGGGGCAGTCGTATCCGACGCTTGTCCTCTGGGATGGCGCGTATCAGACGCCCATCGGGCAGGACGTGGGGGGCTTCCAGAACCAAATCATGGGCAGTGGCATCTACTGCATCCTCGGAGACAAGCACACCCTGTCGCGATTCGGTCGCCCCAGCAACGCCATCGATTCGCTGCGTGACAACGTTTCCAGCTTTTCGGTCAGCGGCGACGAGCACTACGTCGCGCTCGCGGTCACCGACGACAACAAGTCGAGGACCGTGATTCACAATCTAAGAACTGGCGTCGAGATCACGCCCGCGCGGCCCAACCCGTCCGGTTGGGGTGGTTTCGGCACCAACGTTTTCACGTATTCGCAGAATGGGACGTCGACCTCCCCTGCGGAAGTGCACACGCTCAACCTCGACACGGGCGAAGACACCTTCACCACGCTGCCCGAGCCGCTCGTCAATCTGGCCGGCAGCCTTGACCGTCCTCCGAATGGCGACGAGCGACTGGTTCTCGACAGCGTCGGCCACGGTGTGTTCGTGGGCAAGGATGATCTCACGGTTCGGCGGACGATCATGGGCCCGCTCCTGGTCCCAAGCTTCACGCCCGACGGCAAGTACCTGATCTACATCCAGCGCGGAACCAGCACCCTGTTCGACACCGATCCGCAGGGCGCACTGGTGTTCCAAGATGCGGACAACCTCGACGATCCGCCCCAAATCGTCTCGCCGCCCGGATTGATCCTGGTGATCAGGGGCCAGCCGCCGTACTTTCCCATCGGAAACAACGACGGATTCGCGTTCTGGGCACACTTGGGGCGGGGAGCCTCCGACCTCTACTTCATGGACTACCCGGGCGGCGGGCTGCCCACCAACGTGCGCTTGATCGCCAGGTCGATCATGTCGGTCTCGGTGTCGGCCGAAAGCCTCTTCGGCATCATCAATGTGTCGCAACAGGATGACGTCGGCGACCTCGTCTTGCGCGACATCGTCCATGGCAAGGATACTCGCTACTCGCAGGCGGTCTCCGACGCCAGCGAAAGCCTCGGCTCCGACCTTCTGCACTCATGCACGGTCTACAACGTCCGCGGTCGGGCCGATTCCGACCGTTCCGGGCTTTGGATTTCGAGCTTGGCACCACCGCTCGTGCTACCCGGAGGGGACCAACCGACGTGCATGCTCCAGTGATCCTTGCGTGGCTACTGGCCGCGCCACTTGCTTCTGGTGACCTGCCACGCGATGCCACCTTCGACGGAGGCATCGCGGATGGGTCGGCCGACGCATCCGGCGGTATCGACGGCGGGCCCGCCGCGGATGCCCGCCCGTCGCCGGCGCCCGAGACGGCTCGGCCGAAGCTGGTCAAGCTGGAGGGCACCGTGCTGGCGCGAGGTACGCGCCAACCCTTGCCGGGGGCGTTGGTACAGATCGGCGTCGGCGAAGCCAGCGCCAGCACCGAGAGCGGCGCCGGCGGCAAGTTTTCCGTCGATGTTCCGCCCGGAACGCACCCACTGCGTATCCAGTGCCCGGGCTACGCCCCGCTTCTGCGCCAGGTAACGGTTCCGTCGCAAGAAATCATCGCCCGACTCGAGCCGCGAGAGACCGGCGAGCGCTACGAAACCGTGGTGATCGCCGCGCGCGACGAAGCGCCGGTGATTCCCATCAGGCAGGACGAGCTGATTCACACCGCGGGCTCGTTCGGTGATCCATTCCGCATGATCGATTCGTTGCCCGGGGTGGCGCAGACTACGTGGCCGCTTCCGCTCTATGCGATCCGCGGCGCGAATCCGGGCAACACGGGCTTCTTCATCGACGGTGTGCGGGCGCCGGCTCTGTTCCACTTCGCTTTGGGACCGTCGGTCATCCACCCGTTCTTTATCGAGAAGCTGGACTTTTACCCGGGCGGCTATCCGGTGGACTTCGGCCGCTACGTGTCCGGCATCGTCTCGGCCGAGACCGCGTCGCCCGCGACCGATCGCCTGCACATTTCCGCAGACGTCCGCCTGTTCGACGCCGGCGGCATTGCGGCCATGCCTTTCGACCACGGCAAGGGGACGGTGGCCGTGGCCGGGCGCTATTCCTACACCGGGCTGATTCTGTCTGCGTTCTCCAACGCCTATTCGGTGGACTATTGGGACTACCAGGCCCGCATCGAGCACACGCTGGGGCCCGGCAAGCTGACCCTGTTCGCCTTCGGATCGGGCGATAACCTCACCCAGAAGCAGCCGGATGTCACCGACTGGGGCTACGTGGGCCAGCCCAACGCCATCGCACCGGGGCTCGGCAAGCTGATGTTCCACCGGGTGCAGCTTCGCTGGGCGGGGAATTTCGCGAAGGGCCGGCTGACCGCGGCGGTGGTCGGTGGGATCGACGATTCCACGGTCAGCGTGACCTCGGTGTTTTCGCAGCCATTTGGCAGTCGCAGTTACACCCTGGCGCCGCGGATCTCCGAGCGCTGGAGTCTCGCTTCGTGGATCGACGTGGAGGTGGGCGGGGATGCGGAATTCCAACGTTTCCGTCCCACGTCGTTGGTGCAGCTCTATGGCGGGCTCCTCACCACCATCTACAACCAGGATCTGCTCCAGGATCGCGACCTGCTTTCGACCGGTGTCTTCACGGGGCTGACCTTGCGCCTCGGCAGCCGCGTGGTGATTTCGCCGGGCTTGCGCTACGACAGCTACTTCGAGCAGGGCACGCAGGCGTCCCTTCCGAGCCCGCGCCTTTTGATTCGCTACCGCGTCGCCGAGAACAACTGGATCAAGGTGACAGGCGGTCAGTTTTCGCAGATGCCCAGCTTGCCCGTCGGGGTTCCCGGCTTCGAGGGCTTCGGCCTGCGCAGCTACGGCTTGCAGCGGTCGCGACAGACTTCGCTTGGGTTCGAGTCCGAGCTGGAAGACCTGCTCGGGATTGATCTGAATCTCGACACGTCGGTTTTCTATCAGCGGCTTCACCTGACCGATCTGCGCAACACCCTGCTTCCCGACCCCCTGGCGTCCGATTTGGTCGAACCGCGCGAGGGCGAAAGCTATGGCTGGGAGGTCATGCTGCGCAGGCCGATGAAGCACAAGCTCTACGGCTGGCTGGCCTACACCGTGTCACGTTCCTTGCGTGTCGTCGACGGCATCATCGTCCCGTCGGATTGGGATCAGCGGCACATCTTGAATCTGGTGGTTGGCTGGCGCTTGCCCCGCAACTACTCGACCTCGGTTCGCTTCCACTACAACAGCGGCCGGCCGTACCCCCTTTACAGCAGCCACAACGGCGATGTCATCGGCTACACGCACCTGGCGGATTTTCCGCAGCTCGACCTGCGCGCCGACAAGCGCTTCATCTTCGACAGATGGATCCTCGACGCCTACGTCGAGCTGGTCAACGCCACGCTCAGCAAGCAGGTGTATGACTTGAAGCAAAACGAACAGGGCGCCACGGTGGAGAGCTCCTACCGTTTGGTGCTGCCGTCCATCGGCGTGCACGCCGAATGGTGACATCGCTATCCTTTGTGTGAGAAGCGGTGCCAGAGCAAGGCGAAGATGGCAACTTGAAGCAGGATCGGCACGACGCAAATCACGAACACGTAGCGAGCCTTGCGCCGGAGCTTGCGCCAAGACGTCGGGGGCTCTAGTCGGCTTGCCAGACCAGTCACGAGCACCGCTTCCGGATGATCGAGATCCGCTTTCAGCTCCGAGACGCTGGCGTATCGATCGCCCGGATTACGCCGAAGCGCGCGCAGGACAATCTCCTCGGTTTGTGGCGATAGATCGGGACGATAGCGTCGCGGCGAGGGTGGGTCGCCCACCAGTCGAGCGCTGCCGACAGTAAATGGGTCGTCGTCGGGAAATGGGGTTTGGCCGGTGAGCATCTCGTAGAGGATCGCGCCCGCGCCGTAGATGTCCACGCTCCTGCGCCCGCGCTTGCGCCTGATTTGTTCTGGCGCGATGTAGCCAGCCGAGGCGATGGCTGGCATCGCCCCGGAAATGGCAAAACGGGAGTCAATCGCCGCGTGGGCGAGACCGAAGTCGATCAGGCGCAGGCTGCCGTCGGGACAAAGGATGACGTTGGCCGGCTTCAGATCGTAGTGGACGAAGCCGTGTCCGTGAATGTGCTCGATGGCCGTGCAGATCTGACTGGCGATAGCCAAGGCGCGCTGTTCCGGCAGAGGCCCTTCGCTGGCAAGGGTTTCGGCCAACGTCTTCCCGGGTACGTACTCGGTGACGACGTACGACCGCCGTTTGTCATCCGGCAAGGGCACGAAGCGAAGGACGTAGGGATGGCAGAGCTGGCGGCCGATCTGTTCCTCGCGCTGAAAGATCGACCAACTGCCGACGCCGCTTGAGAAGATGGGCAAAGGCACCTTGACCACCACCTGCTGGTCGGTGCTGAGATCGTCGGCCAGATAGAGAGCCGACATGCCGCCTTGCCCAAGCTCGCGGCCCAAGCGAAAGCGACCGTCAAGAGTCTGGCCCGGTGCGACCTTCACGTTCGCCCCTGGCTACGCGGGATGCGTCGTTTCGTCATGACGGTCGGAACCTACGCATGGTGCGTGCCAACTCGTTTTGAGCGGCGCCCCATCGTCGCCCATCGCAGGAGCACCTTAACATGCAAGCTCGCCGGCCCGGCGGCGTTGCATTTTGCATGAAGCAACGGAGGGTCGGGCGGGATGCCGGTGTCTTCTCGCGCAAGTTGACTGTGGGCCGTCGCCGGTCGAAGCTTGGGGGCATGACACGCGTATGGCAAACCCTGGGCATTGTCGTGCTGGCCTTTGCGCTGGTGCGACCCGCGTTGGCCGATCAGGCGGCAGTGCACTACAACGAAGGCTTGAACCTCAAGCGGCAGGGCAAGACCGCGGAGGCTATCGAGGAGGTCAAGCTGGCCATCGCGGCCCGCAAGGATTACGCCGCAGCTTGGTTTACCCTGGGCAACCTCTATCGCAGCCAGGGCGAATACGACAACGCTCTCGGCGCCTATCAAAAGACGGTGGCCCTGCAGCCCGCCAACGCCGACGCGCGCGCCAACCTGGGCGCGCTCTACATTCGCATGAAGCGGGTCGAGGAAGGCATCAAGGAGCTGGTCAGTGCGATCTCGCTTGACGACACCAACTACGACGCGCGCGCCACCTTGGGCATGGCGTATCGGCAGAAGGGCGACTATCCCAAGGCCATCATTCACCTGCGGCGGGCTACCGAGATCAAACCCGATTAGGCTCTCGCCTGGACCAACCTGGGGGTCGCGCTCGGCAAGACCGACGAGAAGCAGGAGGCCATCGCCGCGTTCAAGAAGGCGATTCAAATCGATCCACAGAACGGCCAGCACCACTTCAATCTCGCGGTGGTGTACCGGCAACAAAAGCGCCCCGACGACGCGATTCCCGAATACCAGGAAGCGGTGAAGCTGGATCCACTGCTGTCGGCTGCGTACTACGACATGGGGCTGCTGTATTCGCAGGACCGCCGCTACGATGAGGCGCTGGGGGCGTTCAAGAAGTACCTCGCGACCAACGACAAGCACGACCCCGCGTCCGAACGGGACGCGCAAGAGCGCATCAAGTCGCTCGAAACCGCCGCGAAGAAGAAGTAGCGCTTCTAGAACTTAATCCCGACGAACGTGCGCACCACCTGGGCGGCGCTTGCGTCGGCGCCTGGCGACCACAGGGGAGCCGATGCGTCGACTTCCGGGCGGGCGAGGGCAGCCATGGGCCAGAACACGCCCCAGGTGAAGCCTGCGTAGACGTTCTCGCGCAGATTTCGGTAGTGCAGGCCCAGGTCCATCTCGACGCCGTAGTTTATGGAATTGCCCGGCGTGGAAACCGGCACTGGTGCCAGGCTGTAGATCACCGAGCCGGAAATGCCGACCTCACGGATCTTGCTCGAATCGAGGTCGAGCCAATAGGCGACGCTCGGCTTGAAGTAGATGGCGTTGCTGACGGTTCCGAGGATCCGGCGATAGAGGATTTCGTCCACATGGTACTCGGGCGAGAAGTGGAAATCGTTCAGGGTCCGGTCGCCTGCCGGCTGGGGCACGAACTTCCAGCGGTAGTTGAGATAGGGGTAGTAGTACTGCCCCGTCGAAGGATCGTAGGACAGCTCGGCCTGATCCCCGGTGGCGCCGCCGGTTTCGAAGCCGATGAAGAGTGAATCGTTGTAGAGCTTGAGCTGACTTGCCATGACCCATCCCGCCTGGAGGATCTGCAAGCTCTTGTCGTTGGTTGTGTCGCGCCGCAGGGGCCCCGCGTCCCCCATCCTTCCCCCCAACAGGGTGCCCTCGAGCTCGACCGTCAGCGCCTTCCAGCCGAGCTTGAACCAGAGGCTGGGGATGAGGAGCCAAGCGTTGATCGGGGTCTTGGTCACGCTGTTCCCAAGGTCGTTGACCGATGGGTTGTTCGACGTGTTCGTCGAATAGGCCGAGCCGTTAGCGGGGTTGATATTGAACGTGGAATACTCTTGGCTGCGGTAGACGAGCTGAGCCCCATAGTTGACCACGACGTCACCCGCGGCGATGCCTTCCCGCCAGGTCTTGTCGTCGTCGATCTTGGTGATCGACGCCATGAACTGCGTGACGTCGTCCTTTTGCGTGAGGTCGAGAGGAAACCCGCCGTTGTTGTTCTGTCCGAGGTCGGTGTAGCCGATGTTGTAGCCCTGCGCCCCGAAGTCCCAGGCCAGTGCGAGCTGATGACCATAGACGCTGGTCAGGACCATCAGTCGGTCGACCGTGGTGCCTCCCTCGCAGTCGGCGCAATCTCCGCGGTTGAAATACATGCCCCGGCCGAAGTGCCACGGCATGCGGCCGAAGCGTAGCGAGCCGAGCTCGGTGTCGATTTCACCCCATGCGCGCTTGGCGAGGATGCTGGACGCGTAGCTGTTCTGGGTGTTGGACAGTACGTCCGTGGGTGCGGCGGAGCTGGTCTGTCCGACGTTTGCGGCCTGGGCACTGCTCTGGCCACTGTTGTTGGGCACCGCCGGGGTGACCATGGAATCTGGTGTCGAGCCCAGGATCAGATTGTCGAACACGTCGAACTGGCTGCGTACGCGGACCTGGTCGGTGATGTTGATGGTCGGCTCGATCCGCAGGCGCATATTCGCATTGGCGGTAGAATCATCGCCGCAAGGCAGGCTAGAGGCCGCTGCAACATTCCCTGGAATCGTCGCAGCCGGTGCGCACTGACTGGGAACCGGAAACGGCGGCAAGGCTGCCGGCCCAGCGTTGGATGATCCATTGTAGTAGCCCTGGCCCAGGTTCAGCTTGTGCAGGTAATCCGTCCGCAAGCGGTAGTAGCCGTCGAATTCGACGACCTTGGTGCGGCGGCGGGCCTGGCTGAGGTAGCTGGTGTCGCTGTCCGAGGCGGACGGCGCCTTCTCTTCGGCGTCGGGCGCGACCTCGGCCGGGCCTTCTTCCTTGTCCTGGGGCGCAGATCCACCCGGCTTCCCCATGCCCGGGCCCATGCCGCCCATGCCCGGGCCCATGCCGCCCATCTGGGCGTACGCGGGCGGGGCGAACCAGAACGCAAGCGCGACCGCCAAGCTGGTGGCCAGGAGAGAGATTTTTCCTTCGGACATCGTGTGGACCTCGGTGGTTGCTGAAATGGCGGCGGATCTTGCCCGCCGCCGCTTGGTCGCGTGCGATAGGGAGGCCCCTCGGGCGGGCCCCTCTTCAATCGTGGGTCGGGTGCGCAAAGTCAGGGCACCTTATAGCAAGACCGGGCCCATGCGGAAGCCCCCTCCTTTGAAGCGCGCTTTTTCGTGAAAATTACTTTGCCGCCGAGCTCAGGTAGGATTGAGGCGTGACGCACGCCCAATTGCGACGAGCGGCCGGCCAACTTCTCTCGGTGGGCTTCGATGGCCCGGCGGCCTCAGCTCGGTTGCTGGAACGAATCGCCCGCTCGGAAGTCGGCGGTGTGATGCTATTCCGCCCCAACATCGAAAACCCGGTCCAGGTCGCGGGCCTCGTCCGATCCCTGCGCGGGGCAGGCCCCGCCGACGCGGCGTTGGTGATTTCCGTCGACCAGGAAGGCGGCCGGGTCCAGCGCTTGCAAAGGCCGCTTACGCTGTGGCCCGACATGGCCTCGGTGGCTGCCGCCGGCGACGTCCAGCGCACGCGCGCAGTGGGGCGTGCCCTGGGCGGCGAGCTTGCCGCGCTCGGCATCGGCTGGAACTTCGCCCCGGTCCTCGACGTGCACACCAATCCGCAGAACCCGGTCATCGGCAATCGCTCGTTCGGCGCGGGGGCCGAGGCGGTCATCGACCACGGCCTTGCCTTCTGGCGCGGCTTGCGCGACGTGGGTCTGCTCAGCTGCGGCAAGCATTTCCCAGGACACGGCGACACCCAGGCCGATTCGCACTTGGAGCTGCCCACGGTGGCACACGACGAAGCCCGCCTGCGCGCGGTCGAGCTTGCGCCATTTGCCGCCGCCGCCAGCGCCGGCATCGAAGCGATGATGACCGCGCACGTACTTTACCCGGCTTGGGACGCGACGCTGCCCGCGACGCTGTCGCGCCGGATCGCAAACGACATTCTGCGCGGCGAGCTTGGTTACGTCGGGATGTTGGTGAGCGACGATCTGGGCATGCGCGCGGTGTCCGACCACTACCCGGTCGAGGACTTGGTGGTGCAGAGCCTGCTCGCCGGGGTGGACCACTTCCTCGTGCGCGAGCCGGAAGAGAGACAAACCCGCGCCTATGAGGCGTTGGTCAGGGCCGGCGAGGCGAGGGCGGAGGTGAGGCGACGTATCGAGGAGAGCGCCGCGCGGGTGGCCCACTTCAAGAGCAAGCTCGCCGTGCCCATGCCGGTGGCGGCCGCCGACCTGACGCAGATTCTCGGCACCCAGGAAAACCAAGCCCTCGCTGCATCCTTCTCGCGCCTTTCGACGGTCGCCGCGCCCGACTCGCCGGTAGTGGACGCGTAGCTCGCCTCTGCCTCGGTTTTCGCCATGGCGCTGGACCCGGACGATGCGAGCGGGCATTCTTGCGCCGTGATTCGTCCCGTTTCTCCGAAGAAAGAACCCTGGGAGGGTTCTTTCAATCTCCCGCGACGAGTACCATCGGGCAAAGCCCGCTGGTACTCACGCGCTCGAAGCGCGCGCACCTGGCTTCTGCTCGGTGCTTGCGCCGCCATCTTCGCGCCGCGCGCTTACCTGGCTGTGGCCGACCAAGGCATGATCTGGGCCGACGAGATCTTTCAGACCCTGGAACAAGGGCATCGCCTGGCCTTCGGCTACGGCCTGGTACCCTGGGAATTCCAGACCGGCGCGCGCTCTTGGCTGCTTGCCGGCCTCATCGGCGGGCTGATGAAGGCGCTTGCCTTCCTGGGCGTGAAGAGCGGGGCGGGCCTGGCCATCGGCCTCAAGCTCGGGTTTGCGCTGCTGTCGACCTTGGCGTTCTGGCCGCTTCTGCGCATGGCGAACGCCGCAGCCGGGCTGACCGGTACGCTGCTCCTGGGCTTGCTCGCGACCGCGTTTCCCCCCAGCCTCATCTACAGCAGCCGCGCGCTGGCCGAGGTGGCGTGCGTTCCGTGCCTGACCTGGGGCCTGTGGTTGCTCTCGCCGTGGGGCATGGGCACGGTCGGCAGAGCAGCATGGCGTGCAGGCCGACTTGCCACGACGCCGTGGTGGAAGCTCGCGGGTAGGCCGCTCGTGGCCGGCGCGCTCTTGGGGTTTTCGGCCGTGCTTCGCTACCAAAACGGCGTGCTCTTGCCAGTGATCTTCTTCGTCGTGCTTGGGCGCCGTGGCCTGCTCGCCGCGCTTTTCGTCACGCTGGGCGCGGCCTTGGTGGGCGTGCTCGGCGGGTTGCTCGACTGGGCGACCTGGGGGCGGCCGTTCAAGTCGCTCACCGAGTATGTTCGCTTCAACCTGATTGAGAGCGGTGCCAACCAGTGGGGGGTTCGGGGCCGCGGGTACTACCTCGACACCCTGTGGGCCACCGCCGGGCCGCTGCTGCTGGTGGCTGGTCTGGGTGCTGTCGCCGGGCTCCGTCGCAGTTGGCCCATCGCCCTCCTGGTTTTCGCTTTCGTCGCCGTGCACTCGGCCATCCCGCACAAGGAGCTGCGTTTTCTCTTCCCCGTGCTGCCGCTGTTTCTGCTGTGCTCGGCGGTCGGTCTTGGCTGGCTGCTCGACCGGATCCCGTTTCCGCGGCGGACGCAGATCGCGGCTGCGTCGGCTGCCGGGCTGGCGATGCTAGCGCTTTGGGGTGCGCAGGCCCGCGCTGTCACCTTCACGCATATCGGGCAGGTGATGGCCAGCCCGGCCAACGGCGGCCCCACTTCACCCTTGGTTTGGCGAGCCTTCGATGAGAGAAATCGGCTGCTAAGCCAAGCTGGAACCCATGCGGATCTTTGTGGCCTCGCGGCGCCCTCGATGAATGCCTACTGGACTGGTGCCTACACCTACTTCCATCGACGCGCGCCCATCCTGTGGAGCGGCGGGCCCGGTGACTACGCCGCCGCCAATTACGTTATCCTCTCGCCAGGGCAGAAGATGGCCGACCCTCGCTTCCAATCCATCGCCACCCGTGGCGGGTACCAGCTTTACCGTCGCGACGGAACCTGTGCGCCAGCGCCACGGCCCAGCGTCGGCTACGGGCGGCTGACCCTGGCCGGAGTCTCCGGGCCATGAGCGGCGACGGCGCCAACATCCCCGGGTCGGCGGTTGGCGTGCTGGGGCGCCTGGCGCGGCTTCCGCCCGGGCTGTTGCTCTTCGTCGCGGTCTTGTGCCTCAATTTCGCGAGTGGAAGCCGAGAGGTTCCCTGGGGCGATTCGCGCCCGGTCTACGAAGTCGCCGAATCGATGGTGGCCGGTGACGGCGTCTGGGTAAGCACGCGTTGGCCGTCCGACGCCAAGCCGGGACGCGGCGGGCACTACTACGCCGCCCAGCCCTTCTTGCCATCGCTTCTGCACCTGCCGGGCGCGGGACTGCGCGCGTTGGCCTTCCGCTTGCGGCCCGGTCCCGAGCTTTCCCACCTGGTCGACGTCTTCGCCTGCCATCTCGAAGGCTCGCTTCTGGGCGCGTTGCTGGTTTGGTTGTTCTTCCGGCTCTGCCTTGCTCACGGTGCCCGCGTGCGCACGGCGATCGTCGCCGCCACCCTGCTTGCGACGGGTACCATGGTTTGGGTCTACGCGCGCTACCCCTTTACCGAAATCGTGCAGGTCACCTGTTTCACCGGGTTCTTTCTCGAGCTCTCCAAGCTGCTCAAGCGGCTCGATCACAAAGCGGCGCTGCGCACGGGGCTTTGGACCGGCATGCTGCTCAACACCAAGTACATATACGCGCTGTCGCTGCCGGGTGCGATTCTGGTGGTCGCGGTCGTGCACCGTCGGGCCTTGCGGCAGCTCGGCCGGGCGCTGCTCTTCGCGGGCCTCGGGCTTTTGCCCGGGATCCTGATGGTGATGATCTACAACTTCATTCGCTTCGGCAGCGTCACCAACACTGGATACCATGACGTGGGCAACGTGATGGTGGAGAACGTGTTGCTCAGCCTGTGGGGGTTCTTGTTCTCGCCCGGCAAGAGCATCTTCCTTTACAGTCCACCGCTTTTGCTTGCCCTACTTGGCCTGCGCGTCTTTTGGAACCGCCACCGTGCGACCGCCGTCGCGATGCTTGCGACCATCCTTCCCGTGGTGCTGTTTTATTGCCGGCTTCCGTCGTGGCCAGGGGACTGGGCTTGGGGGCCGCGCTACGTCGTGTTCGCGATACCGGTGCTGCTGCTTCCTGTGGTTTCATTCCTGTCGTCGATGCACTGGCCGAGGCGCGGGCTGGTAGCGCTGGTTCTCGCGGCCGGCATTTGCGTGCAAGTGCTCGGCAATGCCTTCTACTGGGATCACTACCTGCGCATCGCGCTCGACGTGCGCAGCAAGTGGCTTGGTCAGCCCAACCGCACGGGATCGCTAACCGCGGACAAGGGCGGCTTTTGCGAAGGCTGCTTCGAGGACGTCTATCCGACGGTGTGGTTGGGGCCGTTCCAGCCCATCCTCGGGCACCTGTGGCTCTTGCGTCACGTGCCCTTTGGGCACAGTTGGCTCGTGGCCTCGCAGGATGCCCCTTGGCGCCGGCACACCCAGCTTCCGCTCGACGCCAAGGCGACCTACGCCCGCGCCCGCGTGGACCATTGGCTTTACGACACCAAGGACCATCGAACCTTGGGGTGGGTGCTGCTGTTCGGCCTGGCCGGTACCGGCACCGCCGCCGGGGTGATGTTGGCCCGACGCACACGAAGAGGCTCTGGTTAGTCGCGCCCCTTCTGCTATGAAGCTCGCCGTGAATGCGCTGATCTTCGACTGCGATGGAACCTTGGCCGACACCATGCCCGCGCACTACCGGGCGTGGGTGGAGATCCTGCAACCGTTTGGCATATCGTTTCCCGAGGATCGTTTCTACGCCATGGGCGGCATGCCCACGGGCAAGATCCTGGAACGGCTTTTCGCCGAGGTCGGCCAGGTGCCAGACGTCGAGGCGCTGACGCTGAAAAAGGAGGAGGCGTTCATTGAAAAGATCGGGGAAGTCCGGCCCATCGAGAAGGTGGTCGAGATTGCGCGCAACGGGCGCGGTCAGGTTAAGATGGCGGTGGCGTCGGGCGGACATCGTCACATGGTGGAGCTGACCTTGCGCCGCATTGGCATCCTGGACTGGTTTCCCGTCATAGTGGCCGCTGAAGATACGGCCAGACACAAGCCCGAGCCGGACGTGTTTCTGGAAGCCGCCCGTCGCCTGGGCTCTGCGCCGGCCGAGTGCACGGTCTACGAAGATACCGACCTCGGCCTGGAAGCCGCTCGCCGCGCCGGCATGCATTGGGTCGACGTGAGGAGACTCTGATTGGCCGCGCCGGGCGAAGCTTGGCATCGCGATCGCGACGAGTGCCTGTCATGTGCTAGGAAGAGGCATGCCCACTCGCGGAGTCGATTTCGGACCGGAAGACTTTTTTCGCATGGCCAGGGAAACGCGCGAGCGTCTGCGCGGCTCGCGGCGCACCCTGCTGACCATCGGCGTCGCCATCGTCGTGCTGGTGGCCCTGGTCAGCTCGTACTACCAGGTTGAGCCCGACGAAGTCGCGTTGGTGACGCGGTTCGGGCGCTACATTCGCACCACCAACCCGGGACCGCACATCAAGATCCCCTTCGGCATCGAGCGGGTGCAAAAGGTGCCGGTGCAACGGCAGCTCAAACAGGAATTCGGCTTTCGGACGGCGCGCGCCGACATCCAGAGCAGCTTTCACAAGGACCAGCAAACGAAGGACGAGTCGCTCATGCTCACCGGCGACCTCAACGTCGCGACGGTGGAGTGGATCGTGCAGTACAAAATCTCCGATCCCTACAAGTACCTGTTCAGGCTGCGTGACGTGGAGGATACGTTTCGCCTGATGGCCGAGGCATCCATGCGTACGGTCGTGGGCGACCACAGCGTGACCGAGCTCTTAACCGTGGGGCGCGAAGCCATCGCCGCCAAGGCCAAGGAGCTGCTGTCGAACATGTGCAAGCTCTACGATAACGGCATTTCCGTGCAGCAGCTCGTGCTGCAGGACGTGGACCCGCCCGAGTCGGTGAAGCCGTCGTTCAATGAGGTCAACCAGGCCATCCAGGAACGCGAGCGCGCCATCAACGAGGCGTGGGCTGAATACAACCAGGAAATTCCGCGGGCGCGCGGTCTGGCCGAGCAGAAGATCGAGGCGGCGGAGGGCTACGCCGTCGACCGCGTGAACCGCGGCAAGGGTGACGCCCAGCGCTTCGACGCACTTGAAGAGCAATATCGCAAGGCCCCCGAGGTCACCCGGTCGCGCATCTACCTTGAAACCATGTCGGCGGTGCTGCCCAACGCGGGCAAGAAGCTGATCCTCGACGAGAAGACCAAGGGCATCTTGCCCATGTTCCCGTTCGGGTCCGATAAGGAGGTGAAGCAATGAAAGCGCGTACCCTCTGGATTATCCTCGCCTTGGCGGTGCTGGTCATCGCGACTCTGTCGTCGGCGCTCTACACAGTCTCAGAAACCGAACAGGTCGTGATCACCCAATTCGGCGAGCCCATGGGCCAGGCCATCACGCAAGCCGGTTTGCACGTGAAGATTCCGTTCGCCCAGGAAGCCAACGTGTTCGACAAACGCTGGCTGGAATGGAACGGCAAC
>CAZBIU010000108.1:0-18689 GCA_964491625.1 uncultured Myxococcales bacterium
GCCTGGGTACTGGGGGCTCCGCCGGAGGCGGAGGCGCTGGGGGCAGCGCAGGCGCCGCGGGGAGCGGCGGCGCGGCCGGTACCGTTGGCTTCGACGGAGGCTCTCAAACATCGGCTCTGACGTTCGACGTGTCGACCAGCGCCGACCCCGTCGCTCCGGGCGCACGACTTCTCTACACGATCACGGTGGGCAACACATCCAACGTCTCTGTCGCCGGCGTTACCGTAACTTGGTTGCTGCCGACGGGCGTGCAATTCAACTACGCGAACGACAGTGAGCCCAATAGCAGCCTTTGCGCGGGCAGCGCAACCTGCAGCGCCAATGGGCAGGCCACCTGGAGCCTCGGAACCCTGGCCGCCGGTTCGAGCCGCACGATCACGGTCAACGTGCTGGTTCTGACCTCGTTGGGCAACGGCGACTCTATCGCCGCGTCCTTCAAGCTGACCGCGACGGGTGTGAACCCAGTCACCTTCAACAAGACCGTCCAGGTCTACACGGGTTCGTCCGCCCAGCTCTCGACGGGCACTGCGGTCAACCCTGCGACACCCGGGCAGAAGCTCACGCTTGACCTCGACGTCGGGCAGCTCGGGACCAACGCGCTCACGAATGCCGTCCTCCAGGCGACCCTAGCTCCGGGACTGACCATTGCCGCCATCGGCCAAGACGGAGCGCAGGTATCGCCGGGAGTGGTCACTTGGAACATCGGCGGCATGGGCGTCGGTGCGGCCCTCCACAGGACCGTCGACGTCACCGTCGACGCCAACGTGCCCGCAGGGGCGATTCTTACCACCCGCGCGACGCTCACGTACGACGGCGGGCTGGCCGTCGACGCGGCCGCCGAGTACGCGATTCGCGTGGCCGGCGTGGCGCCGTTCCTCTCGATTGTTCTCGCAGCGACGCCGTCGCCGGCCGTTCCAGGCGGTCGCATCCTGTATACGGCCACCATCAGCAATCTGTCTTCCCGGTCGGTCGATGGGATCTCGCTGTTGATGCGATTTCCGGTCGGGTTGCAGATGAACTATTCGAACGACGCGGCGCCCGACAGCTCGCTGTGCGCCGGCAGCGCAACCTGCAGCGCTGGCCTCGAGGCGGTTTGGTCACTCGGGACCCTCGCCGCGGGCGCTAGCCGTCCGGTGACCCTCAACCCGCAGGTCCTCGCCAATACCCTCGGGAACGGAAGCCTCGTCCGAGCGCTGTTTGCGCTCAGCGCGACGGGCGTCGACCAGATCGATGCGGTCAAGACGGTGCAGATCTATGACAGTCCCGCGGCCCAGCTCGCCTTCGGCGCCACCGCCAACCCGGTGATCGCCACGCAGGCCTTCACCTACAACTTCGACATCGGTCAGATTGGTTTGAATGCGCTGACCAATGCCCAGTTGCGCGCCACCCTCCCGCACGGCGTGACGGTGGGGACCATCTCGGGTGGCGGCGCCCAGGATGCCTCGGGCGACATCGTGTGGAACCTCGGCACCGTCGCAGTAGGAGCTGATCTGCATCTTACCGTGGAGGTGACGGGAGACGGCACGGCCCCTCCCGGAACCATCCTCGCCGGGCGGGCGGCGCTGACCTACGACGGCGGCGCCGAGATCGACGCGGTGACGGACTACGCGATACCCGTTGTCGCCGCTCCGCAAGGGATGACGCTCACAGTGACGGCGAGCCCCAACCCGGCCGTTCCCGGAAACCGACTGCTCTATACCGCGACCGTGACGAATACGACCGCTCGGGCGGTGGACACCGTCCAGCTCTACCTGCGGGTTCCGGTGGGGCTGCAATTCAATTATGCAAACGACGCCGATCCGAACGCCGGCCTCTGCGCGGGCAGCGCGACCTGCAGCGCGGGACTGGAGGCGACCTGGGAGCTCGGCTCCATGGCCTCGGGCGCGAGCCAGATCGTCACCGTCAATGCCCAGGTACTGACCAGCCTGCTTGGGGGCAGCCTTATCCCGGACACCTTCTGGCTGTCGGCGTCGGGGCTCGATGCGCCGATCCTGGTCCCCTTGGTAATCCCGGCCAGCTAGAGTCGAGCCGCCTAGATCGCAGGGTGGTCCAGGCCGGTAGCGGCATTGGACCCCCGCGATGGCACCCGACACCACAAACCACACCGCCGCAATTCAGGTTACGTTGAAGGTGACCAGCTCGCTGCCGCCGTAGCCGTCGGCAGGGTCGCTGTCATCCGATGATGGATCGCTCTGACTTCCGGAAAGGGTGGTGCACCTCACCTGAAGTGCGTGAGGGCCTGGCTCGAGCACCATGTCGTAGTGCCAGAGCGTCCAGATATCGGGTCCCGGGGAGTAGTCGCGTGTCGCCGGAAGCCACTCGCCCCCATCCACGGACACCTCCACGGAAACAATCGGATCGCTGCCGGCGAATGCGGTTCCATTGACAACGATCTCTCCAGCGGGTACGTCGTCGAGAGGATCGTGAACCAACGCGTTGGTTTGGTAAACGGCATCCTTGGACCAACCCAATTGGTCCCAGTATCCAGCAAACGGCTGATCGACGAAGTCGATACTGGTAATCCATTTCGGGTTCTTCATGCCGTAACGCCCAGGCACGAGGAGTCGCACCGGATAACCGTGCTCCGTCGGTAGCGGAACGCCGTTCATGAGCCAAACCAGCCATGCGGGTTTCTGCAGATCCTCCACCGGATCAGACGTGAAATAGCCGTCTACGCTTCTGAACACCAGCTCTATCGTGCCCGGCGAGACTTGAACGCCCGCTGCGTCGAACACTTCAGTCAGGGGAAGCCCTGTCCATATCGCATTGGAAATCGCCAAGTAGCGCGGACCCGCGCTGATGCACTCCAGGGTGTGCTCCTTGTTGCGGGCAGGAAGACTTGTCAGAGTGGTGTAGTCGAGGCTGGCGATTTCGACGCCGCGGTCCTGGATTGAGAGAGCCCAAGTGGAGGCATCGACCTCCGGATTCGAGCAACAGCTCGTGATGTAGAAGTGTTCATTGGGAGTGATGGGGCCGTAGGCTGTTACAGGCTGAGGCCCACTCGGCTCGCTGGCATCTTGCTTCGACGAGCCGGCGTCTGATGGCGAATCCAAGTACGCGTCCTTCGGCGGGAAAACGCCCCCGTCTCCGCGCGAGTCTCGGCGGGGTGGCAGGCAGGCCGCGAGGCCTGCCGAGGCAACAGCTCCCATGCTCCGTTCCAGAAACTCACGACGAGTTTGAACTTGCACAGTCAAGCGTGCTCGGCGTCGCGCCATGTAAACCTCCGCTGAAAGACCCAAGTCTTAAGCGGGCAAGGACTCGGTACAAGCGCCTTCTTGCATGTCGCACTGCAACCCAGAGCATAACGGGACAAGCGGAGTCCTCTTTTGTTTCGCGACGCGAAGTGGATTTCCGGCGGGTCATCGTGCGCGGTGCTGTCGGCAACCCGACATCGGAGGAGCTCATGTCGCTGATGGGCTACCGACGGCTAGGACAATTCGCACAGGATTCTCCGCTCAATCGGTCCGGCATCTGGTTTGCGTAGGACAGGTTGGGGCGAGCGACCCGATCGAGTTTTCCCGTCACGTCAAACGCACAAAGGAGACTATCAACATGGCCGACCCGGTAGGCAGCGTAACCCAAACCCAGGCTCCGGCCCAGGCTGCGGCCGTACGTTCCAAGCCACCCGAATCCCGGCGGGAGACCGTCCCGAGCGATTCCGTGCAGCTGAGCAGCGCTGCACAGTCGGCGTTGCGAGAGGCTTCGGAAACCCCGGCCCAAACCGCCAAGGAAGCTGGCACCGGTGATCTGCAAGCGAGGAGGCTGCTGGCCAAAGAGGAAGCCGCCAAAGAGGCCGCCGCCAAAGAGGAAGCTGCGAATACGAAGCACGTTGTGGCATGATCCAAAGCGCGAGCTGAGAATTTTCGCGAACCTCAGGTAAAGCCGGAGCAGTGAGAGCCCTGCCCCCCTCTACCCGAGAGATCGGAATGGCCGCGAATCACTGGGTGAGGGTCACGCAGTCGGCGGCCAGCGCCGCCTGCGCAGGGGTAGGATTGTCAGGGCACTGGAGATTGCCCCCGGTCTTCTCACCGACGGTCAGGTAGGTGCGGGTTCCAAAGGAAACCGAATCTCCCGGACATGTGGGCGGACCCTGGATGGCGGACACGTCGTCCACCGCGGCAAGGTCTTGCAGGAACTTGACCAGCTCGGGCGAACCGAGAGGAAGGGTTGTTACCGTCGATGCATCGGACGCACCATCGTTCCATACACTGCCGACCATGGTGCGCACGGCGCTGGCGTCCGAGTACACGACCACAGTCAGGCTACCATAGTTGGTTCCCCTCCGAAGCACCTGCGCCACCTCCGTGGGTGTCTCGACCAATATCGCCGATGCGTCGGCGAGCACAGGCTCGTCCGCGATCCGAACATCTGGCGCGCTGCTAGCCAAGCCTGCGTCCACCGATGCCACGACATCAGCACCGCCTTCAGCCGCATCCGGGCCGCTCCTGCCATCGGAACCCGAGACGAGGTGCAATCCCCCCTGGCAGGCGGCGCAAGCGGCGACAGCAGCCCATAGGACAGGTGGCACTCGCGGCCGGGACATGAACCGAGTCTACGACACCAAGCCGAGTGAACTCTACGAAGAAGTCTCTGCCACCGCCACGAGCGCCGACGCCTACCGAAGAGAAGGTTCATGGCTTGGCGGCCAAGTAAAACGCCTTTCCCAGGCGGGCCACGGCCTTGTGACGATGACACGTCACCAGGTGGTCATTGACCATGCCAACGGCCTGCATGTACGCGTACATGATGGTGGAACCAACGAAATTGAAACCGCGGTGTCGTAGGTCCTGGCTGAAAGCATCCGAGATTTCGGTCCGCGCCGGTATTTCCCTCAAGCTCGAGAATCGGTTCTGAAGGGGACGGCCATCGACAAAGCGCCATTGATACGCCGCAAACGAGCCGAACTCGGCCTGCACCTGGAGAAAAGCGCGTGCGTTGTTGACCGCGGAAGTCACCTTGGCCCGATTGCGGACAATGCCCGGATCCTGAAGCAAACGATCGACATCCTTGGCATTGAAGCGTGCCACCTTGCGCGGATCGAACCCGGCAAAGGCACGCCGGTAGCCTTCGCGTTTGCGCAGAATCGTCAGCCAACTCAAGCCCGCCTGGGCGCCCTCGAGAAGCAGAAGCTCGAACAGCTTGTCGTCGTCGCGCACCGGTATCCCCCATTCCTCGTCGTGATAGCGAATGTAGAGCGGCTCCCCGCCGGCCCAGTCGCAACGCTTCGAAGCAGGCGAACGTGTTTCAGCCATGCAGGAAACCTTAGCAGGAGGTTGGCAGCGGACGAGCCCAAGCGTGACATCGGCCGGCTGTCCCGGCGCATGGTCAGGTCGGGCGGCAGGTCAGCGCGCCACCGCTTGCTTAGCGGCAGTCGCCGTCGCCGCCCGACCGAGAAACCACCGAGGAGCGGCGGCCTGCTAAGCCCCTTCGGTTTACAGCGCCACTTTGTGGTTGCTGCGTGGTCCGCCAACCATCGACTGGGAGCGGTCCCGCGGCTACGGCGTGAAGGTCCCTGATTGGGCGGTCCAGGTTTCGCGGGTTCCGTCCTGCGGGGCAGAGCCCGCGCGCGAGGGTCGGCTGGTCCCGACCTGCCAACTCGTCGACGTGCCGACTGCCAAATCCCAGACGCTGTTCCAGCCAGCGACGTTCCGCAGATCGGGAACCGTCACGATCCCATTGTCTCCGCTTGCATAGTTGGGCGAAACATCGAGGTGCCACCACTTGTCATTCAGGGCATCGGGGCCCTGCGTGTAATTGGCAAAGCGAATCAATCCTGGCTCTGTGACGGGCCACGCGGCGGTCAAGCGCACGTCGCCAGGGCCGCCTCCATTCGAAACAGTGGCACCGGACGGAAGTGACGGGATCACCAGTTGATGACCGGTGGGCGAATGAAAATAGGAGGCGACATGGCCGACCCCGGCCGCTGATTCGTACTGGTACTCGACTTCGTAGAGGTCTCCTGGAGCTTGCTTTGAGGAAGGCAAGAACATGAATGGAACTGTCGCGCCCGAAGCGATTCCTTGGTTCATTGGAACATCGCCGCCGGCGGTGATCAGTGAGACGCCTGCATAAATGTAGTCGGCGATGGGCGTATTCGTGAGAGTGACTTGGCCAGCCTGCAAGGGCACAGACTCGGCGCTGGAGAGAGCGATGAGCGGGATAGTCATGTCAGGGACGAGACGCAGGTTTCGCCTGACAACCATGCGTGTGGGTAACCCGTGCAAGGGACCCGCCGTGACCAGCAAGTCGCCGGTCTCTGGCCAGTCCGCGTCGGTCGCATAACCCAAGCCAGGTGGCAGGGTCTCGAACGATTGTCCCGCGATAGACACCATCGCATGCTCATCGTTCGCCAGCCCGGCGACCGACCAGCCGATGGTGCCGTGCTGGGTGCGAAGGTTGCTGCTTGGCCCGCTCAGGTCGAGCTCGAGTCCATTGAGGCAGTCGTCTACGGTCAGGTAAGCAACCGACACTTCTACATGGCCGAGTCCAAGGTTGGCTGCGACAAGGAAGCCCAGTTGCCTGGACGGATCCTTCAACACGAATTCGTATTCCTGGCCCCCTTTCTCGATAGGCTGGATGGGAATCCATGGGCCGGCGCCGTCTTGATACGCGGCCCACTCGTCAGGCAGGTTGTTGGGTATGCGAAAGACGCGCCTGACCGTGACAGCTCCCTCACTTGCGGCTCCCTGGATCTCGTTCGACGAGAGGCCGTCTCTTCCACACCCGGATGCCGCGAACAGAGTCGCCAGACAGAATGAAGTGATTGCTGATTTTCGAAAGGTCACCATGGTGCACTCAGGGAGCGTCGGGATGCAAACCCTGGTCCACGCGAGGAATGCGCCCAGACCCGCAGGCCAGCAGCAGGCTTCCGCGGCATAATCCGCAATGGTGTCAGCGGTGCACGACGACTTGCATATCTCTGACGAATTGTCACGGTGCCCGCAGCCCCCGGCCCTGGCAGCACCATCGAACCGGGGCTAGCCTTGTCGCTCTTCTTTTCCTCGAGAGGTTGCCGTGCCGCACATCACGATTCATGGACAAGACCTTCACTACCTCGACCGCGGCGCCGGCTTTCCCGTGGTTTTCGGTGAAAGCTATTTGTGGGACGCTGCCATGTGGGCGCCGCAGGTCGAAGGGCTCTCCACCCGCTACCGCTGCATCGTCCCGGAGCTCTGGGGGCATGGGAAATCCGGTACCGTTCCTGAGGTGCCCTATTCGATGTCCAAGCTGGCCGGCGACATGCGAGGCCTGGCCGATGGGCTGGGGCTCGACCAGTTCGCCATCGTTGGCCTTTCCGTGGGCGGGATTTGGGGGATCGAGATGGCACTCGATTGCCCGGATCGGGTGAAGGCGCTGGTGCTGATGGACACGGTCGCCGGCGCCGAGCCCACGGCGACGAGGGCGCTGTACTTCGGCATGCTGGACGTCATGGAACGCGTGGGTGCGATCCCTCCGCCGCTGGCCGAGCAAGTCGTGCCACTCTACTTCGCGCCCGAAACACTGACCGACAACCCAACCCTGGTCGACGGTTTTCGCCGTTCGCTTCTGGAGATTGGAAAAGACCGCCTGGCGAGTATCGTGGCGCTGGGCAGGGCGATCTTTTCGCGACCGTCGCTTCACGAGCGTTTGGGCGAGATCCGGTGCCCGACCCTGGTCGCGGTGGGGCGACACGACAGACCGCGACCGGTGCCTGAGTCACAGGCGCTGGCCGCCGCCATCGCGGGCGCCCGCCTCGAGATCATCGAAGGCGCCGGACACATCAGCGCTCTTGAGCAACCCCAGCGCGTGCTCGCCATGCTAGAGGCGTTTCTTTCGTCGGCTCTCCAGACGAGCTGAGGCTCGATGCTTTCACATCTCCCATCGGGCTCCCGCGCCTACCCCTGCACCGTCCCCACCACGAACTCGTGCACCATGGCCATGTCGTCGAATGCCAGTTGCTTTTCCAGATCGGGATCGCGGCTCACTCGCGGCACGTACTCGGCCGGGAGCGGGCGATGCACGAAGATGCCGCGCGAGCACAGGCGCGCGTCGGGGCGGGCGGTTCGCATGATCTCGTGCATGAGTGAATTGAAGTCGACCTCGCTCAGGTACGACGACACGTCCGCAATCGAATAGGCGTCGAAGCTGGCGTCGGCGGCCTGGGAAAGTACCTCGGTCACCGGTGCTGTCACCTGCGTGATCTTGGTGGTCTTGAGCGCTTCGCGGATGCCCGCATAAAGCCCGGGCTGAAGATAGATAGGCATGGCCGGCTCGTACACGTAGCGAGCGTAGAACACCAACTGCAAAAGGTGGCTCTCGCGCGCGAGGTGGTTGCAAAGATAGCGGTGGACAAGATCGAAGATGCGCGAATGCAGGGGAACGTCGGGCGGCACGAATCGCCAGAAGCCAGGGTCGTGCGAGAACAGCTCAAGCAGCGAACGTCGGCAAATGGTCTCGACCACGAAGCGCCAGATCTTGGTGTCCCAGCCCTCGAGAAAACGGCGCTGCTCTGCGATGTCCTGGAAGCTGAAAAGCCGCTTGATCCAGAACGGCCGCACCACGTGCACGACGCGCGCCACGTGAACCAGAAAACGCTCCAGGCTGCCCTGATAAAGCGCCCCCAGCTTCACCATCTTCGGATGGGCATCGAAATAGTCTCGCGCGGCGGTGGAGAGATCGGCGCGGAGGGTTTTGTACACGCCCAGGCGATCGCGCGTGGCCCGCACGCCGAGGAACCCAAGGTATGGCTCGTAGTCGAGCGCGCGCATGGCCGCAATCTTGAGCTCGAGCAGGTGGTTCTGGGTCGGGTTCACGTCCACCGCCACAATCTCCCGAGGGCGATCGTGGAGCAGGTTGAGCACGCGACCACCGCCGGCGGTGATGCACAGTACGCGCTTGCCCGGGTCGAGCCGCAACGCCTTGAGCTCGCTGTACGAGTCTTCGTTGCAAGCCGAATAGCTGATGCGCCCGCTGAACTTCTTCCACGGGATCGCCGTGGGCTCGCTCGCGGTCGGGCGACTTTCTTGCGGAGGAGTGGGAGGGGTTGACGGAATTTCGACACTCGGAACGGTAGTTTGCTGCTGCATGTTTGTTTGGCCTGCTCTTAACCTATCTCATGGGTCTATCTCATGGATCTATCTCATGGATCCTGGCCCGGATTCCTGCGCGTCGGGCTCTACGTTCATCCCGAATTTGCGCATTCGGCGCAAGAGTTGATATCGGCTGATGCCGAGAAGCTTCGCCGCCTGTGTGCGCACGTTACCGGCGCGACTCATGGCTTGGCGGATCATGCGCGTTTCCACCTCAACCAAGGAATCGATCCCCGCCAGGGTCTCGATGGATCGGCCTGCCGCCACGGAATCGTTGGTGCCGCGGGCCAACACGCGCTCGGGCAGATGTTTGAGCTCGATACGCGCCGACTCGGTCATGATCACCGCGCGCTCCATGATGTTCTTGAGCTCGCGCACATTGCCAGGATAGGCGTAGCCCAAGAGGGCCTGGCTGACCTCGGTGCCGAGCGGCTCGGTAGGCTTGTGCAGGCGCTCGCTGAGCAAGGCGCGGAAGTGCTCGGCCAGCAGCAGCACGTCGTCACCCCGCTCGCGCAGCGGCGGAAGGTGGATCGGGAAGACCGCAAGCCGTTGGTAGAGGTCGAGACGGAAGCGGCCCTCGTCGACCAGCGCGGGCAGATCCTGGTTGGTGGCGGCGACCACGCGGGCGCGCAGCGGAGTCTCCCGGGTCGAGCCCAGCCGGCGAAAGGTGCGGCTTTCCAGCACCCGCAGAAGCTTTCCCTGGCCCTGCTCCATGTCGCCAATCTCGTCGAGGAAAACCGTGCCGTCGCGCGCGTCCTCGAAGGCGCCGATCTGCTGCTCGTGCGCGCCGGTGTAGGCACCCCGCTCGTGACCGAAGAGCAGACTTTCCGCCAGGTTCTCGGGCAGGGACAGGCAATCGACGACCACGAAGGGCGAGCCGGCTGGCCGCGACAGGGAATGCAGATAGCGACACGCCACCTCCTTCCCGACGCCGGTTTCGCCGGTGAGAAGCAAGGTGGTTTCCTTGGCCAGCGCGACCTTCTTGAGCTGGTCAATCACTAGGCGCATGGCGTTCGAGGTTCCAAGCAGCCCGGAGCGGCTCGCGTCGCCATTGCTAGACGTGCTTTCGCGAACTTGCGTGCGCCGACGCAGCTCAAGGACGCGCTCGAGGATGGGCGCCACGCTCGCCTCTTTCACGATGTAGTCCTCGGCCCCGTTGCGCATGGCTTGCACCGCATTGGGGATGGTCTGGTAGGCGGTCATCATGACCACGGCGGCATCGGGCTGTTGAGTGAGAAGTTGCGGAATGATCCGGATGCCGTCGTCGTCGGGCAACCGGTGATCGAGCAGGATCACGCCGTATTGTCGACTGGCGACGAACCGTAGCGCATCCGCGCAGTTGTAGGCGAGATCGCAGGCGATCCCCTGACGGCCGAGCTCGCGCCCGATGGCCTGAGCGTAAAGGAGCTCGTCGTCGACCACCAGGGCTCGGAAAGGCTCGGTCACCTGGCGCCCTCCATCAGGCTGCGCGAGGCGGGCAACACCACGGTGGCCTGGCACCCGCCTCCTTCGCGATTTCGGAGATCGACGAAACCGCCGTGAGCGTGCGCGATCTTGTCGCACACCGCGAGGCCGAGACCGGTGCCGTTCTTCTTGGTGGTAAAGAAGGGGCGCAGGCAATCGGCGGCGCTGGCCGGTAGGCCAGGCCCGCGATCCTCCACGGTGATGGCCAGCTCGTATCCTTTGCTGGCGACGTCGCAGGTGACCTCGCCCCCTGCCGGGCTTGCCTCGAGGGCGTTGAGCAGGAGGTTGAACACCACTTGCTTCATCGCTTCGTAGTCGGCCTCGATGGTCAGATCTGGATCGACCTGACAGCGAATGGTCTTCCCGGTCAAGCGATACGCCCCGGCGAGCAATCGGCGCGCCTCGTCCACCAGCTCGCCGACGCGCACGCGGGTGACCAGAACTTCGCGGCGGGCGGTGAGGTAATCTCGCAAGATCATGTCCATGCGCACGATCTCTTTGGCCAGCGCATCCAAGATTGCATGCTGGCCGGCCGGGGTCTCGGGATCGCGGCGAAGGCTTTCCAGGGTGGCGCCGATAGCGACCAGCGGATTGCGAATCTCGTGCGCCAGGTGAGCCGCCATCTCGCCCATCGTGGCCAGGCGCTCCTGCTCTTCTAGGTGGTGGGAATCACGCTTCGCCGGGGCCCGCAACACCAGCAGGAAACCAACCAACTGATGCGAGTCGTCCGCCAGCAGCAACGCCTCGACTTGCACCGGAACCAGCGATCCGTCGCGGTGTCGAACCACCGTCGCGCGTTCGGAATAGGCTCGCTGCGGATCCAGGGTCTCGTAGCTGAGAATGTTCATCACCTCGTCGGGCGCCGAAAACACCGAGCTCAGAGGCTGGCCGTCGAGCTCGGCCGAATCGATCCCCAGAAGCTGGGTCGTGGCCGGATTGCACGCGGTGATACAAAAATTCGGATCCAGGAACAGCGCGGGCGCGGGATCGCCGAGGGTAAGCCGCACCAGCTGGTTTTCGATCGATGCCGGCGCCGGCTGCAGCGATGAGAGCATGCACAAGGCCCCACGCGTCCCCTCCACGTCGAGGCGCGAGAAAGTGGCCCGGACCTCGCCGTCGACTTCAAGGCTGCGTTCGCGTTCCGCGGGCACAGCCGCCAGAAAAGCGCGCGCGCTGGCCGCGATGGCGCGCCTAAGGCCGTCCGCTCGCAGGACCCGTTCGATGGTCGCGTTGCCGCGCGGACTATGGCCCCGCAGCTCGCCGTTCTCGTCGTAGATCAGGCTGTCGGGCTTGTCGTCGGGGAGCTGATCGAAGAGCGACTGACTCTGGCCCATCAGATCGTTTTCTAGAATCTCCCCGATTCGGCGCGCGTAGCGCATCAGCACTTCGCGCTGCTGGCGGTTGAACGGCTGGGGGCCCTCCTTTTCGAACAACAGCACGCCGTAGTTTCGCGTGCTGCCCAGGGCAGGCACACAGGCAAAGCTACGCTCGCCGATCAGGCGCTCGATCGCCAAACAGATCAGCGGGGGCAGGGCCGCGCCGACCAGCTCCTTGAGGGAACGGGTTTCGCAGTACACGGTCTCGCGCCAGCAGTGGCTGGCCAGGCTGCCTTTGGCGCTGCGCATTGGCCAGAAAAAATCCTGAAACTGGGCTCCCAGCAGCTTTTCGATTTGGGCGATGAGCGGCAGGGCGTCGGCCGTGGCGCCCAGGTGGATGCGGATCTTCTGCGCCTTCTCGTCAAACAGGATGAGATGGGTGGAGCTGCAGCCGACAATCTTGGCGGCGCCCCGCAGGACGGCCTGCAGAAGCTGCGAGAGATTTGCGGATTCCACCTTCATCGAGAAGGGCGGGATGATACTAAACTGGCCCCGGGAAGCCTAACCCGAATCGCTCCCGGCCCGCCGGCCGACGTGCGATTTCGCACACCGACGTGCCCTTGCGCTCAAGCCCGGCGAAGCCGTATTTTAATGCAGCGGCAAGCCGGCCGGAAAGTGATAAAGCTGCCAGCGCGGGAGATGGTTCAGCCCTTGCAGGCTGTGCCGCGAGCTCCCCAGGAAAGGTGCCATATGATGAAGCTCTCCGTCGCATGCAATTTCGATGATGCCCTCTTGAAAGGCCTCGAAGGCTATCCCGTGTACGAGGTTTACGGAAAGCTCACCAGCGACTACTTCGGCGGCGGACGGCCTGCCTTCTACTTGCCCGAGGTCACCCGGCGAACCTTGGCCCGCACGGTGAACATGGCCCACGCGCGCGGAATCCAGTTCAACTACCTCCTCAACGCGTCGGCGATGGGCAACACCGAGTTCACTCGGGTCGGACAGCGCAAGATGGAGGAAATGCTGGAGTGGGTGGACGGCATCGGCGTCGACTCCATCACCGTCGCCAACGTCTACTTCCTGCGTCTCATCAAGCTGCGCCACCCTCGCCTCAAGGTGCGAGTCAGCTCCCACCGCTTCACCGACACGCCCCGCAAGGTGCGCTTCTGGGTGGATCAGGGTGCGGACGTGATCGTGGTCTCCGAGGTGGGGGTGCATCGCGAATTCGAGACCCTTGCGGCGATGAAGCAGGCCGCACAGGGCGTGGACCTGCAGCTCATCGTCAACAATTGGTGTCGCACGGATTGCGCCATCGCCGGGAACCACGCGGTGGCGCTGTCGGCGGCCTCGCAATCGAAGAGCCGGGGTTTCCCGCTCGACTACTGTTCCATCCTGTGCAACCAGATTCGTCTGCACGAGCCGGCGAACTATCTGCGCGCGAACTGGATCCGACCCGAGGATCTGCACTACTACGAAAAGCTCGGGTACGAGACCTTCAAGATCGTCGAGCGCAACACCCCGACCCAGATTCTGCTCGAACGGGTCAAGGCCTATTCCGCGCGCCGCTACGACGGCAACCTTCTCGATCTCGTACAGAACTATGCCTACCCGAAGGACAAGCTGGGCACGGTGGACAAGGACGCCAGCTCCAAGCGCCGCATGTTCAAGTACTTCATCAAGCCCTTCACGGTGAACCTCTTCCACTTCCGCAAGCTGGTCGACTTCGGCCACGCCGCCAGCATGCTGTATCCGCGCGAAGGTGCGAACCCGGTCTACATCGACAATCGCGCGCTCGATGGCTTCATGGAGCGCTTTGCCGAGAAGAACTGCCAATCGACCGATTGCGAAAGTTGCCGCCACTGCCACGAATGGGCCGCGCGCGCGGTTAAGATCGACCCCGAGTGGAAGGCGAAGCTGGTGCCCCTTTACAAAGAGCTGCTCGGCGATATCGAAGGCGGCGCCTTCTGGGAGCCTTACACACGCACGGCTTCGCATGCGGCGCAGCGATTGTGGCGGAACCCGACGTGACCGGGACCTCTGCGGAGATTTCCCATTCTGATGTGAGGCGCCCGTCGTGCGAGCGCGCGATCGAGCGCGGTCTCGACTATCTGTGTTCGTGCCAGGAGCCGAGCGGCGCGTGGCGCGGCGACTACGGCGGACCGATGTTCCTTCTGCCCATGTACCTGGCCGCGCGCCACGTCGCCCGTCGGCCCATCGAGCCGGACCGCCGGGCCCGCATGATCGCGTATCTAAGCGCGACCCAAAGTGCTGACGGTAGCTATGGCCTCCACGTGGAAGGCTCTGGGTGCCTCTTCACCACCGTACTTTCTTACGTGGCGCTTCGACTGCTCGGGTTGCCGGCGTCCGACGGGTGCGCCGCTCGGGCACGCGCCTTCATCCTGGCCAATGGCACCGCGCTGGCTTGCGCGAGCTGGGGCAAGTTCATTCTCGCGCTGCTCAATCTCTACGACTACCAGGGGCTGCAGCCGATCTTGCCGGAATTGTGGCTTCTCCCCGCGGCCTTTCCGCTGCACCCGGGCCACCTTTGGTGCCACACGCGACAGGTCTACCTGCCCATGGCGTACCTCTACGGCACCAAGGCTCAGATGCCCGCCGACGATCTCACCCGTGCCCTGCGAAGCGAGATCTACGATCGTCCTTACCAAAGCATCCGTTTCGCCGAGCATCGGGCCACTGTCGCCGCGCGCGACGTCTACACGCCGACCACGTCTGCGCTGAAGATGGTCAACCTGATTATGAACGCCTACGAGCGGACGCACGTGTCCGCGCTGCGCAAGCGCGCGCTGGACCGCCTGTTCGATCATATCGAGTTTGAAGACCGTGCGACCCATTTCATCCGCATCGGCCCGGTCAACGCCGTCCTCAACACCCTGGTGCACCACTTTCGCTCCCCGCACAGCGACGAGACCGAGCGGAGCTTCGCCGCCCTTGAAGGCTACCTGTGGGACGGGCACGACGGCACCAAGATGAACGGCTACAACTCGACCGCGTTGTGGGACACGGCGTTTGCCACCCAGGCGATGCTGACGACACCCAGTCCGGCCGCGCATCGCCCGACGCTCGAACGCGCCTACCGCTACATCGTCGATAATCAAGTGCTCGAGGATCTGCCGAGCTACCAGCGCTACCACCGCAACCCCAGCCGCGGTGGATGGCCGTTTTCCGATCGTGAGCACGGCTGGCCGATCACCGACTGCACGGCCGAGGGCCTGACCGCGTCCATCCTGTGCGAAGAGGCCGGACTGCCCGCGCTACCGGAAGACCGCGTTTTCGATGCGGTTCGGATGATCCTCGGGTGGCAAAACCGCGACGGCGGGTGGGCCACCTACGAAAGACAACGCGGGGGCCGCTGGCTGGAGCACTTCAACCCGGCCGCCGTGTTCGGCGACATCATGGTCGACCATTCGTACGTCGAGTGCACCGCCGCGTGCCTGCACAGCCTAGCGCTTTGTCGACGACACTTCGCCGGCCGGCGCGCCGCCGACGATCCCCTGGGAGGCAAGGCTGCCTTCGCCATAAGCCGCGGCGAGCGTTTTCTGCGCAGGTGCCAGCGCCCCGACGGTAGTTGGGAAGGGTCTTGGGGGGTCTGCTTCACCTACGGCACCTGGTTCGGCGTGCGAGGTCTCTGCGCGGCCGGAGCGACCGAGAACGACCCGGCCTTGCGGCGCGCAGGCGAGTTTCTCTACGCGCACCAGAATCCCGACGGTGGCTGGGGCGAAAGCGGCACCAGCTGCGCGGAGAGACGTTACGTCAAGAGCGTCAGCCACGCGGTCAATACCGCCTGGGCTCTCTTGACCCTCATCGATGCGGGCCAAGCGCGCGATCCCCGCTGCGCCCGGGCAGCGCAGTTCCTCGTAGCGTCCCAGCTTGAAAGCGGCGATTGGCCGCGCCAGGGCATCTCCGGCGTCTTCAACAAGACGGCGCTCATCAACTACGAAAACTACCGGCGCTATTTCCCAATCTGGGCCCTATCGCGGTTCGTGGCGGCCTCGAGCGAAAGGGCTGGATGTCGCTGACGATTTCGTCGCTCTGCGGGTAGAAACGATGCGTTGACCGCGATCGCGGTTCTCTGCATCCCGCCGGTCGAGACGATCGTCACCACGGCAGATGCGCGAATGCTCCTCCCAACGGCTGTATCTGCGCAAGAGCTTGACGCCAGCGCAATACACGACAGAATAAGTCCGAATTAGAGTTAGGACATGCTTAGCCTTGGTGGCCCATGCGCAGGCTTGTTGAGGTAAGTCGACCGATACGGTGGTCGCCGGTACCGGCGCACGCCCGTGCTTGGTGGCTCGCTGTCGTGGCGGCCACAGTGGGCGAAGTGGGTTGCGGCAACTGGGCCGACAAACTCGCTTGCGGCGACCAGGGGTGTGGCTTCACCAAAGACGAGTGGGCGCGCGTCCAGAGCCTGGCCAACGTCGGAGCTAAGCCGGCGGTTCCCGACCCGTCCAACAAGTACTTGCCCATCGAGGACACCCAAGGGACGTTGAGGCAGGACGCCGTCCACGATCCGGTCGTCCAGCTCGGCTGGCATCTTTACTACGAGCCGTTGCTCTCGGGGAGCGTCTACAACAAGGACAGCCTAGGCGCCCCCGCACCGACCACGCGGCCCGTTGGGGGCACCGGCCAAATCAATCTGAGCTGCGCCAGCTGCCACGACCCACAGCGCGGTGGTTCCGACTACACATCGGAGCCCCGTCATGTATCGGTCGGCGCCGGCTGGTACGACGTGAATGCTCAGCAAACCCTGAACGCAGCACGCTTCCCGGTCCTTTACTGGAACGGACGGACTGACACCCTCTGGGCCCAGGCTGCACAAGTTATGGAAAGTCCGGTGTCGATGAACGGCAACCGCATGAAGACCTTTTGGGTCATCGTCACACGTTACCGAGAGAGTTACCAAGCCGCCGCGTTCGATGCGCCCTCGCCGTCCGAGATCGACGCGGTCGCGGCACTGCTCGGGCCAGCGCCGGACCTTGCCGGCAGTGATACCGCTAAGTTTATGAAGCAATACAACGGGCTCCCCAGCCTCCCTCTTGATCCGACGGACCCCCTGCAGCTTTCCCCCCAGGACATCGTCACCCGCGTGCACGTCAATGCGGCCAAGGCCATCGCGGCCTATGAATGGCTCCTCTCGAGCGATGGCTCCCCGTTCGACAAATACGCAAGCGAAGGAACCAATTCGTCTGCCTTGTCGCCAGCCGCAATAAGGGGACTTCGCCTGTTCATTGGGAAGGCGTCGTGCATCGACTGCCACAACACGCCGATGCTTTCAGACGGAAGATTTCACAACATCGGAATTCCGCAAATCGGCGATCATGTACCAACTGCGGAGGCTTGCCTATCCTCGCCCTGCGATTGCAGCAACGGCAATACGGGGCCGACCTGCTTGCCGGCTGGAGCCTATGCTGGTCACCAAAAATTGGTCGACCCGCCAGCGACGAACGTTTTCCATCGTGGCACTGTCTACGACGACAGTGCGTCCCCGTCGAGCATTCCCGATACGACTGCGCCCCCGGCCAGCCTCATGGGTGCATGGCGTACGCCCAGTCTGCGCGATGTGGCCTTGACCGCGCCGTACATGCACGACGGCAGTCTGGCCACGCTTTCCGACGTGGTCTGGCACTACAGTCAGGCAGACAGCTCCGGGACCCTCGGAACTTCCGTGCTGTCGCCGCTCACCCTCAGCGCTCAGGATCGCGACGATCTCGTGGCCTTTCTGGAGAGCTTGACAGGCGAGCCGGGACCAAGAGAAATCCTGGGGTCACCACCCGTGGCTGACGAGAATCCCGACGGTGGACTTGGCTTCACGCCCGACGGCGGACTTGGCCTCACGCCCGACGGTGGACTTGCCTTCACGCCGGATGGCGGCGTGGGATTGGACAGACCGTGAGAGGCGCCACCTTCATCCTGCCGCTGGTTGTCCTCGTGCCGGCCTTCTCGCCAACGGCCCAGGCCCAGGAGACTGCATCACCGGCGAAGTTGCCGTCGCTGCCGGCTTTCACGCCGCCATTGCCCAGGGAATCTTCCACCGCGACTGCCGCCTCGACCGCCGAACCGCAGGACGACGCGTCGGCGGAGCGCGAAGGCAATTCCTCGTCCTCCGCGGACTTACTAGAGGCGCAGATTCGACAAAACGAGCAACTCGCGGCCAACAGTCGGCAGAACCTCACCTGGGAGGGTTACGTCGACTTTGGTTTCTTCGTGCCCCAGGGAAACGGCGCAGGCTACGTGCAGGACTACGGCCACGCGATTCTCAACCAACCGCCCTACACCAACTATTCGTGGGTCTTCCTGGGCGACATTCTCGCCCCGGCGGTCAACAGCCGAGGGGAAGTCGCCGACCTCGGCACTGCCCCGGGCGTCGCACGCTTCGACAGCATCCACTCGCGCGGCGCCGCGGGCTTCGTGATGAACGAGGTCAACTTGCGCATGCGCGCCACCCCGGTCTCGAACGCCATCATCACCGCCAGCGTGAACTTCACCCCGAGAACGGGGAGCGATTTCTCGTTGGGCGATTCCTTCGACATGGATATCGCACAGCTCGAATGGCTGCCGACCGAGTCGCGGCGCACGTCGATCTTTGTCGGCAAGATAGAATCGGTGCTTGGTATCGAGTACCGCGATCGCAAGTCGGATCGACGGTTCGGCGTTACGCCCTCACTTATCGCCCGATATACGACGGGAACCGCGTTGGGGCTCAAAGTGCGCAGCAAGTTTGGGCGGGACGACTGGCTGATCGTCGCCGCAGCGCTGACCAACGGATCGAACACGACCGAGCAATTCTTCTTCTACGACGAGACCGACAGCAACTCGGGAA
>CAZBIU010000109.1:0-18514 GCA_964491625.1 uncultured Myxococcales bacterium
CTCCCCAATAGGAGAAGTTGCGGCGCGAGTCGTGCATTGGTCGGTATTTGGGACAGAATGCCGGCTGAGCTCGGCCGGCGCTGCGGCCCAGGCAACACCTGGGCAACTGCAATGCTGTGTCTGCAACAGCCCAGCTTCGGGCAAGGAGGACAAAACGTGCGATTGCTATGGGATCTCTTCGCGGTTTTTGCGCGGGTTGCCCTGTTTTCTTGGGGTGGCGGCCCGGCCTCCCTGGCGCTGATGCAGCGGGAAGTTGTCGCCGCGGGCTGGACGACTCCCCCGGAATTCGCAGACGCGGTCGCCATCGGCAATGCGCTTCCCGGCCCCATCTCGCCCCAGGTTTCCGCGTTCGTTGGGTACAAGGTGGCGGGCTTCTCTGGCGCAGTCGCTGCCGCGGCCGGAACCGTGCTTCCGGCCACGGTGCTGATGCTGGCCATGATCGTCTTCTTTTTCGGCGTCAAGGACAGCAAGGCGGTTGCGTCGATGTTGACAGCAGTGCGCCCCATCGTCGTCGGGCTTTTGATCTGGACCGCCTACGACATGGGACGCACAGTGTTCGGCATGCAGGCGGAAGGCTGGCTGCGCGCGTTCGTCCACGGATGGGACAAATTGCTGCTTGCTGCAGCGGCTTTCGCCGTGCTCACCTTTACAAGGTTGAACCCGGCTTTTCTCATCCTCGGCGCGGCCGCCGTGGGGTTGGTTGTGTACCGGTAGGGGGACGGAGCGGTGCTCGTGTCGATGAGTCAAGCTGTTGCCACAGCAGCACTTCTGCAGAATGCGGGCGAAGCTCCATTCTTTGCCTTGCCGCTGGATGGACACCTGTCCACTATAAAGGATTGTGACCGCCCTCGCGAGGTCGGTCAGAAGGAAGAACAGTCATGAGTCAGATAAGGGAAGAGGTACTTCAAGCCAATGCATCGTACGTTGCGGGCTTCGGCGACAAGGGCAAGTTGGCCCTGCCACCCAGCCGGCATTTTGCCATTCTGACCTGCATGGATGCGCGCATCGATCCGGCCAAGCTCGCCGGCCTGCGCGAAGGTGACGCACACGTGATTCGCAACGCCGGCGGCCGGGCAAGCGACGACGCCATCCGTTCGCTGGTGATTTCCTATAAGCTGCTCGGCACCCGAGAGTGGTTCGTCATTCACCATTCCAATTGCGGTATGGAGCTCTTCAACGACCAGGTCATCCGCGGCTTGCTCGCCAAGAGCCTGAACACCGCGAGTTACGAACGGAGTGTGTGGAGAGACTCGGGCAATGGGCCGGGATCGCGGGAAGGCGACTACATCGACTGGCTGACCATCCAGGACCAGGCGCAGAGCGTGGTCGACGACGTTCGGCGAATCCGTTCCCACCCATTGGTTCCGGGCGGCATTCCCATCTATGGGTACATCTACCAGGTGGAAAGCGGCCGCCTGTTGGAGGTGCCGGAGGCGACCGCGGCAGGAGCGTCAGTGTCCTGAGTCGCACTTGTCCGGTCCGTCATTGAGCCAGGTGTTCGTTCGCCACCACCTCACCGAAAGGCCCGGTGAGGCTTCTTTGCCTGGCGGCATCCGCGTGGAACACGGGTAGATGGGGAAATAGGAGCTCCGCGGTCCGATCCGCCTCTTCCAGATGCGGATAGCCCGACGGATGAAGGTGTCGATTCCCAGCTTGGCGTATTCCTCCATTCCCGCGGCGACGGTTTCGGGATCGCCCACCAGCGCCGTCCCGGTGCCACCCCGGACCAGTTCCACGCTGGCCCACGGCGATGGCCACCATCCAGGAACAGCCCGCGCCGGGTGGGCAGGAACCAGAACCATCGCATCGTATCTCCTTCAGAATGCAGGACATGACCGGTCGGCTTTTTACCGACGGGCAAAATAGGACTTGCATGGCGCGAGTGTCTCGGATACAAAACAACTGTCCTGTATACAACCATGGCGTCGACCGGAGGGCAGTTTTTATGAAGCGATCGCGTTGCGACAGGGGTCAGCTTTCGTGGGCCAAGGAGGTGTCCAACTTGGTCTGGATACTGGTTGGGACCCTTTCGATCCTGGCGAATGCGTCTACGGCGCTCGCGGGCGAGCGGATTCGCATAGCCATTGGCACCCAGGATACGACCATCAACTGCGCCACCGGTGGGCCGCTGGTCAGGGAGCTGAAGCTCGTTGAAAAGTATCTGCCCCACGATGGCAAATACAGGGATGTGCGCTACGACATCCAATGGGAGAGCCAACCCACCGGCGGCCAACTCAACACCAAGTTCCTCAACAATCAGCTGGACATCGTGCAGATGGCCGATTTTCCGGCGGTCATTGGCGCAACCGCCTTTCTCGAGGCTGGCAACGATGTCCATTCCATCTACATCGCAACCTTATCGGGAGGAATCAGTGGCGCGGGCAACGCGATCCTGGTGCCCGCCGCGTCGCCGGTTCAGTCGCTCGCTGAGCTCAAGGGCAAGACCATATCGGTGCCATTCGTGTCGACCGCCCATGCGATGCTGCTAAGGGCAATTCTCGACCAGGGATGGGATCCGGCCAGGGATGTTACCATCATCACCCAGACGCCCGAGGTCGCGGGAACGGCGTTGAGGTCAGGCCAGATCGACGCGCACGCGGACTTCGTACCGTTTGGCGAGCTGTTTCCGTTCCGCGGTTTCGCACGCAAGATTTTCGACGGGAGCGCGACCAAGGTGACCACAACCCACGGCGTGCAGACCCGATCGGACTTCGCCGCGAAGTATCCCGAGCTTGTGGTCGCCTATTTGAAAGCTACGCTCGAGGCGGACCGTCTGTTGCGCGGGGATGTCGAGGAATACAGCGAGAAGCTGGCGCAATGGACCGGAGTCGAGGCCGAGGTCTATTATGCGTTCCACGGGCCGCACGGTATTCAGACGCGCGACTACACGCTCAAGCCGGAGTTCGTGGGGGCAATTCGTCAGGCAGCGCAGACTGCCAAGGTGCTGAAGAAGATCAAGCGCGACGTGGACGTGTCGGCCTTCGTCGACGACAGGTTCATTCGCCAGGCGGCGCGCGAATTCGGCTACGACTACGATGCTCGTCTTCGCGACTACGCGCCGTTGCCGTTCACCGAGAAGGACTACGCGACCCGACAGCCGGTCAGGGATCCCAAGCTGGCAGGGCAGATCTGGGTGGCTGGAGAGAAGAAGGTTCGACTGTACAAAAGCGTCGCTGACACCTTCACCGCGCTCGATCAGCTCGAGAAACGGAAGGCCAAGGTCCGCGTGGCCTTCGTTCACGATCGCGAAACGGGGCTCAAGCTATTCGCCGACAAGGCCTGGTATGTCGCCGTCTCGGGCGACATCGCAGCATTCCTCGAAAAATCCAAGGCCGAGCGGTGGGCCGCGGAGCATAAGGGATCGGCCGTGGCTTTCCTGGCTGCCCGCAAGCAGTAGCCGAGGCATCGCGATGTCCACGGTGGCCGAGGTCGAGCATCCTAATCCAACGCCGCAAGGAGACGTTTCGGCGAGGCCGATCTTACCGCGCGCCTACGAGCCTCCGCCGCACCGTCGCGGGCTCGTCCTGCTCTTCCGCATGGTGGTGCGCATTCTTGCCTTGGGGGCGTTCGTGTTGCTGTGGCATTTGGCCTCGGCAAACAAGATTCGATTCGTCATCAACTTCACCTTCGTGCCGACGCCGCGTGAAGTGGCGAGAGCGGCCGTCGACTTCGTGCTATCCGCGAAGGCGCCCCAGCACGTGTGGAGCAGCGTGCGTCGAGTGTTGACGGGCTTCGCCCTTGCCACCGCCATAGCCGTTCCGCTTGGGCTCGCCATCGGACGTTCGCGGCTGCTCGGCGATATCGTGATGACCCCACTCGAAATCCTGCGTCCGATTCCAGGTGTCGCGTGGATTCCGCTGGCCATACTCATGTTCCCCACGCCTGAGCAGAGCATGATCTTCATCTGCCTCGTCGGCGCAGTGTTCCCGATCCTCCTCAGCACCATCCATGGCGTGGAGAACCTGGACCGCCGCCTGGTGTACGCGGCCCAGACCCTCGGTGCCCGCCAATGGCACATCTTCACCGAGGTGATTCTTCCCGGGGCTCTGCCGTCCATCGTTACGGGATTGACCATCGGCATGGGGATCAGTTGGTTCCTGGTTGTAACCGCTGAGATGATCTCGGGCCGCTTTGGCGTGGGGTACTTCACCTGGGAGTCGTACACTCTGCAGAACTATCCGGACATCGTGGTGGGAATGGCCGTCATCGGCATCCTCGGAATGGGATCCAGCTTTCTGGTGAAGCTGGTGGGCGGGCGGCTGATGCCGTGGCACCGCCACATGGTGCACGCCCGATGAGCGACGGCGCGATCAACCTCAGGGAAGTGACGCTGGTGTTTGGCGCCGGCAGCCAGGCCGTGGTCGCCCTCGAAGATCTCTCCCTTCACGTGGAAGCCGGCGAGCTTCTGACCATTCTCGGCCCATCGGGTTGCGGCAAGTCCAGCCTCATCAGCACCATAGCCGGATTTCAGACTCCTCACCGCGGGACGCTCGTGGTGGACGGGACAGCTGTGACCCGTCCAGGGTCGGACCGCGGCGTCGTGTTCCAGCAACCGACGCTATTTCCTTGGAAGTCGGTCCGGCAAAACGTGGACTTCGGTCTTCGACTGCGAAAAGTCCGGCGCAAGGAGCGGGCGACGATTCTCGACGAGATCTTGCGCAAGGTTGGCCTATCCGAATTCGTCGGTCACTATCCGACGCAGCTGTCGGGGGGAATGCAGCAGAGGGTTGGTCTGGCACGCGTGCTGGTCAATCGGCCGCGTGTGATGCTGATGGATGAACCGTTTGGCTCCCTCGACGCACAAACGCGGCTGGCGATGCAGGAGCTTCTGCTCGACGTCTGGAGCGAGTTCCAAATGACGATTCTGTTCGTGACCCACGACATCGACGAAGCCGTGTTCCTGGGCTCTCGGGTCGCCGTGCTGACCCGCCGGCCCGGCCGCCTCAAGACCATCGTCGACGTCGATCTACCGCGACCGCGCAAGATCGACGTGTTGGTCAGTCCGGAGTTCATGCTCCTCAAGCGCAATTGCATGGCCCTGCTTCGCGAAGAGGCCGCACCCGAGTGTTGAGTCGCGGGGCCCGCGATCACGAAAGGCATCGGCACCATGAGTCAACCCCAGCAGCAATCCACGGGTCCTCACAGCCGACCCAATATCGTCTATATCCTTACGGACAATCTCGGCTACGGCGAGCTCGGATGTTACGGGGGCGGCGAGATTCGTGGCGCTCCCACGCCGCGGGCCGATGGTCTGGCCGAGGAAGGTCTTCGGCTGACCAACTTCAATGTCGAAGCACAGTGCACGCCGAGCCGCTCCGCCACGCTCACCGGCCGTTACGCGTATCGCTCGGGCACGCTCACCGTTCCCATCGGCAATCCAGCCGTCGGGGACTTGGCCAGCCAGGGGCTGAACCCTTGGGAGGTCACTCTGGCTCGGCTGCTGTCCGAGCTTGGATACAAGACCGCGCACTACGGAAAGTGGCATCTCGGTAGTGTCGACGGACGCTTTCCGAACGACCAGGGGTTCGATGAGTGGTGGGGCATTCCGCGCACGACGGACGAAGTCTTTTGGCCCGGCAATCCTGGTTTCGAGGCCTCGGGCGTCGAGCCGCAACATATTTTGGAAGGCGAGAAGGGCGGCAAGAGCCGGAAGGTTGCACTTTACGATCTTAAGCAGCGGCGTTTGCTGGACACGGAGATCACCCGGCGCACCATCGACTTCATGAGGCGTAGTGTGGCGGAGGGGCGGCCCTTCTATGCCTACGTCCCGCTCACGCAGGTCCACTTGCCCACGTTGCCCCATCCCGACTTTGCCGGACGAACTGGCCGCGGCGAGTTCGCGGATTCGGTGGTCGAGACCGACCACCACCTAGGCGAAATACTGGATGCCGTCGACCAGCTCGGCATTCGCGACAACACCATTGTGGTCTTTACCAGCGACAACGGCCCCGAGGCCACCTGGCCTTGGCAGGGCACCTCGGGACCTTGGCGCGGCTATTACTTCACCCACATGGAAGGCTCCTTGCGGGTGCCTTTCATTGCCCGTTGGCCGAACAAGATTCCCGCCGGTCGCGTGAGCAACGAAATCGTGCACCAGGTGGACACCTTTACGACCTTCGCGCGCATCGCCGGCGCCGCTTTGCCTAAGGACCGGGCCATCGACGGCGTCGACCAGAGCGATTTCCTTTTCGGCCGCCGAGCGATCTCGAACCGCGAGTCGGTGCTGGCGTTCGTTGCCGAGCGTCTGGAGGCGGTGAAGTGGCGCAACTGGAAGCTCGCGTTCTACGAGGAGACGCGCGATTGGTTCGGTACACCGGCGAAGTTGACCCTGCCAAAGCTCTTCAACCTGACCACCGATCCCAAGGAAGAGTATCCGGAGGAGACTCTGCGCAACAGTTGGGCCATTGTCAGTTGCCTTAAGGTGGTTCGAGAGTTCCAAGACAGTCTGAAGAAGTATCCCCCGGTGCCGGAAGGACTGCGCGAGCCGTTCCAGCCGCCGTCCGCGACGGAAACAAAAGAGTGATGCCATGACGAGTAGACGACCCATACAGTGGCGGGATCTGCAATTCGAAACCGATGACGACGATGTCTATGCGCCCAAGCCCGCGAGCCTGCTCCTGGCGGAAGAGGCCATCAAGGTCATCCCGAAAGGAGCCATCGCTCTCGATGCCTGCACGGGAAGCGGGGTTGTGGGCATCGCCATAGCCAAGTATGTGCCCGGTACCTCCGTGACAGTTTCGGATGTCAACGAGGCAGCCCTGGCATCCGCCCGACGAAATGCGCGACGAAATACCGTCGACGTGGCGGTGGTGAGTGCGAGTCTCTACAGCGGCTTTCCGCAAGAGTCCTTCGACGTGATCACGGTGCATCCTCCAGCGGTGCCCTATCCCGAGGGCGATGACTGGGGACTTTCCGCCGGCATGCGTGTTGCGACCAACGGCGGCGACGACGGCTCGACGCTGGTTCTGCGCTCCATCGCCGAGGCCAAGCCACATCTTCGGCGAGACGGTCGACTGTTGTTATTGCTTCCGCATTGGTCGAATGTGCCCGCGGCAAGGGAGACACTTGCGAAGCACTATCCGAAGGTTCGCGAGCTTGCCCGCAAGCAAGTCGAATTTTTTCCCGCGAAGGAAGGTCGGTCGACTCATCATCTGCTTAGCCATGTCAAGGGCTTGGCTGCCAGGGGCATCATCGAGATGACCTTCGAAGGGGATGTGCCGCTTTCAACGGTGTCGGTGATCGAGGCCTGTCGCGACTGAGCGCGGTCAGCGAGCCTTTCCGTGGCAGCGCTTGTACTTGAGGCCGCTGCCACACGGGCAGGGGGCGTTGCGGGCGACGCTGCGGTCAGGACCGCCCATGTGGACTGTGGCGCTGGATGCTTTCTCCGCGCGCCCCATGATCTCGGCGGCCGGCCGTCCGGCCCTCAGCAATCGCGCCATCTCCTTCATGTGGGGATCGATGGTGCGAAAGAAGTGGCGATATCCCTGACACAGATAGTTCAACCCCGGCTGGCCGTCTGGGGTGTCGACGAATCGATTCTTGGGACATTCGCCATTGCAGGCGAAACGCACGTCGCACGAACGGCAGTAGTCGGGCAACGTGTCGCGCTTTGCGGCGCCGAAGTGCTGCTGTGCGGGCAGGTCGGCCAGAACGGCGAGCTCGTGCTCGCGTACGTTGCCAAGCTTGTATTGAGGATAGACGTAGTGGTCGCAGGAGTAGACGTCGCCATTGTGCTCCAGCGCCAGGGCTCGGCCGCATGTCTCGGCGAAGATACAGAGGCTGGAACCCAGGCCCATCCAATTCCCGAGCGCGACCTCGAAGGTCTGAATGAATATCCGACCCACATCGTGGTGGACCCAGTCCTTGAAAATCTCGACGAGGAAATTTCCAAAGTCGACCGGATCCACGCTCCATGGGGTGACGACGGCCTGGGGCGAGTGCGCGGCGGACGAGGGTGGAGGGGCGAGCCCCATATCGATGTCAGCTTGTCGCTCGACGACCGGGATGAACTGAAGGTGGACAGAACCGATTTCCTTCAGGAAGCGATAGACGCAAAGCGGCTCGCGGGCGTTGTCGCGGTGGACTACGGTCAGCGTGTTGAAGTCCACGCCGTATCGCTTGAGCAGCTCAATCCCGGCCATGACCTTATCGAAGGTTGGCCTCTGCTTCTTGTCCACGCGGTAGCGATCGTGCAGCTCGCGGGGGCCATCGATGCTGATACCGACGAGAAACCGCTGCTCATGGAGAAACTTGCACCATTCGTCGTCGAGCAATGTTCCGTTAGTCTGGATGGAGTTCGTGACGGTCTTGCCGTCGGCGTAGCGCCCCTGAAGCTCCACGATGCGACGGAAGTAGTCCACGCCGAGCAAGGTGGGCTCGCCGCCTTGCCAGGCGAAGCTCACCGTCGGCCCCGGCTGGGCTGCAATGTGCTGGCGGATGTACTCGGTCAGCACGTCGTCCGGCATGATGAATTTGCCGGCAGAAGGGTAGAGCTTCTGCTTCTCCAGGTAGAAGCAGTACGTGCAGTCCAGGTTGCAGACGGCCCCGATGGGTTTGCCCATCACGTGGAGGTGACCAGGCTTGGGCTTCTGCATGACTCGCATCCTAGCTACGCCTTCCGGCGCTGCAAGGTGCGGCGCTCGATCTGGCTGGGAAGACAGACGCCCGCCGGCCCGACCGCGTCGTCTAGACCAGGGGCGCAATGCTGCTGAAGTCGTTTTTCTTGCCTAGGATATCGAGGTAAGTCGACACAGCGCCACGGTGATGGGTTTGGTGGTTGAACGTGTGCAGGACGAGCCCGCCAAAGTTCCGCTCTTGGTCGACGCCCTGGTAATTCTTGAAGCGCAGGGGCTTGGAGAGGTCCTCGGGCGAAACCTCGTCGGCGAACTGCACGAACAGTGCGTCGACGTCCTTGCGGTCTCGCTCGTAGTCGGCGAAGGTCGGGAACAGGACCCCGCCCTTCGCTATCGGTCGTTCGAAGACCGGATTCTGGCTGTAGCGAAACCCTCGCAAGGTCGCGAAGCGCTTCAGCCAAGTCACGTCGCTGGTGAAGATGTGCGAGACCAGCGAGCGGATCGACGGAAGATAGCCTCCGAAAGATCTGTTCCACTCTTCATCGGCCAGGCCGGCGAGTATGCGGCCCAGTTCCTGGTTTGCGTGGCCGTTGTAGCGGGCGAGAAGCTTGACGGTGTCGGTTGCCATGGATCCTCCGTTTCATTCGAACGATGTTTCGGAAATCGAGTGACGCGCAGTCGGTTTCGCTGCGTAAGGTCGCTTAGCAGATTCCATACCAACCAGCGGGCCGGCGGGAGCCGCCAGCGTGCTGATGTGGACCGTGCAGGCTGTCTCTTACCGCACCCTCCTTCAACCCCCAGCGGTTCCAGTCTGGAAGACAAAAACGCTGCCGGGCGTGAACAGGACTCGCTCAGCCGCGAGCGACCCAAAGAATCCGGCAGAGGCAAACACGGCCATCGACACGGCAAAGAACGCGTGGCCCGAGCCGATCACGCGCTTGCGGCCCACCCGATCGGAACGCCTGCGCACGCGGGTATTCGAGTCGCGCAGACGCCACGATGAGCTTGGCTTCGCAGTGTCCCGCAATGCCCTCGCGGCGACCTCTTCAGGAACCGCCACTCCTGGCAAGACAGAGGTCCATTAAACGGGACAAGCGGCCTACCGTGTGCTATGGCTGAAGCAAGACTCGCTCGTGAGCAAATCAAGGCTGGATTGCCAGCAGAGGCGTCGCGATGGATTCGTTGCCACCGCCATCCCAGATCACCACTCCCCGCACGGTTCGGCGATTACCCGCTTGGCTCCGGCCGCTCGATCTGATTGCCCTCGTCGCGATCCTTCTCGCCGGAATCGCCATCGGAGCGAGAAATCATGGCGCTGCCGCGGGCGGTCGACTGCTCAACGTCTCGTACGATCCAACGCGTGAGCTTTACCGAGAGCTCAATGCTCGCTTTGCGGAGCACTATCTTTCCTTGACCGGCCGGCATGCCACGGTCGTCCAGTCTCACGGCGGATCGTCACGGCAGGCACGCTCGGTGATCTCGGGGGAACAGTCCGCCGACGTCGTCACACTGGGCTTGCCCTCCGACGTCGCTGCCCTGGTCAGGCGCGGGCTCGTCGCCCAGGACTGGACGACTCGACTTCCGAATCGATCGCGCCCCTATACGTCGACCATCATCTTCGTCGTTCGCCGGGGCAATCCTCGTGGCATCCATGATTGGCCGGATCTGATTCGCCCCGGCGTGGACGTCATCACGCCGGATCCCAAAAGCTCTGGCAACGGAAAGCTGAGTGTGCTTGCCGCCTACGGCTCCGTCGTTCTGCGTGGAGGAACCGACGACGCGGCTTTGGTCTATTTGAAGGCGCTTTTCGACCACGCGCCCTTTCTCGAACCAGCGGCGAGAAGCGCCGCCAATGCATTTGCGCTGGAGGAGCTTGGAGACGTCCATGTGACTTGGGAGAACGAGGCCTTGCGCGAGGTGGAGGAGGCGAAGGGCCGGCTCGAGTTGGTCTATCCGCCGGTCAGTATTCTCGCCGAGCCGTCCGTCGCGTGGGTTGACAGCACGACGCGGCGGCAACACAGCGAAGTGCTTGCCCGCTCCTACCTGGAGTTTCTGTTCAGCGATACCGCACAGGAGTTGATCGCGCGCAACGGCTACCGTCCCTTCAAACAATCTGCGCTGAACCGAAGCAAGGTGCAATTCGCAAACATCGAGCTGTTTCCGGTCACGCGCATAGGTTCCTCGTGGGAAGACGTGGAACAGCGATTCTTATCCGAGGGAGGTCTCGTGGACAACGTGTATCGACCGAAGCCCAGAGGGACACCATGAAGCCTCGATCTCGCTACGGCCTACGCGAGCTGCAGAAGGACTTGCAAGCGGCCCTCACGGTCTCCGCCATTTCGCTGCCCCAGAGCATGGCCTATGCGCTGATTGCGGGCGTGGATCCGCGTTTCGGGCTTTACGCTGCCATCGTGTTCGCCGCGGTCGCCTCGGCGCTGGGCTCGTCGTCGCACCTTATCAATGGACCGACCGGCGCCGTCTCGCTCGTGGTCTTCAGCGCGCTGTCCTTCATCGATCCCGAGGCGCGCCTCGACGCGTACGAGGCGATGTTCCTGCTCGCGGCGCTGGTGGGCGCGGTACAGATCGCTATCGGGGTCCTCAGGCTGGGCGGGCTCACGCGCTACATCTCTGAATCGGTGATTACCGGTTTCCTGGTGGGAGCGGCAGTGCTGACCATCGTCGGTCAAGTGGGCAACGCGCTCGGGTTGAAGAATCAGGGCACCGGTCACCAACATGTTTTCCATCGACTTTGGCTGACGCTGACCCAGTCCGCGCACGTCAACGGCCGAGCCTTCGCGATCAGCGGCGCCGCGATCGTGCTGGCATTGGTCGCGCGCCGGTTGGTGCGGCGCTACCGATGGCCCCAGATCGACATGTTCGTGGTGCTGTTGCTGGTCGCGGGTGCCGCGTATCTGGCCGGCTGGTCGCGCCCGGATCTCGCCGGCAGGGCCGCCGTGCCCCTCGTCGAGGCTGTGCCCCCGAGTCTGCCCGGTTTTCACATTCCGGTGATTCAATGGAAGTGGCTCGCACCCTTGTCGTCCAGCGCGCTGGCCATCGGCTTTTTGGGGCTGCTCGAAACCATTGCCATCGCGAAGGCTATCGGCCACGAGACACGGCAGCACATCGACGTCGATCGGCAGTGTGTGGCCGAAGGACTCGGGAACCTCGTGGGAGGCTTCTTTCGATGCATGCCTGGTGCCGGTTCGTTGTCGCGCTCAGCGATCAATTTCCAGTCGGGGGCAGTGTCCAAGGCTTCCGGCGTCTTCGCGGCGGGCACCGTTGCCGTGCTCGTGATCGCGTTCGCGCCGCTCACCCGGTACATCCCGAAAGCGGCGCTGGCTGGCCTGCTGATCGTGGCTGCCGCCCGGCTGATCGACGTTCGGCGACTGCGATATGTGATGCGTGCCGCGCGGTACGACGCCGTCTTGCTCACCGCAACGGCGTTGAGCGCCCTCATCATCGGGGTCGAGTTCGCGATCCTGATCGGCGTCGGCGTGTCGCTTCTCCTGTACGCGCCCCGGGCCGCGCAGCTTCGCGTGTCCGAGTTGGTGGTTAGCAACGAGCGCATCGTGCGCGACCGCGTTCCGAGCGACCCTGAGTGTGCGGCGATCAGCATCTACGACCTCGAAGGCGAGCTCTTCTTCGGCACCGCGCCGGCGCTCGAAACGAGCCTGCAGACCGTGGTCGAGCGCGCCCGACAGCAGTCGATCCGCCATGTGGTGCTGAGGGTGAAGCGTCTGCGCAATCCCGACGCCGTCTGCCTGGAGAAGCTCGAGCACTTGCTGAACGACGCCAAAGAGAAAGGGATCGATATCTTCCTCGCCGGGGTGCGCGGTGATATGGAACGACCGCTCAAGCGCCTAGAGGCGTCCGGCGCTCTCGCCGCCGATCGCCTTTTCGTCGAGAAAGACGACATCGATTCAGCCACGCTGCAAGCCGTCCGTACCGCCTACCGCGCGCTTGGCGACGATAATCGCTGCGTCCACTGCAACGATCGAGCGCAAGCACACACCGTCGGCGCAGCAGCCTACTATCTGGTTTGAAAGAAGGAATTCCGGCTTTGCCGCCTACCCAAACACAAGGAGACAGTCAACATGCCTCGCCAAACCGTCGACAGCAAGAGCGCTCCTCGCGCCATCGGACCCTATTCGCACGCAACGTGGGCCGGTGACGTCCTGTACCTGTCAGGGCAGACACCCATCGATCCGGCGACGCGGGAATTGGTGGGCGAAGAGATCGGCGTGCAGACTCAACGCGTGTTTGACAATCTGGTGGCGATCCTAGACGACGCCGGTTTGACCACCGACAATGTGGTCAAGTGCACGGTTTACCTCACGACCATGCGCGACTTTGCCGGCATGAACGCCGTGTACCAGACGCGCTTCAATGCGCCCTATCCAGCTCGCACCACAATTGCCGTCGCCGAGCTGCCACTGGGCGCGTCGGTGGAGATCGACGTGGTGGCGCGGCGGCCTGCGAGGTTCGAGTAGCGGCCCGTCACTGCAGAGCGAACACGATCGGGATTACGATTCGTGTTGGCTCAGTGGGAGGCGGTAGCGGAATTGCACGCGACACGGCCTCCAGGGAGCATGCATCGAGCATTCTGCGACGCCGGCGACGATCGCCGCTATGGCAACGAAAAAGTGCATGGTCATTGGGGCTCGATGGCTGCGGCTGTCGTTCGCGGGTTCTGTGTTCTGCAAAGTGAATCAACCCTATCGTCTGAATTGACCGATTGCCTGCGGCGAGTTGTTGCACAGCCAGCTCATGGCCAAGCGTTCCCTGCGCTGCGAGGGCGTCAGCACCACGATCGATGATCCTGAGTCAGTAGGTTGGAGACGACCTCAGCGGCTGTGTGGTACGGCGTAGTGCTTGGCGACATTGCTTCCGTTAGCCCAAGGTTCGGACTCGGCTCCAGGCCTGCCGAGTCCGCCATCGGCGCGGACTTGGCGGTGGGAATGTCGTTGGTCTTCACGGAGGATTGAGTGCAGCAACCGTTCCCAGGCAATGTCGTCTTGTCGTTGGTCGACTACTCCGGCAACATCTCTGCGCAGGAGCGCGGCAGCGTGCCTGGCTAGGGCCTCGGCTCTCAGGTCGTCCTGGGAACTCTTCATGGTTCCGAGCGCATGCAAGATCCGTTCTCCTGTGGCAATCGGGAGCCGGCGCCAAGACTGCCTGTAGAATCGGCCCGCCCTCGCCAACCGGGGTCTCCGACCAAACGAATGGGTGTGCGAGTGTTGCTGCGCCAACAGTGGAAAAGCACGACTGTTGCCATGACAACAGCTCGATTCCTAACCCGAAGCTACGTTGTTGAGAACGCATAGAGTGGACGCGTGTCCACTAAAGTGGCGACAACGGATGATCGCACAGGCCGCGACGCTGCTGCCAGGGCAGCAGCGATGTTGAAGATTTGGTGCCGGAAAGACATTTTGACGAGGAATCTCTAGGGTTTTCGAGGCTTTTCCCCTGGCATCGAGGTTGCAGTCTCTAGCCATCGTGGTTCGCCCACCGGCAATTCTGACCAGGCAAATCGCATTCTGCCCTCTCGTTCAGGACCAAGTGCTCGTGATCAACACACACATCTAAGCGGTTGGGGGCTGGTGGGCGAACCGATTTTTTCGAGAGAGCATCCTTCGTGGAAGGTGCGGCGAGGGGAGGTCGGTGCGCGTACAGGAGTGGGGCGTACGGCAGGGAAACCTCCTGCGGTCAGCGGGGGCGCGCACCGACCCGGGGGGAGACACCGTGGGCAGACCGAAGATGCCGTAGCAGGGAGGTTACTATGAGCAAGGCTTACTCCAGGTCTAAGACCCTGTGGTACACACGGTGCCCCGCCCCGACACCGCTTGGCATCGCTGCCCAACTGGGCTGGATCGAGGCTGAGTTCGATCACGACCGGGTTTCGGTCCGCGCACTCCAGGACGAAGCAGATCCGAAAGTGAGGGGCTCTCACTTCGACCACTGGCTGCCCAATGCCGTCCGACAGGGCGGAAGTATTCCAGCCATCTGGTCTCGCGCACGTGGACGCGATACGCGGCTTTTGGGATTGACGTGGACCAACGAGTCCCAGGCAATCCTCACGCGTGTGGACTCGGATGTCCACAGAATCACAGATCTCAGGGGGAAGCGTCTGGGGGTGGTCACGCGGCCCTGGGTACCCGTCGATTTCTGGAAGGCCACGACCATCCGTGCCTACGTCGCGGCACTCTACACGCAAGGCCTTGCGGAGAAGGACGTGGAGTTCGTGGAACTGCCTGCGGCTGAGACCGATCCAACAGGAGGCCCTTCCGATCCCCAGACGCTACTCGGCAGCAGAGAGGCACGGGCGCTTCTGGAGGACGAGGTAGATGTCATCTATCACAAGGGACCGCTCGGGCTGGAGCTGGCCAGGGCCATCGGCGCCCGCACCGTTTATGACCTCGGCGGTCATCCCGATCCCAAGGTTCGGATCAACAATGGGTCGCCGCGCACCTTAACGGTCAGCGCTTCATTAATCGAAGGCGACTTTCCGCTGGTTGTCCGCCTGGTCAAGAAGGTTCTGCAGGCAGGCCGGTGGGCTGAAGACCACCGCGGGGAGACACTGCGATATCTCGCCAAGGAAACCCGGTCGTCCGAGGCGACGGTGGTTTGCGCCTACGGCAGCGATGTTCATCGCCACCTGCGCACCGATCTGGACCTAGATGCGGTTGAGGCTTTGGCCGACTTCACGCGCTTCCTTGCAGACTGGAAGTTCATTCCGACATACTTCGATGTCAGTACGTGGATCGATCCTCGGCCTCTGACTCAAGCGCTTGCGGAACTGCACCAGGAACGGCGAGTCCTGGAACAAGGCGAATGGGGGATTCGCGCCGTTGCCGGAACGTTGTAGGGAACTCCCAATCGAAGAAACGATGAAGGTTGCCGTCAGGGCAGCCTCACGATCAATCGACGAGATGGACCGTCAGCTAGGGTACCGTCGCTGACCACACGGGCAAGTCGCCCCTCGGCGAGCAACTGATTGACGTGTTTTGCAACCAGCCCTTCGTGACAGCCCAGCAGGAAGGCGAGGGTGGTGGTATCGAAAGCGCGATCCGTGAGGCGGGTCAGGATGGCTCCGCGCAGATGTTCGTCGTCGATGCGACAAACCTCGCCCGGCTGCCGCCTGGCTACCTCGAAGACCGTGAGAGGAAGAAGTTGTTCGTGGATGCGAGCCAGCAACTCGTCCGATGCCTGCGTCACCCACGGCAGGATGCCGGGGCGATCCAGGCGGTTGAGCTGGATGGCGTCCGGTCCAATTCGCAGCGCAGCCTCACGGAGCGCGGCGATCTCGTGCTCGGAATCGTTAACCCCCGGCACGACGAAGACCTCCAGCACCAACGTACCGCGGTACTCTCTTCGCAGCGCCACCAGGCCGTCGATGACCTCGTTCAGCTGGATGCTCGGCTCGGGCCGGTTGATGGTCCGAAACGATTCGGGCGTGGCCCCGTCGAGCGAGGGAATCAATAGATCTGCCTCCCGGACGGCGCTTCGGATCTTGGGGCGACGAAAGAGCGTTCCATTGCTCAGTACCGCGACTTTGTAGTCGTGGTAGTGGCGCTTGATGTGCGCGATGATATCGCCCAGGCCTGCGTGAAGTGTGGGCTCGCCCGAGCCGGCGAAGGTTACGAAATCGAGGGACGGTTGCCGACCAAGGTAGTCGTCGAGCTCTGCGATTACGTCGCCTGTAGGCACGAAGATGTCGGTCGTCGCGGTCAGGTCGGTCGTGGCGCCACACTCGCAGTAGACACAGTCGAGCGAGCATGTCTTGTAGGGTAAGAGGTCCACGCCCAGTGAGCGGCCGAGCCTGCGGGAAAGCACGGGACCAAAGAGGTATTTGTAGCCAAGCGCGCTGGCAAGCTTATCTGTCATCGCGACGGTCTACCCGGCAACGGTTGAAGCATCGTGCGGCGAGATCACGCCGGGCTTCTTGTTTCTACGTCCGGCGATGAGACCGGAGATGGCGAGGCGCGCGCGGAGCACGTTGCGGCTGATGCCAAGCAGGTTGGCTGTCTGCACCTGGTTCTGGTGACAGAATTGATAGGCTTGCGTCACCACGGCCGATACGATCTTCTCGTAAAGCTCAGGGCCTCCCTGCTCGAAAAGGGGCGCAAGCGCACGTTCGAACGATGCCAGGTTCGGCGTCGGATTCGACGGGGGCTCGGCAGAAACGCTGGCCCGGCTGGTCTGCAGGGAAAGGTCGCCAGCATCGATGATGCCACCTCGGCTGGTCAGTACCGCACGATGAAGTACGTTTTCGAGCTCGCGTACGTTGCCCGGCCAGCTATGGTCGAGAAGCTTTTGGATGGCCTCGTCTCTGAGGGTCGGGTCGTCGACACCACACCGTTGGCCGTGAACGCGCAGGAAATGCTCGGTCAGCGGCAGGATATCCCCAGGCCGTTCGCGCAGCGGCGGTACGCCGAGAGAGGCGACGTTCAGACGGAAGAAGAGGTCCTCCCGGAAGCGTCCCGCGCGCACTGCGGCCCCGAGGTCCACATTGGTCGCCGCGACCAACCGGACATCGATGGGGATCGCCGTGCGCGAACCCAGTCGAACGACCTCTCGCTCCTGAAGCACGCGCAGCAACTTTACCTGAAGAGGCAGCGACAGGTCGCCGATCTCGTCCAGAAACAGGGTGCCTCCCTGCGCCGCTTCGAACCATCCGCTCTTCGAGGTCACGGCCCCGGTGAAGGCGCCGCGCTCGTACCCGAACAGCTCCGCGTCGACGAGGTTTTCCGAAAATGCACCGCAGTTGACCGCAACGAACGGTCCAGACGCCCGGCGGCTCAGCTCATGGACATAGCGAGAGACAATCTCTTTACCGGTTCCTGTCTCGCCGATGACCAGCACGGTTGCCTCGCTCGGGGCGATCTGGCGAATCTGGCGCAACAGTTCACGCGAACATGGATCTTCGAACACCAGAGTCCTGGCACGCACCGTGAGGGAGTGAGGTCGAAGGTTCGAAGCTGTGATGACCATCGCGAGAAGTGTGCTATAGAAGACATATGTCTAGCATAGTGGATGTGTTTCGGCAATCGAAAACCCGGACAAGCCACAGCTAGATGCTCCAGTCGAGATCGGTTTCCTGCTTGAACTCGGTCGGCGGCTGATTCTTGTACTGCAGCTCGGGATTCTTGACCGTGACCCGGGTGCGCGGCGGGACCGACTGCGTGACGAACACGTTGCTGGCGATGACCACGCCTTTGCCGATCACTGTTTCGCCGCCCAGGATGGACGCGCCTGAGTAGACCGTGACTTCGTCCTCAAGGGTGGGGTGGCGCTTGACGCCGCGAAGGCTCTGGCCACCGCGCAGCGAGAGTGCACCCAGTGTCACGCCCTGGTAAACCTTCACTCGCTTGCCGATTTGCGTGGTTTCGCCGATGGCCACACCGGTTCCGTGGTCGATGAAGAAGTACTCGTCGATGGTGGCACCGGGATGGATGTCTACTCCGGTCACGCTGTGGGCGTACTCGCTCATGATTCGAGGAATGAGCGGGACACCCCTCGCGTGCAACTCGTGCGCAAGGCGGTACACCGTGACGCCGAAGAAGCCCGGGTACGAGAAGATGATCTCGTCGGTGTCGGCTGCCGCGGGATCGCCGTCGAAAGTCGCCTGAACGTCGGTGGCCAAGACGGCACGCAGCCGCGGTATGGTGGCGAGAAACTCGTGCACGACTTCGCGTGCGCGGGCGGCGAAGTCGGTGTGGGTGCTGTTGCCGCGCCGGGCTGTGTGCCGGAGGGCGCCCTCGATTTGCTCGGACAGGAGATTTCGGATCTCCACCAGCAGATCGCCCACATGATACTGGATGGCCTCGCTGGCGAGGTTCTGACGCCCGAAATAGCCAGGAAACAGCAGTTCGCGCAACAACGTGATGACCTCAATGATGGCGTTGCGGCTGGCGAGCTTGCCCGCATCGATGTGCCTCGTG
>CAZBIU010000110.1:0-18263 GCA_964491625.1 uncultured Myxococcales bacterium
CTCTTGGCATGTGCAGCGGGCATGCCAACCGCCGCAGCGACGGAAGACCGCACAGGCAAGCCGTTTTCGCGCGGCGCTGTCGAGCCTGCCGACCAATCCGCCCCGTTTGTGCACGCAAAACCGCCCATACGGAAATTGGCGCGCCGGGCTTGAAGGGTAGAAGGTAGTCCCATGGGCGCTTTCTTTGGCGCATTTCGCAGCAAACGCGTCGCCATGCTCCTCGGACTCGGCTTCGCGTCCGGCTTGCCGCTGGCCATGTCGGGCTCCACGCTCGGCACCTGGATGACCAAAGTCGGCGTGAACCTCAAGACCGTCGGCTTGTTCGCACTGGTCAGCCTTCCCTACTCGTTCAAGTTTCTGTGGGCGCCCCTGCTCGACCGCTACAACCTGCCCTTCATGGGCCGACGGCGAGGCTGGATCGCGCTCGCCCAACTCGGCCTCGCGCTCGGCATCTGGGGCATGAGCAGCCTGGATCCGCGTTCCATGCCGGTCGCCATGGCCGCCGCTGCGCTCGTGGTCGCGTTCTTTTCCGCCAGCCAGGACATCGCCAGCGATGCCTACCGCACCGACGTGCTACCCGTCGAGGAGCGCGCTTCGGGCACGTCCACCTTCGTGCTTGGCTACCGCATCGCCATGCTGGTGTCCGGCGCCGGTGCGCTGGCCCTCTCCGACCACATGGCGTGGCCGACGGTGTTCAAGGTGATGGCCCTGCTGATGCTTCCGACCATCGTCATCAGCTGGCGCGCACCCGAGCCCGAGGCGGTTCGCCCGCCGCGCAGCGTGGCCGACGCCTTCACCAAGCCGTTCCTCGACTTCTTCGCCCGCGACGGTGCCCTGCGCGGAATCGGTTTCGTCATGCTGTACAAGCTCGGCGACTACGTCGCCTCGGGCATGATCCAACCGTTTCTCATCAAGACCGGATTCTCGGGCACGGAGATCGCAGTTTCGCTCAAGGTCGTCGGTTTCGCGGCCGTGACCATCGGGGTTCTGCTCGGCGGCGGCATGGTTGCCAAGCTCGGCGTGCGCAAGGCGCTCTTCCTGTTCGGCATTCTGGCGTCTGCCACCAACAGCGGCTATCTGGCGTTGTCGATCGTCGGCAAGAACCACGCTCTCCTCCCCGTCGCGATTGGCATCCACAATCTATGCAGCGGAATGGCCGAAACCGCTTTCATGGCATTCATCATGTCGCTGTGTAACAAGTCGTTCTCGGCCACGCAGTTCGCGCTGCTGTCGAGCGCCTCCACCATCGTGGGCCGCACCCTCGGCGGCGGCTCCGGCTATCTCATCGAGGCGGCCGGCTGGACCGCGTTCTTCGCGACCACAATGGTGATGGCAGTGCCCGCACTGGTACTGCTGGCCTTGGCGCCGTCGGAAAACGGGGGGCGGCGAAACCCAGCTTAAATCGCCTGGGCCGGGACTGCAGACGGCCCTTCACTTGTCGATGCTTAAGGTCTTCTACGTCTGCTACTTCGTGGTCATCGGTGTCAGCACGCCGTTCTTCGCGGTGTACTTGCGGCGTCTGGGGCTATCGGGACAGGCGGTCTCGACCGTGCTCGCGGTCGCGCCCGCGCTGCAGCTCGGGGTGCCGCTTGTGTGGGGATGGCTGGCGGATCGAACCCGGCACCCGGCCCTGGTGTTGCGGGGGTTGTGTCTTTGCGCCTGCCTGGCCAGCGTGCCGGTCATCTTCGTGCGCTCGATGCCGTTGCTCTTGTTTCTGTACATCGTGCAACAGTTCTTCGCCGGCTCGCTTACCGCGATGGCTGATTCGCTTGCGGTGGAACGCGCGCGCACCCAGCGCCGGGACTACACCGGCGTTCGGCTGTGGGGCTCGGCAAGCTTCGTCGCGACCTGCCTCGTGGCGGGCGCGATGCTCGATTGGCGAACCGTCAAGGATGGCGACCCGCTGGTCCCCACCCTCATCACCGTGGGCTTCGGGCTCAGCTTTCTCGCCAGCCTGGGCCTGCGGGGAAGCGCCAGCAGGGAGACGCCGTGCCTGCACGACGTGAAAGAGCTTCTGCGCGACGGGCGGCTGCGCTTCTTGTTCCTGATCGCGGGCCTGCACTGGGTGGGCCTGTCACCCTTCCACGGCTTCTTCGGCGTGCTGCTGCAAGACCGGGGCCTGCCCGCCACCACCACAAGTTACGCTTTCATGGTCGGGGCGGGTGCGGAGATCGTGTTGTTCGTCGCCTACGCCAGGCTCCGCTCGCGCTTCAGTCTCGATTCGCTCTTCGCCGTGTCGTTCATCGTCAGCGCCGCACGCTGGTGGATTGTGGCGTCCACACGAAACCCGGCTTTGATAATCGCGACCCAGCTTCTGCACGCCATGACCTTCGGGATGTTCTGGGCCACCAGCATGGCGTGGATCGGCGAATGCGTTCCTTCCAAGCTGCGCGCCACCGGCCAGATGCTGTTTTCCACCACACTGGGAATCGGCGCCTTGGTTGGCTTTCCCGCGGTGGGCGCGCTGTACGACGCGACCGGCGGGGCCGGAACCGCCTTCGCGGTTGCCGGCAGCCTCGAGGTCATCCCCATCTTGCTCGTGCTACGGCGGTTGCTGCGGACGCGCACAAAACCCGCGCTCGTGCGATGATGGGATCATGAGGGTCACGGACATCGGTGTCGTGCTGTCCTTCCTGGCGATCGTCGTGGTGGTCGCGAAGATGCTGCGGGCGTTTCGCCTCTTGGAGGCACGCGTGACACTCTTGCAGGAAGAGATCGAACGCGAGCACGGGGCCACGCAAAAGGCGGCCAAGGCGCAGGCCGTGGCCCGGCCGGTCAGGACCCCGGTGCTCGGGATTCCGGTGACCACTGCAGGCACCACGCCACGGCCAGTGGTTGTCGAGGGTCGCGGCAACGACGAGACGCGAGCACGGGTCGAGAGCCGTACCGATCCGACCGACGACGAAATCGCGTGGGCGTTCCTAGCCCAGGAGCAAGAGCGCTTGCGCAAAGCGATGGGCCGGGATTTCCAGGCCCGCAGGAATCCGCAGACGGCTGCCGAGATTCGCGGCGTGGCAAGCGGAACCAAACCCGCGTCTCGCCTGCTGTCAGCGCGCGAGCTGGCTGCGAAGCTGGAACGGAAATAGACGAGCCAAACCACTTGACGCGACTTGGCCACGCACTAGAGTTCTTCCCAGGCCATGCCACTTCTAGGACGTGACGTTTCGGTCAGCGGCCCCTTTCCCGAGGGCGCGGCCGTGTTGCTAGAAACCCTACGGGGACGCGAGGAGCTGGGCCAGCCCTATCGGTTCGATCTCGAGCTTCTATCCGACTTGCCTGATATCGACGCCACCGACGTTCTGGGGCGCCCGCTAAGCGTATGCATCAACCTCGACACCGGCCTCAAGAGATACTTCCACGGCATCGTGGTGGATTTCGCCAAGACCGGAATCACCCACGGTCACACCCGCTATGCGGCGGTGCTGAGGCCGTCGCTCAGCTTGCTCGAAAGCACGCGTGACTGTCGCGTCTTCAATGACCCCACCCAAGATGCCTTGAGCATCGTGTCCGAGGTGCTCAGGCCCCTGCAGGCCATGCAGCTTGCCGCCGAGGCCGTGGCCGATCACGCGTACCGGAGCCGTGAGTACTGCGTGCAATACCGCGAGAGCAACTTCAACCTCGTCCAGCGGCTGCTCGAAGAGGAAGGCATCTACTACTTCTTCGAGCACGAGAAGGCAAAGCACGCCATGCGGTTGGCGGATTCTGCCGCCGGTCACCAGACCGCCGAGCACTACGAAAGTGTTCCCTACTTTTCCAAGCGGCGCAGAGGCGCGGACATCAAAGAGCACTTCTGGGCCCTACAACCGGGCAAGCGGATCTACCCGGGGAGACATACGGTCTTGAGCGGCTACGACCACACCGAAAAGCGCCCGGACAAGCCAGCCTTCGGCGAGGAATCCTCGGTCGCCCCCCTGCCCGGCCCGACCATCGAGGCCTACGACTACCCGGGGGGCCTCCTCGATCCGGAGGAGGCGCAACTTGAGGCCGCCCAGCGCGTGGACGCCGACCGTGCCGCGAACACGACCATCGAGGTGGAAGGCAACCCGATGGGACTGGGTGTCGGCCACCTGGTTTCACTGACGGCGCCGGCCCTCGGCGCTGACGAGGTAGACCCGTTCTTCGATGCCGAGGGCTTCGGCCGGTTGTTCCTGGTGGTCGCGGCCGAGTACACGCTTTCCATCAATCAATACGAAACCGGTGAGACCGCCGAGTCGGACGAACCCTTCCGGGCGCACTATCGTCTGCAGGACAGTCGCGATCCGTTTCGCCCCCCGCGCACGGCAACGAAGCCGACCATGCCCGGGCCGCAGACCGCGCTTGTGGTCGGAACGTCGGGCGAAGACATTGACACCGATCCGCTCGGCCGCGTGAAAGTGCAATTCGACTGGGATAGGCTCGGTCGAAAGGATCGGAGCTCGTCGTGCTGGATTCGGGTGGCCCAGGGTTGGGCGGGCGCCAAGTGGGGTGCGATCTTCATTCCCCGCATTGGGCACGAGGTCATCGTCGAGTTCCTCGACGGCGATCCCGACCGGCCCGTCATCACCGGCAGCCTCTACAACGCCGACAACATGCCGCCGTACGATCTGCCACAACACAAGACCCAAAGTGGCATCAAGAGTCGCAGCAGCAAGGGTGGCAGCGCCAACAACTTCAACGAGATCCGGTTCGAGGACGACAAGGGCAAGGAAGAGCTGCATATCCAGGCCGAAAAGGACATGTCCACCCTGGTCAAGCACGACCAGAGCCTGCACGTGCGGGTCGATCGCAGCATCGAAGTGGGCGGCGACGAGAGCACGCTCGTCAAACACAATCGCACCACCACCGTCAACGTGAACGACAGCGTCGTGGTAGGTGGCTCGCACGACAAGACCGTGACCGGCGACGTGACCCAACTCTACGGCGCCGACCATTTTCGCAAGGTCGACGGCGATCAGGTGCTGGTCGCGGAAAACAACAAGACCGAGCACGTGAAGCTGGCCTACACCCTGACCACCGACGAGCGATTCCAGCTCAATCAAGACGCGACCAGCCTGACCTTCGAGGGCACCAACGTGACCTTGGATTCGGCCGGCATGGTCAAGCTGACCGCCGGAGGTGCCAGCGTCCTCGTGGACAGGACCGGCATGATTACGGTGTCGTCTCCGACGGGAATCAACCTGCTCTGCGGCGGCAGCGGGCTTTCCATTCTTCCCGGTGCCATCGCGGTGACGGCCGGCGCGGTGACGGCAGCCGCCGGGCCAAGCCAAATGGAGATGGGTAAGGATGAGGTGGTGATGAAGAGCAAGGCCGTGAGCATCACCGCGGAAACCACCTGCAGCATCAACGGCAAGAGCGTGCTCAAGCTGAATACGCCGTAAGATCTAGCGTGCGACGTCGAGGACGAAGGCGGTGCGCGCGAAGGGCTGCCAGATCGAACGGCACCAGCGCGAAAGCTTTTCAGCCCTGATCGCCCGCAGGCCGAGCAGGGAAAACAGCCTGATCCATTGCTCGCGGTCGAGAAACCCGAAGCGTTCGCGGCTGCGGATCTTGCGCCGGAAGGATTCGCCGTGGCGCTGGCTGGCCCAGCGATCGAACCAAAAGGCGGGCGTGTCTTCGATCACAAGGATGCGCTTCCGGCAGACCCGTTTGGCCTCGGCAATGAGCAGCGGCTTCAGCTCGTCCGGCACGTGGTGAAGCACGAAGGAGAACAGCACGGCGTCGATGCTCTTGTCGGCAAAAGGCAGCCGCACGCCGTCGAAGACGTGAAAGTCGGGCGTCGGCACCGACCTGAAGTCGCCGATATCGACGGTGGAAATCGCAAGCGAGGATCGTTCTTCGAGTCGAGCCGCCACCCAGCCGCTGCCGCAACCCACGTCGAGGAGCGATGACAGGCCGGCCAGGTGGGGCAGAATCAGGGAGACCGTGTGCTCGGTTTCGTGGGCAATCGTCGGGGACGGCTTGTTCATGGGTGACCTCGCCTGCTTAGGGATTGCAACCCTCGGACCAGCAAAGTGGGCCCGACTTCCGGCGACACCGCCCGAACAGAAGGTGAAAGTCCACCAACCGAGGTTGGATTCCTGACAGAGCGACACCGCCGCGCCTTCCAGCTTGGCGTCTGCTACGCTTGCACGTCCAGGAGGACTCATGACGCCCGACTCAATCAAGCTCCTGGCCCGGTACAACGGCCACGCGAATACGGAGATGGGACGCGTGCTCGCCCAGCTCAGCGACGAAGAGTGGAACCGGGCCTTGGGCGGCTACTATCCGTCCATCCGCTCGCTCTGCTCTCATGTGTTTACGAGTGACTTCACGTGGCTGCGTCGCTTCGCCACGCTTCGCCAGTTTTCGTTTCACCAACACCCAATTCTGGGACAGAGCCCGAGCCACACGGATCTGCTGTTCCCCACTTACCGAGACTGGAACGTGGACCGGAATGCCTTGGACCAATGCCTCACCGAGCTCGCCGACGAGGTCGGGCCAGAGGACTTCTCGAAAATGCTGCGCTATAAGAACCTCAAGGGCATCGATCAAGAGCGGCAATTTGGCGGGCTGATTCTGCACATGTTCAACCACCAGACCCACCACCGCGGTATGATCTCCCTCTATCTAGACATGCTTGGCAAAGAGAACGACTACAGCAACCTGTTCCCGCTGGTCTAGCCTGTCGCCGGCTACTCCCCGTCCACGCGCCAATACTTTCCGCCACCGCCTTCGCGCATCACGTAGCCGTACTCGACCAGCCAGCGGCGCAGGCGGGCGACGTCGTCGCTGTAGCGCGAAAGCATCTCGTTGACCCGCTTCTCGGGATAGCGCACGCCGTGGGTGAACGACGGCAGCACGTGGCGAAGCAGCACGCGAACCTTTTTCTCCTGGGTGGGAAATGCGAGAATCCGGCCGTCGGGCGACGTGAAGGTGGTGAGCACCTTGCGATCGAAGGCGGCCAGCTCTTGCTCGGCTGCCGGCCGTGCCGGTTCGGCGTGCGCTAGGAGCCTCTTGGCCAAGCCGCCCAGCACCTCGGTGCGCAAGGTGTACAGGCTGTAGTAGCTCTCGGTCCGCGAGGCGACCAGCCCAATGCGCGCCAGGCGCGCGAGGTGGTGCGATACCGTGGACACGCCGATGCCCAGCGTCCCGGCCAGTTGCTCGACCGTGTAGGGCCGCTCCGCCAGCAAGCCCACGATGCGCAGGCGGCTGCCGTCGCCGAGCGCCTTGAAGAATTCCACCAGCTCGTCAGTCGGCTTGTCGGTTTCCATCTTGACTTCCATATTTAATTCGATGACTATAGAAATAGTTCGACAAAAGATCAAGAGCCATGAGCGGTGAATCGAAATCTCGGGCCGACATTCGGCGCGCCTACAAAGAAGCTCCTCTGCGGGCCGGTATCTTCCAGGTGAAGAACCTCCAGAACGGGAAGATCCTACTTGGAAGCAGCACCAACCTCTACGGTCCGCTCAACAAGCATCGCTTCATGCTGTCCATCGGCCGGCACGGCAACCAAGCCCTGCAGAGCGATTGGAACCGGCTCGGCCCTGACGCCTTCGTGTTCGAGATCCTGGAAGTCGTCCGGCCCAGCGACGATCCCGCATTCTCCATCGAGGACGAGCTAACCTTGCTCGAACAGATCTGGCTCGAGAAACTGCAGCCCTTCGGCGACCGCGGCTACAACCAAGGCCCGATTCGACGGGATTAACCCTCCCCTGAGTCCTCGCCAATTTCTTCCGGCAAGGCCTCGCCGCGCAGGCGGCGGATGCGGCCGTCGCGGATCTCGATGGTAGTGAAACGGAATCCGCCGATTTCCACCGACCTTCCGGGACGCAAGGGCGGCACCAGATGCGACTGCACGTAGGCCCCGATGGTGTCGATCTCGGGCGGCATGGGCGGCAAGGTCACGGAAAGCTCGCGCTCGGCCACGTCGAGCGTCAGCCGCCCGTCGACCTCGAAGCGCCCTTCGGTGCCGCGCACGATGGGCTGGATTTCGCCGACGTCCTGCTCGTCTTGAATCTCGCCCACGAATTCTTCCAGCAGATCTTCCAAGGTCACCACGCCGACGAAGCTGTTCCCGGATCCGAGCACGATGGACATGTGAACCCGACGCCGCTGAAACTCGCGCCGCAGCCATTCGCTCGGGGTTTCTTCCGAACAATAGATGGGCTCGCGCGCCAGCTCGCGCATGCGCTTGGGCTCGTTCCCGGACGCGAGGGTCGCCATCATGTCCTTCATGTGGATGTAGCCCAGGACCTTGTCGGTGCCCGGCTCGACCAGCGGATAGCGTGTGTACTGGTTGGCCAGCGCGATCTCGATGTTCTCGCGCCAGGAACGCCCTTCCTCCAGCACGGCGACGTCTCGGCGTAGGGTCATCACGTGGCGCGCGACCCGGTGGGTGTAGTCGAACACCCGATCGATGAGCCGCCGTGCGCCGGGATCGAGCTCGACGTGTTGGAGCACCAGGCGCAGCTCGTCCGACGAGTGCAGCATCTCGGCGCCGGACGCGGGGTTGAGGCGCAACATGCGGAGAAACAGGTTGGCCGCCGTGGTCAGCGCCCAGATGAAAGGGAAGGTCACGATGGCGAAGACGCGCAGAGGGAACGCCGCCCAAAGCGCCACGGGCTCGGTTTTCTGCAGGGCGATCGCTTTCGGCACCAGCTCGCCCAAGACCGCGTGAAGAAACGTAATGACGGCGAAGCTGCATCCGAGCGCGATGGAATGGATCGCGAAGCCGGTTAAGCGCCCCAGGGTTGCCATGTGCGGGCTGAGGAGATCCGCGAAGGCAGGCTCGCCGACCCAGCCCAGGGCCAGCGAAGCCAAAGTGACGCCGAGCTGGTTGGCCGAGAGGAACCTGTCGAGGTGCCGGGTGATGCCAGAGAGCATCCAGGCCCGGCGCCCGCCGCCCGACACCAGCTCTTGGACCCGCGTGGGGCGGATCTTCACGATGGCGAACTCGGACGCGACGAAGAATGCGTTGGCCAGCACCATCAAGGCAGTCAGGAGCAGAGTCGTGCTGTGGGTCCACATACCGTAAGATTACAGGCAGCACCTGCCCTTCGGCCAATCTCGCGCCCATTCGTGGTATCAAAGGCCATGGACGCGTCTATCCGCAGGGACCTTCGCTCCCCACCAAACGTGGTCACGATGCTACGCATCGTATTGCTGTGCGTTGCTGCGTGCATATACTTCTCGGGGTCCTATGGCGTCGGGATCGCCCTCTGCGTACTCGCCGGCGCCACTGACTACCTGGACGGCTACCTGGCTCGACGCATGAAGCGGGTCACTCGGCTAGGCGAAATCCTGGACCAATTCTGCGATCTTTGCTTCGAGTCGTTCCTCATCACCATCGCAACCCTGAAGGGTTTTCTCGCCCCGTACCTCATCTTCGTCTACCTGTTCCGCGAATTTTGGGTGGTCTGCCTGCGGCGCTTCATGGCCGAGGCGCGCATCAACATCCCGAGCAGCTTGGCGGGCAAGCTGAAATCGAACCTCATCATGTGGAGCTTCCTGCCAACCTATCTGTCCATCGGCAACCTGCTTCCGGCGTGGGAGCCCTATCTGGGCTCCGCCGGACGCATCATGGTCGCGGTGGGATTGCTGGCCAGCTACGTGAGTGCCCTGGGTTACACCAAGGCCTTCGCGGCGGGTTACGCCCGGGCCGCGAGCAAGATAGAGTGACGAGTCATGCGACGTATTGTCCTGGTATTTCTCGGCTTGCTGGCGGCCCCGCCCGCGCGCGCACAAAATCAATCGCCCGCGCCCGTGTGCCCCGAGGGCAACCTGCTGGCCCACAGAAAGCCTATGCTGTGGCAAGAGACGCGTCGCGATCTCGGCCTTCTGACCGACGAGCAGATCGTGCCCGAGGGCTCGACCTGGGATGCCCAGCCCGCGGTCCTCTTCGACACGGGGGCATCCACCGTGACCTGGGATCTCGGTGCGGTGACCACCATTCGCTCGTTCGCCATCCAGGCCGACGCCAACGATACCTACACGGTTTGGGGCTCCGTCGACGGCAAGGACTTCAAAGCCTTCGGGCAGATCGATCCGGTGCCGAACCACGGACTGCGCATGCGCGTGCTCAACGCGGGCGGCATGCCCGCCCGCTACGTCAAATTCGGCGAGGGCGTCGGCGATAGCTTCTACTCGGTCACCGAGGTCGCGGCCTATTGCCAGGTCCCCTCGCCCTTTCCGCCCGCGATGAAGGTGGTGGATGCGCCGGCCGCCGTCGTGCCGCCCAAGAAGATCGTCGACTACTGGGACAACGACGCCAGCGCCCACTGGGAGCTCGTCTTGGCCCTGTTCGGGCTCCTCTTCCTGTGGTGGGAACGCAGGGTGAACCAGGCGCGCAAGGCGGGCGTCAAGCCGACCCTGGCCCCAGATGCGAGCACGTTCCGCCGGCTCCGTTTCAGCATGGGCCGTTATTTCGCGCGGTCGAAAGTGCGCAACGCCATCGTCGTGGTCATGGGCGTCGTGGCATTCCTCACCTACTTCAATTTCGGGTCATTCCACTTTCCCAACTTCATCCACGGCTGGGACACCTTCCACTACTACATCGGCTCGAAGTATTTCAAAGAGCTGAGCTACGACCGCCTGTACGAATGCGTGGCGATCGCCGACAGCGAAGAGCCGGGTCTGCGCCGCAGGGTCGAGCTGCGCAAGATGACCAACCTGCGCAACAACCTGGTGGAGTCCACGGCCGAGATCTTGGCCCATCCCGAGCGCTGCAAGGCGCACTTCACCCAAGAGCGCTGGGACTCGCTCAAACACGACCTGCGCTATTTTCGAACCCTTGAGAGCGCGCGCCGGTGGGACGATGCCCAGACCGACCACGGCTACAACGGAACCCCGGTGTGGAACATTCTCGGGACCATCCTGAGTAACCTCGCCCCGGCCAGCCGCACGCAGATCCTGGTCCTAGACAGCATCGACTGTTTGCTGGTTCTCTTCCTGTCGCTCCTCATCTGGTGGGCCTTCGGCTGGCGTACGCTGACCGTGGCACTGCTGGCGTTTGCCACCAACTTCCCGTCGCGCTGGTATTGGACCGGCGGCTCTCTTTTGCGCTGGGACTGGCTGTTCTGGATGGTGGCTTCGGTGTGCTTGGCAAAGAAGGAACGCTACTTCTATTCGGGCATGTGCCTGGCGTATTCGACCCTGCTGCGCATCTTCCCCGTCTTCATGTTCGTGGCGCCCGTGCTGGCGGCCGGCTACCACCTCGTGAAGCATCGGCGACTCGAACCACGATTCATGCGCTTCTTCATGGGTGCCGCGCTGGCGGTTGCAATCCTTCTGCCGGTGAGCGTGGTAACCTCCGGGGGCGCCGACGCCTATCCCGCGTTCATCCACAACACCCTCAAGCACCAGGGGACCCCACTCACCAACTATATGGGCCTGCGCACGGTGGTGGACTACCGGCCGTCCGAGGTCGGGCGCCTCGTGCGCAACGACCAGCTCGTAGATCCGTGGAGCCCCTGGAAACAAGCGCGCCTCAAGAGCTTCCGCGAGGCCAAGCCGCTCTACTTCGGCGTTCTCGCCTGCTACCTCGTGCTGATGGGACTGGCGGTCCGCAAATCCGACCCGTGGGAAGCCATCGCGCTGTCCACCACGTTCATTGCGTTCGGGGTCGAGCTGACCTGCTACTACTACGCCTTCGTCATCGTGGTTGGGTTGCTCTACGCCAAGAACGAGGCTGCGGGCCGCTGGCTACTCATCGTGACGGCCTTGACCCAGTTTATCGGCTGGGCGCCGATTCAGGGCATTCCCGGCTGGTTGGCCAAGATCTTGCCGGCGTCGATGCGCAACGCCCCGGCCTTGAAGAGCTTCGCCATGCCGACCGGGCTCGACGAGCAATACACGTGGATGGCGCTGGTGACCTTGTTCGGATTCGTCATGATCGCCTGGGACATGATGGTAGCCACCCGGGCGGCGCTGGCCCCAGCCGCGGTGAACGCGCAGGTGGACATCAAGCCCACCCCCGCCGCGGTGCCCGACCTGGTGACGAACGCGGACGACGGGGAAGAATCGGCCAAGGCGGACCAGCCGGTTTGGCGCGAACGCCTTGAGCGGCGCGTGAGCGGCGGCAAGCGTCGCAAGCGGCGGTAAGGGCCGAAACCGGAGCCCGAACCGACTCCGGCCTCAAGTGAGTTCGGTTACAGACTATGCTCACAACGGGTGACGTCGGGGCCGTAAGCAAGATAGAGTGCTGGGTTATGCAACGTCTTGCCCTGGGCATCTTGCCCCTGTTCCTTGGCGTACTGGCCGCCCCGCCGGTACGCGCACAAAGCCAATCGGCCGCTCCCGCATGCCCGGAGGGCAACCTCCTAGCCCACAAGAAGCCCATCACCTGGCAAGACATGCGGCGCGATCTGGGCCTGCTCACCGACGAGCAGATCGTGCCCGAAGGTTCGACCTGGGATGCCCAGCCGGCCGCCCTCTTCGACACCGCCGCATCCACCGTGACCTGGGATCTCGGTGTGGTGACGAAGATTCAATCCTTCGCCGTCCAGGCCGATGCCAACGACACCTATACGATCTGGGGCTCGGTCGATGGGAAGGAGTACAAGGTCTACGGTCAAATCGATCCGGTGCCGAACCACGGCTTGCGCATGCGCACGCTGAACGTGGGCGACATGGTGGCGCGCTACGTGAAGTTCGGCGAGGGCGTGGGCGACAGCTTCTACTCCGCGTCGGAAGTTGCGGCCTACTGCCAAGTCCCGTCGCCCTTCCCGCCCACGATGAAGGTCGTCGACGCGCCCGCCGCCGCGGTGCCGCCCAAGAAGATGCTCGACTACTGGGACAACGACGCCAGCGTCGGCTGGGAGTTTACCCTGGCCTGTCTGGGACTCCTGTTCCTCTGGTGGGAACGCAAGGTGACGGTTGCGCGCAAGGCGGGCGTCAGACCCACGCTGGCGCCGGACGCCGGGACCTTGCGTAGGATGCGTTTCCGCATGGGCGGGTTCTTCGCGCGGTCGAAGGTGCGCACTGCAATCTTCGGAACCTTGGGCGTGCTGGGCTTCCTCACCTACTTCAACTTCGGCGCCTTCCACTTCTTCAACTTTGTCCACGGCTGGGACACGTTCCACTACTACATCGGCTCGAAGTACTTCAAGGAGCTAAGCTACGACCGCCTCTACGAATGCGTGGCCGTCGCTGACAGCGAGGAACCGAACCTGCGCCGCCGGGTCGAGCTGCGCAAGATGACCAACCTGCTCACCAACGAGGTCGAAACCACGGCGGAGATTTTGGCCCACCCCGAACGCTGCAAGTCGCACTTCACGCCCGCGCGCTGGGAATCCCTGAAGCACGACCTGCGCTACTTCCGCACGCTCGAAAACGCACGGCGCTGGGACGATGCCCAGACCGACCACGGCTACAACGGAACCCCGGTGTGGAACATCCTCGGGACCATTCTGACCAACCTCGGGCCGGCGAACCGGATGCAGATCCTAGTGCTGGACAGCATCGACTGTCTGCTCGTGATCTTCCTGTCGCTCATGATCTGGTGGGCCTTCGGCTGGCGGGTGCTGACCGTGGCGTTGCTCGCGTTTGCCACCAACTACCCGTCGCGCTGGTGGTGGACGGGCGGCTCGCTCTTACGCTGGGACTGGCTGTTTTGGATGGGGGCCTCCGTGTGTCTGGCGAAGCGGGAACGCTACTTTTTCGCCGGCATGTGCCTGGCGTATTCGACCTTGCTACGCATCTTCCCGATCTTCATGTTCGTGGCTCCGGTGCTGGCGGCCGGCTACCACTACTATAGGCACCGGCAGCTCGAACCTCGGTTTCTCCGTTTCTTCGTCGGCGCCGCGGTGGCAGTTGCGATGCTTCTGCCGGTCAGCGTGTTGACCGCCGGTGGGGTGAAAGCCTATCCAGCCTTCATTCACAACACCCTGAAACATCAGGCCACCCCGCTTACCAACTACATGGGCCTGCGCACGGTGGTGGACTACCGGCCGTCCGAGGTCGGACGCCTCATGGTCAACGACAAGCTCGTGGATGGGTGGAGCCGCTGGAAGGAGGCCCGTATTAGGAGCTTCCGCGAGGCCAAGCCGCTCTACTTCGGCATTCTCGCCTGCTACATCGTGCTGATGGGACTTGCGGTCCGCAAGGCAGAGCCATGGGAGGCCATCGCCTTATCCACGACCTTCATATTCTTCGGGGTCGAGCTGACCTGTTACTACTATTCCTTCGTCATCGTGGTCGGCTTGCTGTACGCGAAAAACGAGCTAGCGGGCCGGTGGCTCTTGGCCGCGACGGCGTTCACCCAGTTCATCGGTTGGGCCCCAATCCAGGGCGTGCCCGGCTGGCTCGCCAAAATCTTGCCGGCGTCGATCAGCAACGCCTCCATCTTGAAGAACCTCCACATGCCCACGGGGCTTGACGAACAATACACCTGGATGTCGCTGGCGACGCTGGTGGCGTTCGTCATGATCGCCTGGGAGATGATGACCGCCAAGCGAGCTGAGCTGGCGCCGGCCGCCGCGACTGCAACGGCCGCCGTGTCGCCCACCGCCCTCGCCGCGACGTCGCTTGCCGCGGCCGAGGTCGCCGACGCCGGGAAGCCGGCCCTAGTGGCCAAGGAAACGGTGAAGGACGCCAGACCCGCACAGCCCGCGCAGCGCCGTGCGGGTGGCGGCAAGCGCCGCAAGCGGCGGTAGAGGGAACCAGTACCGCGGCGGCAGCGCCACCCTCGGTTGGGATTGCAGATAGAGCAACGCCTTGTTGCCAACCTGGTCCAAGAACTGGGCCAAGCGCAGCTCGTTGCGATAGTGACCTATCTAGTCGAGCGGCCGAGTGGTAGGTTAAATCGCGAGGCCGAGAGACGTCTGCTTGAATCGCTGGCATTCATGGATCGCTACACTGCACGCGAGGCACGCGCTTACCTCGCCCACCATCCGTCAGGGCCGCACGCGGCGTTTGCGCACAATCTCCTCGGCCCATAGGGTCGGTCTTCTTGCTGCGCTTGCCGGACTTCTGTGCGTGCTGTGCGCTCTGCACGCGCGTGCCGCGGGCGAGGCTCCGCCGCGCGTGGCGCTCATCGAGGATCCATCCGACACCAGCATTCTTCCACGCCTGCACGCCGAGCTTGAGGGACTCGGCCTCGACGCGAGGCTGGTGGCCAAGAGACCGGACGAGCAGCTCCCGCGCGACCTCATCGAGGCTGCTCGAAACACGGGGGCGGTGGCGGCGTTTCGCATCGTGGTCGCCGAGGATCGTGCCGACGTGTGGATCGCCGACCGGGTGACCGGCAAGGTCGTACTGCGGGAGATGTTGCCGAGAGGCGCGCAGATCGACGGCCGCGTGGTGGCCCTGCGTGCGGTCGAGTTGCTGCGAGCCAGCCTGATGGAGCTGGATCTGCGACGGCAGCCCGCCGAGGAGCCGCCGCCCGCCGTGACCTTGCCATCGAGCTCAGCCCTGCTCGAGGATCTCGAGCGCTCGGCGCTGACCGCGGCCTCGTCGTTTCTGTGGAGCCCGGGCGGAACCAGCCCGGCCGTCGGCGTGGCCGCGGCGCTGGCGTGGCGACCAACCTGGATTGGAGCGCGGCTCTTCGGCGGCAGCATGCTCGCGCCCGCCACCCTTTCACGCCCGGAGGGAAAGGGCGAGCTCACCACCCGCTGGATCGGACTCGACGCAACCGTACAGCCGAGACGGCCACGCATGGTGTGGCGACCTCGCCTGGGCCTTGGCTTCGCGGCGCTGTCAACCGACGTTCGAGGCAGCGCAAGCGGGTCTTGGATCGGCAAGGACACGAACGTGTACACCCTTTCCCCGGTCGCCACCGTCGATCTCGGCTGGGCGGTGCACTCGCGCTTGCGCCTCGGCCTGGCGATGTCCTACCTCCGCCCTTTGCACAGCGTTGACGTGGTCGTCGCCGGTAATGCCGTGGCCGACTACGGACGCAACATCTTGGTCGCCAATCTCGGGCTCGACCTGGTGCTGCCGTAGCAAGCACCCTTCAGCACTGGCGGACCTAGCCCGCATCAGGGAGTGGCGAGAGCCTGGACTTCTTCGGACGAGAGCGCCCGGTTGTAGACGCGGAATTCATCGACGGCCCCGTCGAGATAGGGATCCGGTGAAAACTCTGACCGACCAATGTAGTTGTTGGTCGTGCTGCCCATGTCGGCCGGGCGAAGCGTGATCGGCGGGCTCGGCGGCGGGAGCTGGGTCCCGTTCACGTAGAGGAATACGCCCGAAGTCCCCAGGACCACCGCGACGTGCGTCCAGGTCTTGGCCGGAAGCGCAGTTTGACCGTCCATGTGCTGTTCGCCGCTTCCATTGCCAGTGATAGATATGCCGAATCTGGGGAGGTGGCTTGAGTTGTTGGTCGAAGCCAGGAACATATAGACGTTGGCATCCTTGCCGAAATCGAAGACCCGCTGCCAGTCGTCGGTATTGCTGCCGCTGGCACTGGTGCTGTTGGTGTTGAGGTAGATCCATGTGGCGATAGTGGCCTCGCAGGCACCCGCAAGGATGCCGGCCGGAAGAGCCACATAGCCCTTGTTCGCCTTGTTCAGGAACAAGGCGTTGTTGACCCTGCCGGTCGCGAAGCTGTATCCAACCGAGGCATCCGTTCCGGTTGGAGCCAGCGTGGCGTTGTTGTTGTTTCCGGACGAGTCGGCGAGCGTGGCGCCGCTGCCCTCTTGCTCGCACGGATAGTAAGCGACGAGCCCTTGCGAAAGTGAGCCGCCCTCACCGGCATCAATCGCCTGGTATCCCAAACAAGCACTTACCGACGCGTCGGCGGCGGTGGCCCCGCCGGTACCCGTGGTCCCGCCTTTCGCGGTGGTGCCTCCGCTGCCGGCGGTCCCGCCTTTCGCGGCGGTGCCTCCGCTGCCTGTGGTCCCACCCTTGGCGGTCGTACCGCCGCCGCCCGTGGTCCCGCCCCTCCCAGTTGCGCCGCCGCTGCCAATAGCCGCGTCGCGTGCGGCATCACCGTTTCCGCCCCCTGCTCCTCCCGAGCCCGTGGTGGAAAGGTCCGCGATGGGTGCGTCCCCAGTCGCCGCCAAATCAGATCCGGGCGCGTCCGGACCAACCTGAGCGCCATCACCCACGGCCATGTCGCCCGTATCGGGAAGTGGTGGTGCGTCTATCCCGCTGGTGCCACCGCTGCCGACTTCGGTCGACAGCCCGGCGCCGTCAACTGTGGGCCCCGACACGTTAGATCCCCCCACCCCTCCGCTGCCGAGCGTGCCGCCCGTTCCCCCTAGTGCGCCGCCAGCGTAGGGCGCGTCGGGCTCGGGCGAGATCACCTGCGGGGAGTCGCCAGCGGCATCCGGGTGGCCTTGCTGCCACGGGGGATTTAGATCCACGCAGCCGGCCGCAAAGCAGGCCACGGCCGGCAAAAGCGCGAAATATCCCTTCATGGCTACACGCAGCAAAGATGTGGTCATGCCGTGGTGGAATTCCCTTGGCTTGTCGAAAGTGACACCCAGAGCCTGACTAATCTACAACACTACCGTCGGAGGTTCGAGAAACCCTTTTCGCTGTCCCGGTCCGGCGGACTCTTGATCGGCGACAAAAGATTTGGGAGCTTGGAACCCTTGTTTGGCCCGTTTGCAACTTTGGCGGCAGTGTTGAGCTCGTTCGGGGAGGTGAGCCCCACGACGAACGCGGACCATCTGCCCTTGGTCTTGGTGTGGAAGGCTCCGGAATCGTGCCCAAGCGCGACCAGCGAGCGGGCCGAGATCGGTCGACGGGTGGGTGACATCGAGAAGACGCCTCCCATGGAGACAATCCTTGCCCGGGTAGAAATCCGCGCGTTATCGAACAACTCTTTCCAACTGCTGCTCAACACCGACATCGGCGGAGTCGTCGGCGAACGTGAGCTTTCCGGCTCCGACTGCCGACAGCTTGCCGAGGCGACCGCGCTGGTGTTGGCGTTGCTCATCAATCCCAATGCAATGACCACGCCCGAAACCGCCCCTGCCGAGCCCAAGACTTCGGCGCCGGTTGCGCCGCCGCTGGCAGAGAGCGCGTCGGTCGAGCCGGCGAGGCCAAACCCTCGGTTTGGCGCGGGCCTCGACGCTGTCATTGGCCAAGGCGTCCTGCCCGGACTCGCCCAAGGGCTCGATTTGCGGGCGATCTTCCAACGAGGTCACTGGGCCGCACTGGCCGGCGCCGGCGGATTTCTGCCCAACCGTGAAGACGCTCAGATTCTGCCCGGGGCGAAGGCTTCATTCTATCGGCTGGAGTGGACGTTGGCCGCGTGCGCCCAAACCCTGCCGGCCCGCCGTCTGGGTGCCGCTGTGTGCCTGGGCGGCGCACTGGTGCGCCTGACGGTGCCGCTGGGCAAACCTTGACGCGAAAAG
>CAZBIU010000111.1:0-18253 GCA_964491625.1 uncultured Myxococcales bacterium
TGACCGAGTAGCCGCGCGTGCACAGCTCGCCCACCGCCCCGCGCGACACCACGTGCCCGCTTCCCGGCTCGACGATCTTCACCTCGACGTTCGGATGGACACAGCCGACCGTGGCCACGCGCTTCTCCAGCGGATCGTCGGTCTTGCTCTGGGTCGACACGGGCGAGGTTTCAGTCATGCCGTAGCAAATGGTGATCTCGGGCATGTGCATGTCCTTCTGCACGCGCTTCATCACCTCGATGGGGCAGGGCGAGCCGGCCATGATGCCGGTGCGCAGGCTGGCGAAGTCGGTCTTGCCGAAATTCGCGTGTTCCATCTCGGCGATGAACATGGTCGGCACGCCGTACAGCGAGGTGCAACGTTCGGCCTGCACCGCTGCCAGCACCGCCTCGGGCTCGAAGGCTTCGCTGGGGAAGATCATGCATGCGCCGTGGCTGATGGACGCCAGCGACGCCATGACCTGGCCGAAACAGTGGTAAAGCGGCACCGGCACACAGATGCGATCCTTTTCCGTATACTTCAGGGTCCTGCCCACGAAATACCCGTTGTTGAGGATGTTGTGGTGGGACAGGGTCGCGCCCTTGGGAAACCCGGTGGTTCCGCTCGTGTACTGGATGTCGATGGGATCGTCAGGGTCGAGGGTCTGCTCGCGCAGGTGCAGCTCTTCCTCGGAAACGCGGCGGGCGTCTTGCTTGAGCGCGGTCCATTCGTCCTCGAAGACCATGACCTTGAGGTGCTCGGGCAGGCGCTCTTCCAGATCCTTGACCGTGGAAACGTAGTCGGTCTGGCGGAACCCGCGCGCCATGATCAGCAGCGAGCATCCGGACTGCTTGAGCACGTGCTCGAGCTCGTGGCTGCGGTAGGCCGGGTTGATGTTCACCATGATGGCGCCGATGCGCGAGGTGGCGTACTGGGTGATGATCCATTCAAAGCGGTTGGGCGACCACAGACCGACCCGGTCGCCCTTCTTCACCCCGCGGGCCATCAGCCCGCGTGCGACCAATCCGATCTCTTCCCACATCTGCTTGTAGGTGGCCCGGTAGCCCTGGTGGCGCGAAACCAACGCCTCGCGGTCGCCGAAGCGCTCGACGGTGCGGCGGAGGTTGTCGCCAATGGTGTCGCCAAGAAGCGGCGTGGACGTGATCCCGTGCGCATAGGATGGCTGCGTCATGGGGTGGTATCTTAGCGGGTGCGCGCTTGGAACGGAACCGCCTCATGGCGTGAGCGGTTCGACGGCTAAGGTTTCAGCATCTCGCCGGTCTCGATGAAGTGCACCAGCTCGGCCCGGCGGATCTCCACCATGCGATCGAGCCCAGCGGTGCTCTGCCCGGCCAGCCAGGCGTCGCCCTTTGGGCCGAGCGAGAGCCAGCGACGTGCCCAGGTCAGGCGCGTTTCCCCGCCCTCAGGGACGAGAGTGAGCTTGAGGCGCATGACGAAGCACTCCGCCACGAAACAGCAGAATTCGATGCGCTTGGCTGGCTGGTAGCAGGTCACGACCCAGGTCATGGGGCCAGCGCCAGGAAAGTCCGTGCGGAACACACAGTCTTCTTCGGCCACGCCAGAGTCGGAATGCAAAAGCTCGCAGCGCCAGGTCGGGATCCAGCGGTATTCCAAGACCGGACAAAGCAAGGGGAAGACTCGTTCGGGCGCCGCAGGCACCGTGAAGTCGACCCTGTGATCGAGCTTGCCCATCACTTCGTCTCCGGAAGCTGCGGGCCTGCCCCGATCTTGAACGTCCCGCGGAAGTAGCGCTTGCGGATGTCACCGACCTCGACGGCCCAAGCCTCGATGCCTCGGTTCTTGATGGCCGTGAGGTTGTAGACCTTGAGGTTGTGCGGGTACCTTTCCGCGCCCTCGGCCAGCGGCTGCAGTTTCCGACAGGGGAAGTCGTTGCACTCGTAGCAGAAATCCACGCCCTTCGCCTTCGCACACGCGAGCGTCTCGCAGGTTCCTTCGAGGATCGTACAGCCGCCATGGCGGCAACCGTTGCAGCGCACTTTCTCGATGGTCATGCCCCGCGCCTCGAAGCCGCGTTTTCGCTCGGGCGGCATGTTGGCGAAGAAGGCATCGATATTGGTGTGAAAGAAGTCGCAGTTGAAGCAGTCGATTCCGCAGATGGCAGTGCGATCCTTAAGCGTGCTGGCGTCCATGGTGTTCTCCTTGTGTCTCTGAGGTACGGGACCCTCCATCTGACTGTCGTTCGCTGCCGTCACGTCGCCGGCGGCCAGGCGCACAGTTTTTCGACCACGGCGCACAGGCTCGCCAGGCGCTCGCCGCCGCGGCCCTGCGCCCATGACGCCGGCGGGGCGATGCCGAGGTTTGCCACCGACTCTTCCACCGTGCCGGTGCGGCGGCGGAGCACGTTGCCCACCACGGGGCGCACGTCGATGCTCTTGTGCTCGAGAAGGAAGCCGTCGGCAACCAGCGTGCCGAGGGGAAAGTGTCCCCAGGCGACCAGCAGGTCGGTGGGGCGCAGAAAGCTACGGAAGCGCTCGGCGAACGCGCCCCAAGCTTCACCGGTCGCCAGCACCTCGGGTCCAAGCTTGCTGTGCCGGCAGGTGGACGGCGCCAGTCGGCCGCGCGGCGCGATGACCGACTCGAATGCTTCACCGGTGGCCAGGCGCTTGGCCAACCAGTGCACCGTCTCGGGCCGGGTGCGATCGGGATGCAGGTGCGGCCACGCGTTGGCCTCGCCCTGCACGCAAACCAAATCCGAATACTGCCGTCGCAGCGGCGCCGGAATCCGGTCGCGTGGCGCGCGCATGGGCTTGTCACGATGGTGCCGGTTGGCCTTCACGGTGCTCGCAAAATGCAGTTGCCGCTCGACCAAATTAACCAGCGGGCGCAAGAGCGGCGCGAAGCGATCGGGATCTCTCTCCAAATGTCCGAGCACCTGCGCGACGGCTTCGATGGTGGCCACGCAATGCCGGGCGGGCTCGCGCCGGATCTCGCCGTAAAGGCTTGGGTGCGACGGGGTCAGACGCAGCCGCGGCAGCGCGGCCAGCATCGGGTTCAGCTTGAGCAGCTTCTCCGCCTGGCGCCAAGTTCCGTCGAGGACGACCAACGTGATGGGCGATGAGAAATGGGCGGTCTCGGCGTCGATGGCTTCGTCGCCGGGAAACAGCAGGTATGCGTTGCCGCCGGCCAAGCACTCGCGCACCACACGGTCTTCGCTGAAGTCCACGTCGGTGCGAAGGGTCGCGTTCGCAAGCCCGATGCGCGCCAAACGCGCGGTTCCGATGGGCACGTCGCGCTCGCGCGGGTGCTGCAAGATGAGCACCCGCGTGGAGGTGCGAATCGGCGAGAGGTCGGCACAGAAACAGTCCGACGTGGGCCGACGACACCTCCCGCACACGCCGCGCGGCTCGGGCCCCGCCGCGGTCTCGCGGGTTGGGCGTGCTGCTTGCAGGAGGCTAATCCTCTTGGTGCTCGTTGATAAGGTACTTGGCGACCACCGATTCCACCGGCACCTGCGAGGGCTGGCCGTGCAAGAGCTGTCCAAGTGCATCCAGGTCGGTCTTCCACGCCAGATCGCCGGTGGCGACCACGCAGAACCGGCCGGTGTCGTAGGTGTCGAAGAGCTTGCCGTCCTTGAAGTAGTAGTGCGCCTTGCTGGTTTCCGTCGGGTACGGATGCATGGCGGGCGGGATGTCGTTGGGGCGGAACCACAGCTTGATCTCGCGCTCGGCGTCTGCCGGGTTGGCGGAAGCGTGGATCAAATTGTCCATGCGCTCGCCGAGCTGCTTGCCGTCCTTGTCCTTAAGAATCTCGACCGTGCCGAGCGAGCGGATGCAGCCAGGGCGTTCGTCGCGTGCCTTGTGCGGGTTGGTCGGGCCGCACAGCTCGCGCACGCGCAGGACCGCGTTGGTACCCTGGTACATGACCGCGATCACCCTGCGCTTCCACGGCTCTTTCGGGTAGTGCAGGCGGCCCTGGATGTAGTCGAGCAGCGACGGAAAGAAGAACTTCCCGCGGTGCTCGGCGTAGTGCTCGCCCGCCAGCATGCTGCTGACGTTGACGATCTTGGCGCCGGCGAACCGCAATCCGGTGTGGAACTCGGAAAGTTGCGACAGCACGTACCCGGTCAAGGAGTTCTTGAGGGCGTCCGGCTTGATGAGAACCAGGGTTTGCTCGAGATTTTGCTGTTCCACGGCTGCGGTCCTTTCCGTCGTTTGCTTGCGTCTGGTCTGCGCTCGCAGACGGCGAGTATTTACAACCAGAACCGCCGACTAGCCAGCCTTTGCCATGTCGTCGACGATGGTTTTCGTCTTCTTGGCGATCATCAGCTCTTCGTTGGTCGGCACCACCCAGGCCGCGATACGCGACCCGTCACGGGTGATGACCTTCTCTTTGGCGTCGGAGCCATTGCGAACCGGGTCCAGCTCGGCGCCCAAGAATCCGAGTGGTTCCATGATTTTGGCCCGGATGCCTACCGCGTTTTCGCCGATGCCGCCGGTGAAGATGATGGCGTCGGCGCCGCCCATCGCGGCCACGTAGGAGCCGACGTACTTGACCACGCGGTACACGAACATGTCGAGCGCAAGCTGGGCGCGCTGGTTGCCCTCGTCGGCCTTCTCGGTGAGAAGCCGCATGTCGTTGCTGATGCCCGAGATGCCCTTCACCCCGCTCTTGTTGTTGAGCAGCGTGTTCATCTCCTGGGGCGACAGCTTCTCCTTGTCCATGATGTAGAGCACGACCGCGGGATCCATGTCGCCGGTGCGGGTCCCCATCAGCACGCCTTCCAGCGGCGTGAGGCCCATCGAGGTATCGAACGACTTCCCGTTCTTCACCGCGGTGATGCTGGACCCATTGCCCATGTGGCAGGTGATGAGGCGAACCTGGTTGAAGTCCTTCTTCAAAAGCTCGGCCGCCCGGCGCGCGACGTACTCGTGCGAGGTGCCGTGAAAGCCGTACTTCCGGATGTGGTATTTGTCGTACTGCTCGTAGGGCAGGCCGTACAGGAACACGTGCGGCGGCATGGTCTGGTGAAAGGCGGTGTCGAAGACCGCCACTTGCGGCAGGCCCGGGAAGATGGTCTCGCACGCGCTGATGCCGGCCAGGTTGGGCGGGTTGTGCAAGGGCGCGATCGCGATGCATTCCTCGATGGCGGCGCGCACGCCGGGCGTGACCAGGGCGGAATTCGAGAACTTCTCGCCGCCGTGGACCACCCGGTGCCCGCAAGCATCGACTTGGATCTTGTCCTTGAATAGACCGTATTCGGGATGCAGAAGCGCATCCTTCATCGCCGCTACGGCCTGGGTGTGATCCTTTGCCACCACCTCCAGCGCCAGCTTGTTCGGTGACTTGTTGGTCTTGTAGGTGAACTTCGACTTCTCGCGCCCGATCTCCTCGACCACGCCTTCGGCCATCAGCACACTGGCGTCGGCCGAGGTCAGGTCGTACAGCTTGAATTTGAGCGACGAGCTACCGCAATTGACAACCAGGATCCGCATAATCGCGCCTCCGAGCTACTTCTGCGCGAATTGCAAGCGGACCACGTTGATGGCGATGACGTTGACAATGTCGGCCGCCTTGCAGCCGCGCGACAGATCCGATGATGGCTTGGCCATGCCTTGCAGAACCGGGCCCAGCGCCTCTGCCTTGGCCAAGCGCTCGGTCAGCTTGTAGCTGATGTTGCCTGAATCGAGATCCGGGAAGATGAGGACGTTGGCCTTGCCAGCAACCGGCGATCCCTTGGCCTTGCGCTCGCCCACGGAAGGAACCAGGGCCGCGTCGCCCTGCAGCTCACCGTCGATGACCAGATCGGGCCGACGCTGCTGGGCCTGCGCCATCGCGGCGAGCACTTTGTCGATGCGCGGGTGCTTGGCGCTGCCTTTGGTCGAGCACGAAAGCATGGCCACGCGCGGCGCTTCGCCCACCAGGCTGGCGAAGCTGTCGGCGGTCGCGATGGCGATGTCGGCCAACTGGTCCACCGTCGGATCGATGACCACCCCGCCGTCGCCGTAGAAGAGAACGCCGTCTTTGCCGAAGGTCTTGTCGGGCAGGATCATGGCGAAGAAGCTGGACAGTGTCTTCAGGCCCTTCTGCATGCCGACGATCTGAATGCTGGCGCGGCACACGTCCGCCGTGGTGTAAGTTGCGCCACCGACGAAGCTGTCGACGAGGCCTTTGCGCACCATCATGGCCCCGTAGAAGAGCGGGTCCCGCATGGTCTTCTCCGCCTCGGCTTCCGTCATGCCCTTGGCCTTGCGCAATTCGTAGTAAGTGTGCGCGTAGTCGGCCAGGTTCGGCGCGGCCGTCATGTCCACAACGTTCACCTTGTCGAGCGACAACGAAGCGCCCGCGGCGGTCGCTTTGATCTTGGCGGGGTCGCCCAAGATGGTGACTTCCGCGATGCCCAGCTTGGTCGCTTTGCCGGCGGCCTCGATTACGCGAACGTCTTCACCTTCCTGGAGAACCACTTTCCTCGGGCCTTGCTTTGCCTTGTCGTGGATCTGCTCGATGAACGTGCTCATGGTCCGTACTCCTAACGGGGGTGGCGTCGAAGCTGTCTATTATTTCACGAATCCTCGTGCGCCGCCGGCAGAGTAGTCCCGCGCCGAGGTCAATTCAACCGGATCTGTACATTTTCCGCCCGGAAATGCGCCTATTTTCCCGCCCGGAAATGCCCCTATTTTTCAGGCCGAACCGGTGGTGATGCCACACGCTGAATGCACAGATCGTAACGCTGCTAGCTACCGGAATCCACGCCCGACGCCGAGGCGCCCGCGTCAGCCGTGCCGCTGTCAGCACACGGGGCAACCGTCGTGTTCGATTGCCAGGGCGGGTAGTGGCCGCAGGCGAGCATCGAGCATCGGTGCGTGCCGAGCCGCCCTTGAACGAGCGGTTCAATCAGAACCAGTAGATGCTGGCGTAGTCGACCCCGCCCGCGCTTGCGTCGAAGTAGTAGTAGCCGTTGACTTTGGCCGGAAGTGGCATGGTACCGGGCGTGGTACCGCCGCAGGTTACGGCAACGCCGTTCACTTTGAGCGTCCGGCCAGTGAAGTTCGAACAGTTCCAGCCGGCGATATTGTCTGGGGTTCTAAAGCAGTACTCGCCCGTGGTGCCAAAATTCCCGCTGTTCCCGCTGCCGGTGCCGATGACGGTCGCGGCCGGCGTGCAAGGCTCGGTTCCGCCACCCCCGTCTATGTCCATCGCACCACCCGTGTTGACCACACCGCCGGCGCCCACCCCGCCGCCCATACCAACCTTGCCGCCCGTGCTTGCCACGCCACCTGTCCTGGTCCCGCCGCTGCCGACGGGGATGGTGGTGCCAGTCGCGCCGCCGCTTCCGACCGGGATGGTGCCGGCCGCGCCGCCGCTCGACGGCGGGATCACGGTCGTGCCGCCGGTGTCGAAGGGGTTGCTGCCGGCCGCGCCACCGCGCGCAGGTGGAATCACGGTGGTGCCGCCGTTGGTTGGTGGAAGACTGCCGCCTGCGCCACCGTGCGAAGCCACGGTTGTGCCACCGGTGCCGCCGCCAGAGTGGACGGTTCCGCCCGAGCCAACCCCGCCGGCTCCGGCGCCGCCCGAGGCTTGCGGGGTCGTGGTGGCGCTGCTGTCGCCGCCCGACTGGATCGCGGTCAGGCTGGCTGGCAGGCGGGCATTGGGATCGGGTCCGCAAGCAACGGCAAAGAGAAAGGCGGAGGCAAGAACTACGTGGCGCATGGCAATTTCACTAACACTTCCTACCTTGCCAGTGGGAATTAGACGTCGGCGTCGGCGCGTGACGCCGGTCGACGGTGCACAAGCAAACGGCACGAAGCTAGGCGGATCTCGACAGCAATACCTGGATCTTGTCCTTCACCGCCAGCTTCTCTTTCTTGAGCTGGACGCGCTCGGCTTGCTCCTTGCTGGTCAGCGAAAGGTGTGCGTCTATCGCAGCCAGCGCGTCTTCCAACTCTCTATGCCGCTGTCTCAGGGTATCGAGCTCGCTCATCGATCGCCGAAGATCCTATTCGTCGGCCGCCACGGAGTCAACAAGTGGCCGCGCATCCTACGGCGAGAGCAGGGCTCTTTTCGGACGTGTGATGTCGGGCGGGCGGCCATAGCGGGGAACCACGGTTTCGATGTCGTCAACCTGACCGCGAGAGAACCGATCCCAGCCCAGCCGGCCGATGGCGATGGCGGAAGGTCCCGGCGCCAAAGGGAGAATCGCCGACGGTCCTATCCGGGCCGAGAAGACATCAAGGTAGCGATCGACTCCCGTTCCACCGGCAAGGACTGCCTTCCCGGCTGCGGATTCTTGGGCCAGGCGCACCAGATCCTCGGGCGATAGCACCCAGTCTGCCTCGCCCAACGCCTGCGCTCCGCTGGGCGAGGCGGCGTAAAGGCGCGCATAGACTTGTCCTTTGCCAGCGTCGATGCAGGGCAGAAGCAGCGGCGCCTCGGGGGCCGCGGGAAATTGCCGGGCCAGATCCCACGCCAGCGCGTCCAGCGAGGAAACCGTCACCAGGGGCACGCCCGAAGGAAGCGCCAGCCCCTTGGCCACTGCCAGCCCCACCCGTAATCCGGTAAAGCTGCCGGGTCCCACACCGCACATGATGGCGCCTAGGTCGCGCACCGGCGCTTCGGCTTCCCGCAAGACCTCGTCGCACAGCGCCAGCAAATTCGCCGAATGGCGATCCGCAGTCCGCTCACGCAAGACCAGGCAGTCGCCTTGCGCCGAAATCACGGCCACCCGAGCCGTGGGCGTCGCGGTGTCGAAAGCCAAAAAGGGTCTCGCGGCAGGCACTGTCACCTCGGAAGGAAGAATCGAACCACGTCGTTTTTCAAGGCAAACAGTACCAGCACCGCCACCACGACCACGCCGATGTAGGTCGTGATGGCGCGCGCCCGCGGCGACGGCGGCCGGCGCTTGAAAAGCTCGATGCTGAAGAAGAGCAGAAGGCCCCCGTCGAGAATCGGAATGGGCAGGAAGTTGAGCAGCCCGATGTTGATGCTGAGCAAGGCCATGAGCCAAAGGTACTGCGCCAGGCCCTGTTCGGCAGCGATGCCGGCTGCATAGCCGATGGTGAGCGGCCCGCCCAGGGTCTTGGGCGAGATCTCGCCGCGAACGATTTGCACAAAACCTTGCGCGGTGAAGGTGATGATCTCGCCGGTGCGGGTCAGGGCGTGTCCCAGGGCATAGAAAAAACGGTTGCGGATGGGCACCGGGTCGGCGGTCTTCCAGGCCGCGCGGTTGCTGGCGCCGAAGACCAGGCGTTGCTCCTCCTGTCGGTACGCATCCATTTCAGAGCGCAGCTCTTGCTTGAAATCGGCCTCGTGTCGCACCACGCCGGGCGATACCCACGAAATGTGGAAGGTCTTTTCCGGCTCGGCGGCCAGGCGCTGTCGCAGGATGTTCCAGTGCAGAATCGGCTGGCCATCCAGCTCCAGCAGCTCGTCTCCCCGCCGCAGCCCGATGCGATCGGCGGGACTACCAGGCTCGACCGAATACACGAACAGCTCGGACGGTTCGATGCCGGTCGCGTAGTGCCGCCCGCCGGTCAGATCCAGCACCGGTCGTGGCAGAACCACCGCGGCACCTGGCTGCTGGAATTCCACGTGCACAAACGGCACTGCCGAGTGCGTCCCGCGCAGATAAATGATGCGCAAAGGAGAGGCGCCCACCCGCGTGACGGCGCGCTCGAACTCGGCCCAGTGGGAAACCGGGGCGCCGTTCACCGATACAATGTAGTCGAAGGTTCGTAGCCCCGCCTGCGCCGCGGGCGAGGTCAGGTCGGTGATCCCGATCTCGGGCAACTGGAAGCGCGGCGAAACCCCGATCCATCCCACGGTTTCGTTGAGGTTAAGCGGGCCTTTTCGCACGTCCGTGGCCACGGTGACGTCGCGCTCTTCCGCGATGTTGCCGCGGCGGATGCCAAAGCGCATGGCCTTGCCTGGCGAATCCGCGATGAGGTCTTCCAACTCTTCCCAGTAGTGGACTTCCTTGCCGTCGACGGTTTCTACCCGATCGCCGGGCAGAAGCCCTGCCTTGTCCGCGGGCAGTCCGGTGATCACGGTGCCGATGGTGGGCGACAGCAAGGTCTTCTGCCCAACGTAGTGCACGAAATAGATGCCGACCGGCAAAAGCAGGTTGAATACCGGTCCTGCGATGACGATGGCGTAGCGCTGCCACAGGGGTCGCGCAAACAGAGCGCGCTCGTAGTCCTGCCGGGGAACCGGCTCGCTCGGGTCCTCGCCCAGCAGGCGCAGGTAGCCGCCGAGAGGGAACAGCGACAGTCGATACTCGGTCGCGCCCGCGGTGAATCCAAAAAGGCGCGGCCCGAATCCGAAGGAAAAGCGCAGCACCTTGACTCCGAAAAGCCTTGCCACCAGAAAGTGGCCCAGCTCGTGGGCCAGGATCAGCACGCCCAAGAGCGCGATCACGGCCGTCGCCCAGAGCGTAAGCGTCATCGCCGGACCTCAGACACTGCCGAATTCATGGATGGTTCTGTTTAGCACGGCTGGCGCGGCGCGGGCGCGCCCCGATTGGACCACGGCGCATAACGGCCTTAGAATTTCCTGGTGAAGAAGGGCCCGTCCCTCACGTTCAACCCTACCCGCGAGGGCATCGAGGCTCGCATCAGCGAGATGGAGCTGAAGATCGATCGCATGCGCTCGATGTACGAGTCCTATTTTATGGGCATGGAGCGCATGCCGCCCGATGCCCTCCGGCGCGAAATGAACCGCATGATGCTGGAGATGCAGCAGGTGCCCATCAGCAACGCCTCGCTGCGATTTCGCTTCCAGGCGCTGTCGCAAAAGTGGGTCCTACACACCACCTACTGGAACCGCACCATGCGCGAGATTGAGGCCGGGACCTACCGGCGGGACATGGCGCGGGCGCAGCGGCACCTGGCCAATCGCGGCGGCATGCTTACCGAGGAAGAGGCGATCGCGATTGGCATACCCCAGAATCGGGTGAAGGCCTTCATCGCGGGCCAGCAGCGCCGGGCCGCCAAGAAGGCCCGGGGGAGATTCGGGTGGATGGCGCCAGCCCCAGCCCCGACATGGGGAAAGGTTCCGCGGCCGCGCCGGCAGAGGTAGCCCCGATCGCGCCCGGGCCCGTCGCTTCAGCTCCGGCCGAATCCGCGCCCGCCCCCAAGCCCAGGTCGGGACCGCCGCCCATTCCCGCTTTCGCGCGACGCTCCCCCGCCCCCGACCCGGCCTTGCCCGGCCTGGCCGAGCCGGATTTCAACGGAGCCTACGATCGCTACCTCGCGGCCCACCGCGAGCTGGGTACGGCCGCCGACGCCGCAAGCAAAGAGAAGATCCGCGCTCGCTTGGGCAAGCAATTGCCAAGGATCCTGGAGGAGAAACAGTGTGACCGCGTGCGCATCGAGGTCGTGGTCGAGGAAGGCAAGGTCCGCCTGCGCGCCTGGCCGGCGGAAGCCAAGCCGGGATAGCGATTGCGGCGTTGGTTTTCGAGCGATTGGGCGGGGCTTCCGCTGGCCGGCTATAGTTGTGGCGACGATGGCCGACCGCGACGACAGCGCGATCCCTGACGAAGAAGAGCGGCTGCTTCGACGGGTAACCTCCGCCCTGCGCGCGGCGGCGCCGCCAGCGGCAGAGCGGCGGCCGCGCGGGTTCGACGAGGATCTCGTCGCCCTGCGCGACGAGATCGGCGAGGCGCGCCTGGAAGACGTGCCGGCGCTGGTCGCGCAGATGGAGCGATTGCAGGAGGTGTCGCTTGCCCGGGCGGTACAGCAGGGCATGCTGGTCGATCCGCGCTCGCCGTACTTCGGCCACCTGCGCTTGCGCGAAAACGTCCCGGGTCGCGGCACCGTGGAGCGCGACGTGCTGGTGGGACGCACCACCTTCACCGATCCCAAATCGCGCGTCTACATCGTGGACTGGCGGAATGCGCCGGTCAGCCAGCTTTACTACTGCTACAGCGAGGGCGGCGATTACCAGGAAACCTTCGGCGAGCGCGAGGTGGAGGGCGAGATCGTCGCGCGCCGGACCTTGACCATCGTCGACGGCGAGCTCGTGCGCATCGCGAGCCCGCAGGGCGTTTGGTGCAAGACCACGGCGGATCGCCCGGGCGCGATCTGGCAGCGCATCGATTTGCCGACCTACCTGCTGGCAGGCGGCGAGCGCACGGCGGCCCGGCCGGTTCCGCGGCGGGGAATGCTAGGTGCCGCGCCCGAGGCAGCGCAGCGGATCGACCGGCACCTGCCCGAGATCGCGGCGCTTATCGATCCCAGGCAGTTCGAGATCATGACATCGCCTCATTCAGGCGTGGTGGTGATCCAGGGTGGCGCGGGCAGTGGCAAGACCACCATCGGCCTGCACCGGCTGGCGTACTTGCATTTCGCGTATCCGGACCGGTTTGCGGCCAAGCGCATGGCCGTGGTCACCCAGGGCACCGGTCTGGCGTCGTACATCGGCGAGCTGTTGCCGTCGCTGGGCGTGGCCGGGGTCAACGTGCTCACGTACCAAGATTGGGCGGAAAAGGAGCTGCGCCGGGCGATTCCGTGGCTTGAGGCGTCGGTCAGCGAGGACGTGGTGCCAGCGGTCTCGCGGGTGAAGAGCCATCCCGCCCTGCTGCACGAGCTGGAGCGCCGGGCGCTGCACGCGACGGGCAAGCGAGGCCGCAACGCCGTGGTGGATCTCTGGGCCGAGCTGCTCACCGACCGGGGATTTCTGACCAGCCTGGTGCGCGAAGACGCTGCCTCGGCTTTGCGCGTAACTGCCGCTGACGTGGAGGAAGCCCACCGCATCTTGGTGACTCGCGTGGCCGCCATCATGAGCCGCGACCCGCGTGAGGCGCCGCCCGAGAGCAAGCCACCGCGGGCCAATCGTCGCAAGCAGGAACGGGCTCGGCGCGAGGAGCTGGAGGAGATCCGGGCCGCCACCTCGCTCGGTCGTGAGGAAGGGCCCAGGGGCAAGACGGTCGACGCGGACTTGCCGGAGCACGTGCGCCGGGTGGAGGTCGAGCGCGACGAGATTGACGACGACGAGAACGTGCGCGGCGAGATCGGCATCGACGGCCAGCGCACGGAGGACGACCTGCCGATTCTGGACGTGGATGACCTGGCGATTCTGCTGCGGGCTTCGCAGCTTCTTCGCCGCGAAGAACGACCGGTCGGCCACCTGTTCGTCGACGAGGCGCAGGACCTGTCGCCCATGCGCCTTGCCGCCTTGATTGGCAAGACGGCGGGCGATGGGCGCCGGGGCGGAGCAGGGAGGGTGCCTTCCGTGACCCTTGCCGGGGACACCGCCCAGCGGCTTTTTCTCGACAACGGCTTCGGCGACTGGAAGGACGTGCTCGGCCATCTCGGCCTTTCCCACGTGGCGGTGGAGCCCTTGCGCATCGCCTACCGGTCCACGCGCGAGATTCTGGACTTGGCCCGATTCGTGATGGGCCCCTTGTCCATGGACGTGCCGGCCGAGGCCAAGCGCACCGGCGCCCCGGTGGAGGCGTTCCGATTTTCCGCAGTGGGCGCCGCGGTGGCGTTTCTGGCCGAGGCGCTGCGCGACCTGGCAATCCGCGAGCCGCGCGCGACCGTGGCTTTGTTGGCGCGCTTTCCCGAGCAAGCCGACCGCTATTACGGAGGCCTGCGGCGGGCCGAGGTGGCGAGCCTTCGGCGCGTGCGCGCGCAGGACTTTTCCTTCCGTCCCGGCATCGACGTCACCGATGTGCGCCAGGTCAAGGGTCTGGAATACGACTACGTGGTCCTGCTGGACGCCAACGCCACCAGCTACGGCACCGACGATGAGTCGCGCCACCTGTTCCACATCGCCGCCACCCGCGCCGCCCACCAACTTTGGCTGGTCTCCACCAGCACCCCGTCGCCGCTCATCCCGAACGAATGCTTCCGGGACTGAAGTCGAAACAAAGCCAAAGGGCGTGCCGGCCTTGGCCAACACGCCCTTCGGCGTTCCAGTCAGACAGGCTGACTAGTCGGTGTAGATGAAGAGCGAACCGAGGTAGGTGATGTTGTTGACGTCCAGGCCGATGCTCCAGCCATCACCCTGCTTCTTGAAATCGATGAGATTGAAGTAGGCGCCCATGCCCATCGAGAACCAACGGGTGAAGAAGTGCTCGACGTTGAGTCCGGCCGGCACGTAGATTTCGGTGGCCACGTCCTTCGAACCCGTGGTCGTGGTCACGCCGGTCGTCGGATCGACCGTCGTCACTGGAGGCGTCTTGCCAAAGCTCAGTCCGAGGCCGACTGCGGCGTTGAAGCGGGTTGAAGCGCCCTTGAGCAGCCCGAACTCGGCCAGCACAGCCGGAGCGATCTTCCAGGCCGCATCCTGGTCCTTAGCCTTGGACATGCTGAGCTGGAGCTTGGGAAGCAGGGCTATGGCATCGTTGAGCCAGTACTTCATCGACAAGTCGGCGGTGTTTGGCCTGATCAGGTCATTGGCGCCAGCGACCACGCCCACGCCGAAGCCGACGGAGCCAGACATGTCGTCGGGGCTCTTGGGGGCCATGACGGGGGCGGCGGGCATGACTGCAGCTTCAGGAGCCGGGGCCATGGCAGGGGCCATGACCGGGGCGGGCGCCATCATGGGCGCGGGAGCCGGCGCCATTGGCATCGGGGCCTGCGCAAAGGCAGGAAGCGCAGCAAGGATCGATGTGAAGGCCGTCGTTGAGAACAGGGTGAGTCTCGTTCGGGTCATGGTTGGTTTCCTTCTTTCGGTTGATGAGTTGAGGCGATTCTTTGACGCGGACTTCTGTCCTACATCAACACACATTCGTAACTTCTAGCCTGATTCCCGGGTGCTGTCACGTTTCCGCATTGCCGCGATGGGCAGCATCCGGGACGGCCAGAGGTCGGCTAGAGGCAATGTCCGGTCGGCGGTTTACGGCTGTGGTTGCTCATCTCGGGTCTACTTGATCCCGCTGCCGTGCCTCGATGTCTAGCTGGCGCAGGCGCGACGGGTGGGCAGTGAGGGAGGGGACCCGTCGGGTGCGTAGGTCGCGTGCCGCCTGCGCTGCAGTCGCACTCCCGAATCGTCGCTCGCGCAATTTGCGAGTTGAATCGACCGCAGCACACGGCGGGGAGCAGGCCCGAACTGACAGGACCCGTCGCGCCGAAGCCGGCGGGTCACCAAGTTGCGCTCGCCCCTAACCGAACGGCATTGCGGCCGAGGCGCCTCAGCTCAGGCAAAGTTCTGGAAGTAGCCGAGGGTCGCAGCTCGGGCGCGCACCTGGTCGGCGGCTTCCAGCAGCTCGGCCGTCGAATCCCAGCGTCCAGTCAGGAACTGCTGCCGGACGCCCTCGGGCAGGTCGAAGGCGTAGCGCTTGCCATCGGCGGTGATGGACTTGTCTTGCAGGCTCACCTGGACGACGAGCGTCGGGTCGGCCTCGACCGCGGCCTCCAGCGCAAGGGCCACGTCCGCGCTGACCTTGCAGCACGGCACGCCGATGGCGACGCAGTTGCCGAAGAAGATCTCGGCGAAGGTCTCGCCCAGGATGACCTGGATTCCCCAGCGCATGATCGCCTGCGGCGCGTGCTCGCGCGACGAACCGCACCCGAAATTCTTGTTTACCACCAGCACCTGGGCGCCCCGAAAGGCCTGGTTGTCGAAGGGGTGCTTTTCGCCCTTGGCCTCCAGTTGGGCACGGTCGTCCTCGAACGCGTGCTCGCCCAGGCCGTCGAAGACCACGGTGCGCAGGTAGCGCGCCGGAATGATGCGGTCGGTGTCGATGTCGTTGCCGCGCAAGGGAACTGCGCGACCCGAAAACTGATTGCGTTTCACGTCTTCCATGGTGGGCTCCTTAAACTCCAAAGACCTTGCGGGCGTCGGCGACCTTGCCGGTGACGGCGGCGGCGGCCACCATGAGCGGGCTCATCAGCAAGGTTCGGCCTTGCGGCGAGCCCTGGCGGCCCTTGAAGTTTCGGTTCGAGGACGACGCGCAGATTTCGCGTCCCTGCAGCTTGTCCGGGTTCATGGCCAGGCACATGGAGCAGCCTGCCTCGCGGAACATGAAACCGGCGTCGGAGAACACCTTGTCCCAGCCGCGGGCGATCATGTCCTTGCGCACCTCGACCGAGCCAGGCACCACCAGCGCCCGCACGCCTGGCTGAACCTTGAACTTGCCACCCTTGATGACCTTCACCACTTCCTCGAAGTCCGACAGGCGCCCATTGGTGCACGAGCCGATGAATGCGACGTCGATTTTGGTGCCCAGGATGGGCTGGCCCGGCTTGAAGTCCATGTACGCGTAGGCCTCGCGGACCCCATCGCGTTCGTTGGCGCCGAAGCTTTCCGCCGCGGGCACCGCTTGGTCGATGGCGACGGACTGCGCGGGCGTGATGCCCCAGGTTACGATGGGCGTGATGTCTTCCGCCCTGTAGCGGACCACGTCGTCGTATTTGGCGCCGGGGTCGCTCTTGATGCTGTCCCAGTAGGCGACGGCCTTGTCCCAGGCCGCGCCCTTGGGCGCGTATTCCCGACCTTTCAGATAATCGTAGGTGGTCTGGTCGGGGTTCACGTAACCGCAGCGCGCGCCACCCTCGATGCTCATGTTACAGACGGTCATGCGCTCGTCCATGGTCATGCGGTCGAACGTGTCGCCGGCGTATTCGTAGGCGAAGCCCACACCGCCGTTTACGCCCAGCTTTTGGATAATGTAGAGGATGACGTCCTTGGCGTAGACCCCCGGTCGCAGCTTGCCACTGACCTCGATGCGGCGGACCTTCAGCTTTTCCATGGCCAGGGTCTGGGTCGCGAGCACGTCGCGGATTTGCGACGTGCCGATGCCGAAGGCCAGCGCGCCGAATGCGCCGTGGGTCGCGGTGTGCGAATCGCCGCAGCAGATGGTCATGCCCGGCTGGGTCAGCCCGCGCTCGGGCCCCACGATGTGCACCACGCCGTTTTCGTTGGCGTCGGGCGAGAAGAAGCGGATCCCGAACTCCTTCACGCTCTTTTCCAAGCTTTGCATCATTTCTTCCGCCATGGCGTCCTGGTACGGGCGCAGCTTGCTATGGGTCGGTACGATGTGGTCGACCGTGGCGAAGGTGCGCTGCGGGAACATCACCTTCAGCTTACGTTCGCGAATCATCGCGAAGGCTTGGGGCGAGGTCACCTCGTGCAAAAGGTGCAAACCCATGAGCAACTGGGCTTGCCCCGACGGCATTTGGCGGACGACGTGTCGGTCGAAGACTTTTTCGTAGAGTGTTTGGGCCATGGCTACTTGTCCTTGGGTTTGCTTCCGTACTGTTCGAGGCGAAGGGTAAGCTCGCTGGCAAAGGCGGCGAAGTTCTTTATGTCGCCCTTGTCGAGGGGGAGCCAAATCTTTTCGATGGCCAGCGCGCGTTCTTGGCGCAGGCTTTCCATCACGCGCTTGCCTTTCGCAGAAAGCACGTAGGCGCGTTGGCGGCCGTCGGATTTCGACAAGGTCACGCTGATGAGATCCTTGTCGAGAAGCTGCCGCAGCGTCTTGGAGACCGCGGCGGCCGAGCTTTCTCGGGTCCTGGCGAACATGCTCGGCATGAAGTGCTCGCGCGCAATCTCTTCGAGCACGCCCCATTGTCCGTCCGACAGCTCCACCGATGCCGCGAGCTGCTCGCGCCGGCGCTGGAAGGCGTCGGTCAGGCGCCCAAGGCAAGCGATGGCCTCGTGGGCCTGGGCGACGGATGCGCGGTTGCTTGCCATGGGAAAATAATTAACTAAGGTTAAGTAAAAGTCAAGGGCGTTTGCTCACGCCTTGATCCCGCGGCAAGACGCCGGGTCAGGGCGTCGCTGAATCCGCCAAGTTTGGCTCAGACAATTCCCAAACGACGAAATACCGGAGCCTTAATCAAGTCTAACAATAAACTGAACACAACCGTGGCCGCCAGAAGAACCGCCACCACGGTAACCGGAAGCGGCTTCATCAAGATTCCCCTCGTGGCGAGCGTCGCGATAATAAGCAAATCGGCAGCGGATCCGACCATCAACCAAGTACTTGGGCGTGAGCTCCAGAGGTGCCTGCGCTCTCGGACGACGTAGAGAATGGCCTGTCCACTAAAGACCAGCGTCACAATGCACAGGGTCTGCAGCGTTTCGACGCCAAAGCCCAGGGAGTATTTCCCAGCTGCCAGAACGCCAGTGCAGAAAGCCAAGTCGAAGCAGCCGAGAAAGACGCCACCGGCTGTAATACTGCCAACGTGCCAGACATTGGGCGTCGGCGACGCGCGCACATTGTCCGTCGTCGCGAGCATGGAGAGGAAGTCGCCCGTAATCATGGCGATCACCAGCAACAGCGGCGTGAGGACGGCGTGTCCGGTGATGACAATTCCGGCCAACAAGAACAGCGCCCCCAAGAATTTGT
>CAZBIU010000112.1:0-18178 GCA_964491625.1 uncultured Myxococcales bacterium
GGTGGCGTCAAGATCATCGATCTCGGGCTTGCCAAGTGGAATGAACGCCTTTCCCGCACGATGATGGGCGACGACGAGATTGGACAGCGAAGGTATGTATCTCCCGAACAGAAGTTCGGGGGACCCGTCGATGCGAGAAGTGACATCTTCTCGGTAGGCGTGATCTTCTGGGAGATGGTTACCGGCCACCCGCTGAAGCGGGAGCCGGATACCAATGGCAAGCTCCCCGACATAGCCTTGCCCTCGCAAGTGATACCGAGCCTGCCAAGGCAATTGGACCAACTGGTCATGGACGCGCTTGCCGATAGTCCGGCGGATCGGTACCAAAGCGCGCAGGAGGCAATGGCCAAGCTCACGCCGAACATGAGCGCGGAATTCGAATCGACCGCGCTTCAAGCGTTCCTTGCCGACCTCTTTGCCGAGGAGATTCGCCGAGAAACTGACGAAGAGAAGCAGTTGGTGGCGAAGGCGAAGGATGTCGCTCCCATCGCCAACCCGCTTCCGGCCGAGGCCAATCCGACGATTGATACCTCGACGGCCAACCCTCAGAGCAATGCCAGCGGGGGCATGCCACGGGCGCACCGACGTCGAGGACTGATCGTGGCTGGCGCGTTCACGCTTCTATTGGGCGGGATTGGTGCGTGGCTCGCCTCGGCTTCACGCTCGACTGGTGGCCGGCCTGAGCCCGCGATTTCCGAGAAGGCTACAATCCGCCCGTCGAGCCCGCCAATCCAAGTTCTCGATGCTGGCGAACTCGTGCGAGCTGTGGTCCCCCAACAGCTGATTGTGGTGCCGACGAAGACGACATCTCCCGTGCGGCGAAGCTCGCGCGCCCCATCAGCTCGACTGCTGGAAGAAGCGAAGACTCTGTACCACAGGCAGGATCTGATCGAGGCCGCCAAGATTGCCGAGCATCTTGTGGAGTCCGCTGGCGACGATCCGGACGTCCGCATTCTTCTCGGCGACATCTACTTGAAGAAGGGGATGGCCGAGAAAGCGCTCGCCCAGTACGATGAGGCTCTGAGGCTGGCCCCGAACAGGACAGCCGCCGCACGTGGTCGAGATCTCGCACGGGCAAGAATCAAGTAGGGCCCGAGATCACGGCTTGATGTGGTCCCAGTAGGCGCAAGTTTCGGCAGCCGTCTTGTTGGTCAACCGCTCGACGATGTTGACGGCATCGCGGAACGTGTAGTCCTGCCGTGGAGGTTCGTAGCAGTACGCCTTCGCGATCAGAAATAGACATGTGGAACTTGCGCTCGCCGTAGAGACGTTGAAGGTTCCCTTCCCCAATGATTCGTGCGGCCGGCAAGATGGTCAGTCGAACGAGGTTAGCGGGAACTTCCGTCGTGCATGCAACAGCCTCGTGTCCGTGCGGACAAGTAACGTCCGCCTCGGTCTCGGGGGCATCCTCGTCGACGTATACTTCCCAAGTATGCCAAAAATCGCACCAGCAGCTTCGATACACCTTCATGTTTCTGTCGGCCGAGGGTGTGAAGCCAGCTTTTCGAGCATGAAGGCGCATGCCTCAGTCTCCGAGAGGAAGATCTGCTCATCGTATCTATGTCCACGTTCCTGGTAGCAGACGCGCCAGATTCCGTGGTCGTTTTCCATTACCCAAGCGTCGTTGCTTGATGGGCTTCCCTCTAGGTTGAATTCGGACGGGGCTACGTCGGCAGCAGTCAAGGCTTGCTGGAGTTCCTTTCGTGTCACGCCTTCACCTCCACGAGGAATCCGGCATCGACCAAATCTTGGACCGACCGGGGCAACATGTGCTGCTTGCCAAACCCAATTTCTCCAAACGCTGGCGCAATCGTGCCAGACTCCGACTGGAGCGCCTTGTTGACTCTGTAGGCATACAACGGTCGCGCGTCGGATCCTGGCGGGAGAGATCTCATTGGGTAAGGCGTGCCCACAGGAGAAAGGAAACGCCCGCCCGATCCTCCGTATCGATTCAGCACTTCGCCAGGCTCGCGCCACTCGGGTTGGTGGCGTCCGATGAATCCGTCGTCAGGGGGCCAATAGGGGACCAGAGCTTTGCTTGGGGCTTCGCCTTTGCACCCGGCTAGGCCTAGCGGATCGAGCCACGTCTGGGGATCGCGAACGTACACGTAACTTGCGATTCCACCCCGGAGTCCGATTGGGTCCTGGCTGATGTACTGCCCCAGCGTCGGGTCGTAGTACCGAAAGCGGTTGTAGTAGAGACCGATTTCGATGTCGTCGTATTGGCCGGGCCAGCGCCAGGGGCATGTTTCTCGGTCCTCGGAGCTTCCTTCCTTGGGAATGCCAAAGAGGTCGAGTTGCATGCGCCACGCTAGCTTGCCAGCGTCGTCGTACATGGCGGTCGGCGTGCCGAGATGGTCAGCGACAATCGAGTAGGTCTGGCCGCCGGCCGACTTCGCCAGCGGCGCGATGCCATCGGGATCATGGTACCAGGTGATGTCCGGCTGTCCGGTCTTCAGCTCGTGAAGAACGGTGTTGCCTGACCAGATCCACTTGGTTTCGATACCGTCCATGGACTTGGACACGCGACGACCAAGCGGATCGTAGGTCATCGTGACTTTCTTGCCATCCGGGCGGGTTGCTTCGGTGAGCATACCGGCGCCGTCCCACGAGTAGGACCAAGAGCCTTCGCTCGGCTTGTGCCGAGCGGTCATGTTGCCCAGGTTGTCGAAGGTGAACGTCGCGGACCCGTCGTTTCGGATCACGCCGCCAGAGGCAAACGAGCGGTCACGTTGTTCGCTTGTCTTGTAGATGTTGCCCACGGAATCGAAGGATCGAATCTGCGGTTGCCCATTAAAGCGAGCCGTCACGAGCCGGCCCCGGCCATCGTGGGTGAATTCGGACTTCCCGAAGTGCGAATCCAGAAGCTGTGAAAGCCGGTCATCGAGGTTCCACAGGTATTCCTGCGCCCATTCCGCGGACTGGGCTTGACGGACGCGAAGCGCGCCCGGTCTTCCGGCTTGGTCATGCTCCCAGCGGGCGACAACGTCGCCAGGCAAACGACGCTCGACCTCTAAACCTTCCGCGTCGTGTTGGAAGTCGATCTGCCTCGGCGAATAGACTGGCCCAAGCGACACGTTTTGAGGGTTCCCGGCTTCGTCGCGAGTAACACGCATGGCTGCGCCCAGGGACGACTCCATCCGGGCGAGTTTCCCGGCTGTGTAGGTAGTCGATACCCAGTGCTCGTCTTGGTACTCCTTGGTCACTCGACCGAGGACATCTCGCTCGAACTTGAGCGCGATGGTCTCGTTCTTGGCCTCGTCGAGGAGGCCATCCGGACCGAAGGCGAAGGTGTCGGTGGTCCCATCGGGATACTTGTGGCCGGCGATGTTGCCGACGTCGTCGTACCAGATGGTCGTCTTGGCATTCGCGCGCTTGATCTCGACGATCTGGCCGACCTTGTCGCGCTTGTAGTCCACATATCGCCGGTCGAAACCGCGTGCACGCTTCACGCGGCGGCATGGGTCGTACCAGAATCCATAGGGGTGGCACTTTTCGTTTAGGACTTCCCGCAGCTCACCCTCGGGCTCGTAGGTGAACGATACCTTGGCGCCGTCTTCCTCGACCGATGCCAGCCAGTTAAAGCCGACATACGAAAACCGTCGTTGACCGAGGCTGTCCCGAACCTCGATGACGTTGCCTTCGTGGTCTCGCTGCAAGTGGCGCACGTTTCCGTCGGGCTCGGTGACACGAATGACCCGACCGACCTTGTCGTACTTGAACTCTCGCATTCCGTGGGGCGACTGCTCACGGATGAGCCGGCCCTGTCGGTCGTAGATTCGTTCGTACCTCGCGCCGGACGAGGTGGTGCCCACCAGGTTCTTGCGTTCGTCGTACTGGTATTCGATACGCTGGGAGCCCTGCTGCTCGGAAACGAGCAACCCCTCGCGCCACTCGAACCGCTGATCTTCGTCTGGGACAGGGCCGCGAATCGCCCGAAGCTGGCCTTGGGTGCCGTGCCGCAGGCGCCAGACACCGCCACGCTCGTTTCGAAAGAGGGTAAGCAACTCGGGATGAGCTTCGTCGGTGTACTTCCAGATCCGTCGAGCACCGTTGGGCAGTCTCGTGGCGTACCGCCTGCCCCGGTGGTCATGTGAGTGGACCGTTCGATTTCCCAGGGCGTCGGTTTCGGAGGCCAGCTTGAGATTGTGGTCGAACGTGAAGGTGCGCTTGCCGCCCAGAGCATCTTCTATCTCGGTGATGAGCCCGACCTCGTTCGCACTGTACTTGGTCTTGTTCCCGTCGGAGTCGACGACGATGGTCACGCGGGCATTAGGGTTGTAGAGAAGCTTCTGGTTGAAGATCGCGCCGTCGCCCCACGTTCGCACGCAACGCGCGCTGCTCGAACGACCGTCGTACATCCAGTAGAAGGAGAGCCCATTGCGATTCGTCTCCCGGACCATCAGGTGTGAGCGACGGTCATAGGCGTAACGGGTCGTTGCCCCCTCGGCATCGGTCGCGGCGATGAGATCGCCAGTCTCGGAATACTCGTATGAGGAACGCTCGACCCATTCATCACCGACGTCCGGATGGGGGAGAAGGATCTTGGCAAGGCGTCCTGCTTGGTCGTATCCGAACCGGACCATCCGGCCGCCGCTATCTACCAGTGAGGCGAGCCTCGCTACTTCGTCCACGACTTCGTACTGGTAGTGGATCCTGTTCTGTTCGCTACGTCCGCGCGTGCGAGTTATCCGGGCCAGCCCTTGCCCGATGTTCAACGGATCGGTCTCACCCGGAATCCGCTCGAACTCATCGGTTATTCCGTTCTCGTCGACGAGCCGCCACTTCTCGCGCGCCAGTCGGGTAAGGGTGTAGCCGGTAATGGGATCGAAGACGGGCTCCTTGAGCGGCACGTAGCCCATCTTGAACGCCGACGTGTCGAAGACGACCTCTCGACCATCTCCCAGTCGGCAGACGACGCCCGAGCGCTCGATCCAAAGGGCACGGTCCAGCGAATGGCTCCAGCCGTATCCAAGCGGACTCTCCCGCCTGGACCAGCCCGACGAGTAGTTGCGCTCGAAGACCACCGGGATCGGCCCCGGCATCTCGAAATCCACCGCATCGGTCATCACGCGCCCCGTGGCGATGTCGACCGGATGTCCGGTGAAGAAGCACCTAGCCTTGGGCAAGAAGTTGCGCAGCCGCATCGCGCCCAAACGCGCGACTAGCTTGAACACCTTGCTCGCGGCGCCGAACGCGGTTCGGACCAGCTTTCCGAAGACGAAGCCACCGATGGCCTGTTCGAGGTTGAGCGAAGGTGGTCCGCCGACCATCACCGGCATTCCCTTCGGGATTGTCACCACGGCAGACGTCGGGAGCGCCACCGGATCTGCACAGGTACGCGCGACCTCACCCAGCCGGATGACACTGCCACCGCCATAGGCAACCGTCTGCGACCCAAGCGGTAAGCTGGCCACGCCTTCGGGGTGCTTCTGGAAGAGAGTTCCCGGTGGCATCGCCAGGTGTGGCAGCAGAGAGGTGTTTCTGGCCGTGTCGTTGGTCGTGGCCGCTGGCAGGCCATTGATGAGCGTCAGCCCTCGGGGAGGCGACGGAGGCGCTCCTGTGCACAGGGAGATGAGCGTGGACGTGAAAGCGCCGATGGCTGTGGCTGCCGGATCTCCCACGAGCCCCAGGTACGGATGCGGCAGAGGAACCGGAACCGGCCCACCCGGCGACGGAACCATGACGACATGCACGTCGACACCGACGACCAGATCGCCCCACGTTGCCGCTGGAGGTCCCGGCATGTCAGAAAGCTCCTTCTCGACCGACCATGGACGGAATCTTCGCTAGCAAGGCGGCCCGGAGTCAAGCTAGAGAGGCAAGGTGGTGCTCGACGGCCCAGCGCTGCCGAGGAGCGAGCAAAGGGCCGAACCAGCGAGCGAGGAGAATTTAGGGATGGGTACCGAGCCGATCACGTACAAGACGAACCAGGTGGCGGACCTGATCAACGCTGCCGTGAACAGCTTTCGGGAGGCGTTGCCGCAACGCAGTGTCAAGGTGTTGGGAGAGCTTATCGCCGTCCGAACCCGACCCCAATTCATGGAGTTGACGCTCATCGATTCCGGCGATGGTGCGACCTCGATAACAGCCCGGCTGCCGTTGTCGCCTTCGCAGCCCAGGCTCGGATACGTCATCGGGGTCACCGGACACCTCGGCGTCTTTGGCAATGGCTCAGCATCCGAGGTTTTTCTCGACGGTTATACGTTTGATGAATCAACGGGGCCTGGCCGGAACCATCTTGCGCGCCAGGCATGCCTCAAAAAGGCACTGACGGAGACGAAGACGGCGAGGCTATGTGAGCCGAGTCTGCCCTTCCGCAAGCTAGTCATAGTGGCCGGCCAGGACACAAAGGCCGAGGCTGACTTTCGGGGGCGCCTTTGGCCAAAGGTATCGTCCTCGCAGGTGGACACGATTCACGTTCACCTTCGCGACGCTGTCGACATTGCCAGGGGCATCAGACTTGCCGCCGAAGATGTGGATGTGGACGCCATCGTTGTCGTTCGAGGTGGAGGAACGCCCTTCGACCTTCATCGCTTTGATCAGCCCGAAGTGCTCGAAGCTATCGCCGGGGCGGTTTGCAGCGGGAGCTTCGTTCTCGTCGCCATCGGTCACGCGCAGGACAAGCCGCTGGCCAACCAGATTGCGAGCCATCCCGAGGCGACCCCCACCGCTGCGGCGACCTATCTGAACAAGCTACTGTATCGGGAGGAGGCGGAGGAGAGTGCACGCGACCTCGTCTGCAACATCGGCGATGCGCCTCCTGCAACCTCGCGTCGTTTCCGGTCGAGAAAGGGCCTTCTTGGCAGAGCAGCGGACCGGGTTGGCCGTTGGCTGCGACGGATGGTCATCTTCGGTGTCGGAGTCCTTGCCGGTGCCGTCATCGTGCCCATCCTTCCCATCCATTCCCGTGTCAAACCCGCGAATCATCTCTCGACGCTGCCTGGGACGTCGCCGATGGGGGCGACATCGTCCCATGGCCGGAATCCCGAGGCGAGAGCCGGCAGCTCCAGACACAGCAAGGGCGAGCCTGTCAGAGCCGAAGCCAGCGGTGACGACGGAGCGAGACCGTCCCGTCGATGAATATCAGCGCGTTGGCAGCCAAGTCCCTGGCCAGTCGAGGTTGGTGCTGCCTGGTGGACGGTGGTCGTGGTCTAATCCCATGATGACTCGTTGTCGAAGTCTGTTCGACCCGCTGACCGCGGAACGACTTCATGTGGCGTTCAAGCGACTCCTTGAGTCCGCAATTCATGCTGATGCGCGGCAGTACATGGATGCGATCTTCGAGCGCATGGGGGACCCAGACCGCAGCTTCGTCGAGGAATTTCAAGGGCCGGGATTTCACTCCCGGCTTTTCGAACTCGCATGCTTCGCTTACTTGGAGGAGGCGGGATGCAACATCGACCGACCTCGTCCCAGTCCGGACTTCATCGCGACGAAAGGCACGGCGAGCGTTGCCATCGAGGCTGCCACGTCGAACTCGCCGCTGGGGCGCGAAGAGGACATCGCCGCTCGTCGCCTGCCTGATCTCCCGTATCAGGAGATCTTGCGGAAGTGCAACGAGGAGCTGCCTATCCGTATGGGCAGCCCCCTTCACAGCAAGATCCAGAAGCGCTACTGGCACCTTCCGCAGTGCCGAGGGCTGCCGTTCGTCCTTGTCGTCGGACCATTTCACGAACCCGGTAGTACGACCTATGTTGACGAAAGTCTCGCGCGGTATCTGTTCGGCGTTGAGCGATACGGAACCTGGACCGAACGAGCCGGGATTCTTGTGCGCGAGGCCCCAGTGGGATTCCACTCTTTCGAAGGCAAGGTCATCCCATCGAACTTCTTCGCAGGGGAAGACGTGGAGAACCTGAGCGCTATCGTCTGGTGCAACCAGTTCACGATTTCCAGGTTCCTTCGGATCGTCGCCGAGAGAAAAGGGCTGCCCAGGGGTCTTCGTGCCGCAATGGTCACTGGCTGGCAGGCTCGCTCAGACGGCGATAGTGCGGGGAGGTTCGAGTACCATCTGGGAGATCAGAGCGTCACTCGCGAAACATGGGCACGCGGAGTTACCGTTTTCCACAACCCCAATGCTGTTCGGCCTCTCCCCGATGCCTTCCTCCCTTGCACGAGCAGCTTCCGTGTTCGCGAAGGCCGCCTCGTTCGCGACGTGCACGGCTTTCACCCGCTTGTGGAGTCGACGTTCATGTCCGGAACCAGGCGCGCTAGGATCGGGTCGCGCAAAGACGGTTGAAGACCGCCTCCGCCTCTCCTCGGGCGTTCAAGCGGGAGTGGGTGACGTCATGGACGGATGGTGCAATCGCGGTCGTGGTCCTGGACTTCCCCTACGGTCGACGGTCCTTCGCGCGGAATCGAAGAGCGTGGGCGACACCGAAGTCTTGCCCGACCCAAGCTGCTGCCTTCTCTGACAAGCCGGTCTTCGCGGTGCGGAGCTGGCGGCGAAGCACGCACTTGCCGTTGGCGGCGTGCACCCGCCGACCCGATAGCAAGTAAGACAGAAATGCCAAATCGATCAACGTGGATTCGACCCATGGGACCTCGACCTCGTAGCCAGCGACCCAGTCGAGCCGTCCTCTGGCGGCAGCGAGAATCCCATCGAGATCCCGACCAATCTCGCAGGCACCGAGCAACAGCCCGCGCTTACCATGGGCTTGTCTGGTTCCGCGTGAAGCAGCGGCGAGAACGCGGCGAAGATCGATACCTACGTCTTGAAGCGAGGCGTGCAGGAATCGGCCTCGACCATGGCTGGAGATATAGGCGATGCGTGGCCTGCCCCTGGTCAAGAACATCTGGCGCAGCCAGTGCTGGAGATCGCGCCCGGTGTGGAAGGTGCGGTAGACGATGGTGATGTCGATGGCTGAGGCCAGCCCTTCGAGAAACGGGCGCATGCTCCTGCTGTCGATAAGGTCTTCACCCCAGTCGGACTCAAGAACGAGCAGGTCTGCGTTTTTCGTGCCCGCGCTCATGACGGGGAGACCAGAACGACAACCACAGTCGCGGCACCGTTTTGAAAATGAACCCTTCTGACCACGGTAGATCTCATGCGGCGACCACCGTGTTTTCGGGTACTTGGACCACTTCATCCTCAGACGTTTTGGAAACGTCGGTTTCGCGGCTGCGCAGGGCTCGGAACAGGGTAGCCGTACCGATTCCGAGGATTCGAGCGGCTTGTCGGAAGGACTGGCCGGAGGTCATCAGCGCTTTCGCACGGACGATATCGATCTTCACGCGAGGGCGACCGACTTGGGCACCTCGTCTTCTCGCCGCCGCGATCCCCGCGCGTGTCCTCTCGCGAATGAGCTCCCTTTCCAGTTCAGCGACTGCGGCGATGACATGAAAAGTAAACCGCCCGGCGGGCGACGACGTATCAATCCCGTCCATGACGGAAATGAAGTCGACGGACCTGGCGCGGAAGTCTTCGAGTGCGGTTACCAGGTGGCGCACGGATCTTGCGAATCGGTCGAAACGCCAGACCAGGACGATACCAATCTTGCCCCGGTTGACGTCTCCCATGAGCCGGTCGAGTTCGGGGCGTCGGTCCTTGCTTCCGGAGTGCCCGGCATCAACGTACTCGCCGACGATCTGCCAGCCGCGCTGAGCACAAACACGTCGCAGTTCATCGACCTGCATTCCCGGATGTTGGTCGGTGGTGGAAACGCGCGCGTACAACGCCACGAGCTTGGTTGCGATAGAGGAGGTCATGGTACCCGCCTCCGTGACCGGGTTTGCAACTGCGCAATCTCTGCGCTCGCGTGCTCTTCCCGTTCGTCTTCAGACCAAGCGGGAAATCGGACATCGTCGTCGTCGGCTGCGTTCACAGTGGGTGCGGTGTCGCAGGCGGGTGACCAGAATTCCGATGGATCGCGCTGACCGCGAACCACACGACGGAGATCGCGCAGTCGCGATCCCATGAGAGACACGACCGCGCCCGACAGGATCGGCAGCTTCACCGCTTCATCGTCGTTGGCAGCCCGATTGTCACGGACGAGATTGGTCAAGATCGTGGCGGCCTCCGCCGCATGTTCGAGCTGCTGAAGCTCAAAGGCGAGGGAGCAAACCTTGGTGGTTTGGGAGACCATCACGCTGCCCCCTTGAAGCTGTCTTCCAGCCGGTCGCCAGAGCCAAGGAGGGCGTCGAGAATGGTGTTGGTAGCTCGGACGATCCGCTGCCCAGACCGAAGGACCATGGTTTCTGCGTTTTGGTCGCCACTCCAGCTTGCCACATACGGGAAACTGTATTGGCTGGTTTCGAGGCCTAAGACGTTGCAGACAACAAATGCGGTCGACTCCGCTTCGACTTCCATTTCTCCACGTGCGTGGTGGTCTTCGTTTCCGTGAAGGATCGCGTGGGCGATCTCGTGGACCAAGGTCTTGAACTGTTGTGCACGCTTTGTTTCGCCGGTTATGACGACGATCTCCCGCGTCCGGCGGTCAAACCATCCCCTGGTGACGCCAGAGTCTTTACGGCCACGGGGGCGAAGCTCGACACCACTGACGATGTCGGGGCCGAGGGCGATGGCTACGTCTCGCAGGACTTCCACGCTGTGCTCGAAGGCTTCGTCGGCAGTGAGGTCTTCTGTGACCCGCGTGGGTTCCGGGAGTGGTCGACCGGCATCGCCGGGGAGCGGATCCGTCTGGCTACCCGCGAAGGTCGCCACGGGTTTGAAGCCAACCAAGATCGTGCGCCCGTGTTCCTCGGCGAGATCGGGATCGATGACCTTCTTGGCCTTGTTCACAATCAGCGGCGCCAGGATCAAAAGGCCCCTTTCGCCCTTCCTGACCTGCCGACCAGCCCGCTGCCACGCGAGGTACGAGGCGACTTGGTTGGTTCCTGGTGACTGGATCTCCACCAGGAGCTGGTTCCGAAAGCTCAGGCGTCGGATGCTAAATCGACCACCACGCGCGAGCTTGGCCAACATCTCTTTCCAGTCGTCACCGCTTTGGAGTTGGCCAACAGCGGAGGCCAGCAAATTCGTGGCCCTGGCAATCTTCTCCTCGCGCGCCTTCTTCGCGTCTTCCAGGGATAGGGGGCGCATGGCTACCTCACCCTCAAGATGGTGGAGGTGACCGGCTTCAGCACCGCCGCGAACTGCTGGGGCCGAAGGATTCTCTTGAGCTTGGCGCGGTCGATGTTGAACCGGCACGAGGTGAAGAGGTTCGCGCGGATGCCGCTGGGGCTTTGGTACGAGGCCAGCTTGGCGGATGACATGCCCTGCCGGATGGAGGCGCGAAGCTGGCTAGCAAGAGTGCCGAGCTTGTCCGCTTGGCGCTGTAGGCTGACGAGTTTTGTCAGATCTGCGTCGAGAGACGAGAGGGCGACTAGGTATCGGGATTTCGGGGTGATGCGGGAGACGGGCAGTAGACGGGAGACGGTTGCTTGGACTTTGTGTGTCATAGGACGACCTCCTTATGACACATAGTATAGATCCGTATGGATTTATAGTCAAGTAACTGAAACTATTGTCTAATCTGTAGCTAGTGCGACGGGTCAACGTCTTCCGACCCATGTTTTCCAGGGGCAGGCGATGATGCCTCCGGCTGACGATAGGGCGGGATCCACTTCCACCACCGTCGGGCTTCGAGCACGTCGTCTCCCCCGGTGACTGCCCTGGTCACCTCTTCGAGGTCGAAGGCGAGGTCAAGGCTGGGCTTGCGGTCGCCCCGTGCATACCGATCCACCTGCCCCCGCAAAAGGTTGAGCCTGTCTGCTAGCTCGGTGCGTGAGATCTTGCCTTCGTTTCGGTCGAGCCACTCCGACAACGGCGTTACCCGGTCGCTGCGCATCATGCTCATGATTGGTACCAAATGGATTATTGATCTGGCGCATGGCGACGTCAACCCGCAAGCGATGATGCCCATCACCACTGGTGCAAACGACGGAGTCGGGACTGGCGAAGGTCGCGAGCGTTTAGCTCCTCGCAATGGTCGACGACCTCGGGATCGATGGTGATGACCCCGTGAGGTGGATACGTCGAGGGCGCCAGCGTGCAGGGTAGACCGGGGATCAGCCACTCGTTCATGACCGCGTTGCTCCCACCGAGGAAGAGGTCTCGGGCTCGCCACTTGAAGAGCTGGATGTCGTGGTCGCCGAACCAATCCTCGGGCCTCTCGCTGAGCCTCTCGTCGAAATTCTCGTTGTCGAACATCCGGCAATCGAGCCAAAGGGATCTGCATTCTTCCGGGGGCGCACCATCCTGAAGAGCGTGTCGGGTGAGCCAGAAGCAGTGGTTGAACCCGTGTAGCAGAATTTCGCGCAGCTCCAAACCGTCTGCGAGAAGCGCGGACGCGCCCGAGAGTTTCACCCCGAACTGCATCGCCCTCCCGACCTCGACCACTCCGGAAGCGACGTGCAGATACTCTTCGTAGTCCCGGTCGACCCACGCATCCGCAGTGATTTCCACTGGCGGCATCACATCGACCACAGCCTGCTTGGCAATGGAAGCGCGGATCGCGGCGATCTCGTCCCGTTCCTCTTCCAACTCCCGCTGCATGGATTCTGGCAAGCGACGCCAGGATTCCGAATCGCGATCCAGGAACACGCGGTCTACGTGAGGCGGCAGCCGTCGCGGCATGGCGATGGAAATCATCACCGCCACCTTGGCCCGCGTGGGTAGTACGAGGACGGAACCCCCGGAACTGGACGGTATGGAGTTCGAGGCGACGCCGAAGGATTCACCGGGATCGGACGGAGGACGTTTCGCGTGCGGTACGATGATTCCACCACCGCAACCGGATGACAGACGGCTCCCATGCCCTTGTGGCAGAGGCCATTGGTGGCAACTCCGACGAGCCCGTTGCCCCTGGAGACAGGCCTACCTACTTTGTCGTAAGTAACGTTCTTCTTAGGATCGTACTTGCCTACGTAGTTCCCGAGGTTGTCGTAGCCTTGCAGCACGCCCGAACTCGGGTTGGGCCTGACGGTTACGACTCGCTCGCCCGGCATGGTGCTGACCGATTCAGTTGTCGTCCGACCTTTTTGATCACGTGTGTTGTCCATGACTCAAAAATAACGTCGTCGACATCGGTGACCGACATACCCAACGGGCGACGCGAGGGCTGCCGCAACGGTCGACTGTTGCGCCGCATGTTCTCTTGAGGTGTCCGTCAGGCGTGCCCGTGCGGTACAATGACCCGAGGGCCTATGGCAAACCACGATTGGGGCAGCCCGTGCGACTGTTCGGAATGTCGAACTTCCACGCGTATCGAGGTGTGCCCCCACTGCATGTTCGAGAATGTTGTAGACATCGTCGGGACGGCTGAGTTGTCGGTCGACCGCAAGGGCTTGCGCAGCTATGACGTAACCTATCCAAGTGGCCCACCCATGGCCCTCAACTGCCGAGGCTGTCACCGCACCCTCCAGGTTGCCCATTACACCTCGGTGAACGAGGAACGCTGTGCCGCAAATCACGAACGTGACCGCGTAGCGAAGACTGCCCGTCCTTGTGATCGCTGCGAGAAAAGGGTTGAGCAACAGCTGGGAAGATTCGTCGCCGTCGTGCTCCGCGAATGCCAGGGCCAACAGCTTTGTGCCGAATGCCTTCCTGCCATCGTGAAGGCGGCCTCGCCTGATCCGTCAGACGAGGACAACAAGTACACGTTCAACGAACGAGCGCTTCAATGGGAACTCAGCAAGGTACGAAGGGCCTGCGAACGCTGCGGAAATTTCCGTTGGCTGTCGCCAGCCAACCAGTGGAAAAGGCTCTGCATCACCTGCTATCGGGGAAAACAGAGCTAACAGCCGTCCATTCCAAAAACGTCGAAGGATGTCGGGTTCCAAGTAACCGGAAACACAGGAGTCCATGGCCCCGAAAACGCGATCCGGAACCGAACAGAATCGGAATGCAGCCGGCTGGCGGTTGGTACGACAGATCGTCCTTCCGCTCGGTCAGCCGAGAGCGATCAATTCGCTACCGCGATTCGCTGGTGTCCCCCCTCGTCGTGTCGGTCGTCAAGGGCGACGTGATAGGCTGGCGAGAACCTTCATGGCCGATTCATCGACAGCCTGGTACTTCGCTCTCACTGGCCCGTTGACGTTCACGCGAATCACCAAGAAGGCCTTCCGCAGCTTCTTCTTCGACGGCGGCTCGTTTGTGATCGACTCGGTCAGGTCCGAGGGCGACGTGAAGCTGGGGATCGTGAACGTGGCCCTTCGCGACGGGCGAGCGGCATCAGTGTTCAGTCTGGACTACATGCGATTCCGCCTCGACAAGGATGGCCGTTGGGAGGCGGCTCACCAGCAAGACTCCAGGGCCTTGGCTGGCCAGATGTGGCCAGGCCCAGGATCGCAGATCGCACTGCTTCGGCGTCGAATGGAAGTTCAACACGAATGGAAGCCAACGCGCGAACAGGTTGCCGCCCTCGCAGCTGAGATCGAACGCTGTGCAGGCCGATACCTGCCCTACGGACGGCCTAGTCCGCCCGAAGAGCTGTAGACCCGGTTCTGCGGCCACCGGGGACTACCGTAGACTGGCAGCAGTCTTTCCGGTCGCAGGCGAAGGCTGCTGTTGGTCTCCTGGTGAGAGCACGACCGTGGTGGTGGTCCATCTTTCGCCTTCCACGGTCCAGACGTAGCGGCAGGCTCCGACACGACCCTTCTTGTGTTTGTAGTTGAGCTTCAGCTCCGCTCCGCAGATGTTCTTGCTCGCGACCGCGATGGCCTGGTCGAACGTGAACACCTTTTGGTCGTCGACACCGTTGGTATTCCACAAGAGCTTGACTTTGTCCTTCCCAATGTAGATGTACCAAGGATCCTTGACCTCCTCGTGATTGAACGCCAGCGCCCCTTTGAACTCGCCAGTGGCTACGCGCTCAAGCGCTGGCAATCCTGCGACGACCGCTGCTTCATCGGATCGAAACTGCATCGACGATTGGGACGAGTCGCGAACTGGGGCAGCTGGCTGCGCTGCTTGCGCAAGAGCAGCCGCGGGCAAGAGAGAGATGGTCATGAACACGATGGTCGATGTCTTCTTCTGCATAGTTTCCTCCGTCTTCGTATCCGTCCGTTGTGCCGACACGTCACCGCCCCGGATCACTGGGTGAGACGGCAGCTGGGGTTGCTCCCGCAGGTGCCGGTCGTTAGCTGGTTGCACGCCGTGGGCGTGCCTGTGCAAGTGGTCGCCCCTCCTGACCACGAACAACCTGGATTCATCGCGCACGTGGTGGAGCTGGTGATGTTAGCACACATGGTTGGTGTTCCCGCGCACGTCGACAGGTGACAACCACTCTGCGATGAGCAGTTGATGGTGCCCACGGTCGTGCATGGTGTGGCCGTCCCCTGGCACTTGGATGACGATGCTGACCATGTGCAGCCGATCTGATTCAAGCAGTCGACCGAATCAGCGTAGTTTCCGCAAGGCGTGGCGGTGCCTGTGCAGCCGCTTGTGCTGGTGCAACCTGGGCAGAGGCTGCATGAGCCCGTGTACGTCTCGCAGAGCGAACACGAGTAGGCGGTACCGCTACAAGAACCCAAGATGCAGCCGGGACAAACGCAGCTGTAGGGGCTACAGCTTGAGCAAGACAGAGCCGTTCCCGTGCATTGGTACGCGGAACCGCCGGTTCCTCCCGCGCCAGCAACACCGCCCGTTCCGGAAACACCACCTGAAGCCATCACAAACGACCCGCCCAGCCCGGTCGTGCCCCCCGTACCAGTGGCCACGCCGCTTGAGCACCTTGGGTATGGTCCGGGATGACTCGTCCCCCACCAATCGAGCCCGGCGTAGGACACGGCGCCCGTCGACGGTGTTGCCTCGAAGTAATAGTAGCTCCCGAACTTCGGTGGCAGGCTGCCTGCGCATGTCACCGCCTGGCCGTTCACTTTCACCGACCATCCGGTGATGGTGTTGCAACCCCACCCCGCGATGTCATCGGCGGTGCGATAGCAGATCGTCTTCGTCGACCCGAACGTCCCAGAATACCCCGTACCGTTGTTGGCCCAGACATCGAGTGGCGGCGAACATGGCTCGACACCTTGGCCACACGTCAATGTGAAGATGCCTGCATCGGCGGTGCTGCGTCCGCCTGTTCCGATATAACCACCCGTTCCGCCAGTGGCCGAAAACACGGTGGAGCCACCCGCACCAACGATGCCACCAGACCCAACCACCCCTCCCGTGGCTATCGCGTCTACAGGTCCCGCGCCAGCATGCCCGCCGAAGCCTCCGGAACCGCTGGCACCACCGGCCACAGTCGGCACGTCGGGGGCGACGGCGGCATCGAGGGTGACGGGGCCGACATCCCCCGACCTTTCGTCGGCGATACCGCCCGATGTGTCCGTCGAGGAAATGCCAGGACCGGCGATCTCCGCAGTAGAGCTGTCCGTGTTGGCTAACGGCGGACCCGCAAGTTGACTGGCATCGTATGAACACGCGACGGTGGTACCCACCAGCAGGGCGCAGATCCTCGTCATAGTTCTCATGGTCAGTACCTCACATTCGCGAGCAGCCCAGTCGTGCTACCTGCCATGGGGGCGACGGTGACGTCATGGCCTTCGACGAAGAAGAGCACCCCCGTGGTGACGGCAGCGGCTGCGCTCAAGCCCCAGAAGATGTTGGCGGCATTCTTGCGGGTGTCCAAGGAGCTGACCTGATCGGAGCTGCATCCTGTCCAATTGGCCCCGGCAGCCTTGCCACATGAGGTGCGAAGGTCGTCGTACTTCGACTGCATCATCGATCCCGTGATAGCAGCAGCCCCGACGAACACCACCGTCGACCCCGCCGCGACCCACGTCCATTTTCGACCAAGCCACCAACCATCGCTTGGTGCCGGGCTACCTGGCCTCGCGGCTTGCAGATCGACCGGCGATGCCAGCATCGAGCTTTGGGCCTGTCTGACCTCAGTCGTATCGGTGAGGCCGTGCGGTCGGATTGCAACGGTTTGGACGGTACCCGGTGCAACTTCGACCGTCTGGACCACCGGGATCATTGTCGCGTGGGTCGCGGTGACTTGGTGCCGACCCGGACTGACGCGGACGACATCTGCGAGCGGGGCCTTTCCTGCCACCTTTCCATCGACGGAGATTTCCGCGTCGACGACACCGCAGTCGATCAGCAACTTGCCGATCTTCGGCGCAAGCTCCCCGACTGACCGCTTCGCTTCGACGAGCAACTCGGGTGATGCATCCACTGCCTGCGACAGGAATTTCTCGAAAGCGTCGACAGCATCAACTGGCCGACCAAGTTCGCGGTTCGCTTGGCCGATGTTGAAGAACAGCTTAGGGCTGGGGAACACCGAGTACGCTTGCTCGAACTTTTCGAGGGCATCGGCGAACGCCCCTTGCTGGTAGAGCTGCGTGCCCTCCTTCAACATCACCTGCGCACGTGCCTTCGCATCCGGGGCCGGGGTAGCCGGGCTCGCTTGAGCCAAGAGCGAAAGAAGAACCAGCGTTGCCTGCATAATCAAAGCTCCTCGACAAGTTGTCCTCGTTGCGGTCTCGCCTTCGTCGGCTTGTGCTCGGCGGGTTTGCCGCGTGGTGGATCGGATTCAAACGGATCTGCGAATGGCGATGGCTTCCTGCCAACGCCGAAGGGTTTCTCGCTGGCGGCGGTCCCACCCTTGGATGACTTCGACTTCCCCGTGTGCGACGACTGGGGTTCCGAGATCGGTGCTGGGGCTGGAGGCGAAGGCGCGGGCAAGGTCACCACTTGTGGCGCCTTTGAGGTCGTCATTGGTGTCATCGGTCCCGCTGCTGCTGGGATCGGTGGCTTGCGCGGCCAGAAGATCAACACTACGAGCACCACCATAGCCAGCGCTGCACCGGCAATGATGTATGTCCGCTTGCGCCTGCGCCGCGCCTCGTCTTCCACTAGGTCATCATCGGGGTCGTCACTGCGGGCTGGGGATTGGGCTGGAAGGGTTGGTGCTCTGGCGATGGTTCCCGGCATCGCTGATGGACCCGGCTTTCCTGGAGCAAGGCGAGCCGAGTACGCCACTGTCCCCTTCGCCGGGGCTGTCCTGGGGATCATTACAGGAGGTGGGGTCAGCTCCCGAGTGAACCCTGTTGCCGCAGCCTCGAATGCGCGGGCGAAGTCCTTGATCGATGGATACCGATCCACAGCCTGCTTGGCAAGCGCGCGACGAAGCACGGGTTCCACCTCGGCAGGCAAGCCCGGTGCTAGCTTCGATAGCGGATGCGGATCCATGTTGATGACCTGGTAAAAGAGTGCGGCCATGTCATC
>CAZBIU010000113.1:0-18059 GCA_964491625.1 uncultured Myxococcales bacterium
CGACAAAGCCGGTGCGGGCGCCGACACTCGGGCGGCCGAGAGCGACTTGGCCCACCACTTCCTGTTGGGCGCCAGCAATCCGAACCCCGACGGGGCCAGCGCCACGGACGTGACGCCGGAGGTGTCAAGCGGGTACGGACAAAGGGAGGATCCGATCGACGGTTCGTCGCGCTTCCACACCGGGGTAGACATCGCAGCGCAAGAGGGCAGCCCCATCCTGGCTGCCGCGCCGGGTGTGGTGCGTCGCGCCGGGAAGCGCGGCGGCTACGGCAACGCGGTGGAAATCGACAACGGCGGGGGCACAAGCACGCTCTATGGCCATGCTCGGGCTTTGGCCGTCAAAGAGGGCGACCGCGTCGAAAAAGGCCAACCCATTGCTTTTGTTGGACATACCGGTAGAGCGACCGGTTCGCATCTGCATTTTGAAGTGCGAAAGGACGGAAAACCGACGAATCCCGATCCTGCCCTTAATAGGTGGGGCGAACGTGCCGACGTACTGATTGGTAGGAAACCCTAATAACGGCATTGGAGAGAAGCCATGAGGGTCCAAGACAAACAATCAGTCAAAGGGGCGGACTCGGCACCGCCGAAGCAAGCGCCAGATCGAACTGTGGTTCGCCTACAGACCGATCGGGTCAGCCTGGACGGCTCAAAGCAGGTCGAAGCCGTGGTGCAGGCGGTCCAGTCCAACATGGGCGTTGACCGTGCTGCCCGTCTGCAAGAGCTCGAGACCGCCATCCGCCAGGGCAGTTACCAGCCCGACGCTGGACAATTGGCGGAACGAATCGTGCAAGCCGCAGAAGTCGATGCGCGCTTGCGCGCCATTTTCGGAGGATAGCGGATGAACCCACTCGAACATGCCCTGGACGTGGCGACCCGGATGCGCGATGCGCTGCAAGCGGAGCTTGAAGAGGCTCGGCAGCAGCGGATCCTGATCCGCCAGCTCGACGTGCAGGGATTGTTCGAGCGGGCTCGCCGCCGGGGCGAATTCAATGTGAAGCTCGCTCAATACCAAGAGGGGCTGGGCGGCGCACTCGCCGAATCCGCTGTCGAGCTTGGCGTCGAGCGGGTGACGACGGACGTCCTGCACACGTCGGGCATCGCGCTGGCGAGAAAGCTCGGCGGGGCTTTGTCCGAGCTGCGCGCGTCGGCCCAGGCGCTCCAGGAAATTGATGGGATGAACCAGATCGTGGCCCGACGTGCGCTGGCCTGCGTGCGCGGCTACCTCTTGGCGCTGTCACCGCGCGCCTCGGTGTACGACCGCAGCGGCGGAATAAGGAACGAAGGGTCGAGCTCTCTTTCTCGGCAGGTGGCGTAGGCCATGGACCTTATCGGCGTCATTATGAACGCGGGCGCGGGGCTGAGCGTCTACCGCACCCAAGTGGCCACGGCGAGCCACAACATCGCCAACGCCGACACGCCCGGCTATGCCCGTCAGGACGCTGTCCCCACCGAGACCCAGCCGGCCGAGGTCGCCGGAAGCAATGCCTTTGTCGGTCGCGGGGTCACGCTAGAGGGAGTTGTGCAAAGCCGCGATCCATTCGTGGAGGCCCAACTCAGCACGGCGTACAGCAACAGCTCGTCGACCTCGGCCGAGTCCGACGCGCTCTCCACCATCACGGCGCTCGATCCGCAGGTGGATGGCAGCGTCACTGCAGCCCTCGGTAGCTTCTATTCAGCCTTACGCGACCTGAACCAGAACCCGAGCGACCTGGGACTTCGGCGATCCGTCGTCGACAGTGCCAAGACCCTGGCCACGGCATTCAATACGACCGTCAACTCAATCTCGACCTCTCGCACCGCAATCGACCAGAACGTTGTCGCCGTCGTTGACAAGGCGAATGGGATCCTCGCATCGGTAGCCGATCTCAACCAGCGCATTGCGCTGGCCGAAAACTCGGGGAGAACCCCAAACGACTTGCTCGATGTCAGACAGAACGATCTAGACCAACTGGCGCAAATGCTGGGGGCGAGACCAATTCCTGACGACCATGGCGGCGTCAACGTGGTCTTGCCAGGCGGAACCTGTCTGGTCAGCGGGATCGTGGCTTCCAAGCTGGGCTATCAGGCCGATCCGAGCAACAGCAATCACTTGGACGTAGTATTTGAGCCCCAAGACGGTGCGAACCCCGTTGCCTTGAACCAGAATGAGCTGGGTGGTCAAGTCGGCGGCCTCCTTAGCGCCCGTGATGACACGCTGGGGGCTGCGGAGTCGGACCTGAACAATTTTGCGTTCGAGTTATCGCAAAACATCAACCAGCAGCACGAGCAGGGCTATGCGATTGACGGCACCGATGGCCACGACCTGTTCGTCCAGCTTACCGGGCCAACTGCAGCGGCACAGAATATCGACGTTGACCCGGCCATCTACGCGGATCCGTCACTGGTGGCTGCCTCCGGATCTATGACGGCGGGCTCGGGAGATGCAGGCAATCTGCAGGCGATCATTGCGACCGAGGATAAGAAGCTGTCCAACGGGCTTGACCCGCAGGAGAGCTTTGCAAAGATCACGTCGGACTTCGGCATCGCGGTCAAGACTGTCAACGACAATGCCTCTTTCGACAAGAATCTCCTCGACGATCTGACGTCGGCACGCGAATCGGCCTCGGGGGTATCGGTGGACGACGAGCTCCTCAAGCTGACCCAGGCCCAGAACGCCTACAACGCCCTGTCCAAGGTAATCGTCACGACCAATACTATGTTGGACGACCTCATGAAGATTATTTAGGTGATGTCATGCGCGTGACGGAAAAGATGATCTTTGAGAGTAGCGTGACCCAAACCGGGAAGGCGCGCGAGAACCTCGCCGAGGCACAGGAGGAAGTGGCAAGCGGGAGTAGGGTGATTCACCCCGGCGACGACCCGGTCGCGGCATCATTGTCTGTCGGACACACGGTAGACAAGGCACGCTACACCGCGATAGGGAACACCGCACAGAGGGCTGCCGACGAGCTGAATGCGGCGGACACGGCACTGGACGGCATCACGACGGTAGCCAATCGAGCACAGCAGATCGCCACCCAATTCGGAAACGACACGTACACGTCCACCGACCGCGCGACGGCGGCGGTCGAGGTTAATGGCCTTTATCAGCAGGCTGTGTCGTTGCTCAACACCACCTACGGCAGTCGGTACATCTTTGGCGGGTCAAAGGACAATGCTGCTCCTTTTGCGGCGGACGGCACGTACAACGGGGATGACGAGATCAGAAAGGTCGAAATTGCCCCAGGCCTCTATCAGGCAGCGTCGATCGACGCAGACCAGGTTGTGAAGGGATCCAGCGGAGGCGTCGATCTGATGAAGACCATGCAGGATCTGTCGACATCCCTGACAGCGAACGACGGTGCCGGAATACGCCAAGGGATAGACAAGTTGAACACGTGCATCGAACAGCTTGCCGCCGGGCGGACCCAGGTGGGCATGGCTCAGGATTCGTTTCAGTCTGCTGTGACAGCCGCGCAGGCCGCTACCGGAGACGAGACAGTCAAAATTGGCAAGCTGCTCGACGCGGATATCGTGGACGCATCGACGCGATTGGCATCGGCGCAGTATTCGCTGAACGCCACGTTGACGGCGACGGCGAAGACGCTGACTATGTCGCTAGCGGATAAGCTGGGCTAGCGACTAGACAGTCGCTGTCCGACGAACCCCAGGTAGGACGCTGCTCCCTCGGGGGATTTCGTGTATCCAGTGTGTTGGTTCCGTCTGGAAGGGGAAAGGAAAGCACTTCTCGGGGCTTATCGGTTTGGAGTTTTCGTGCCGTATGTCTAGTTGAACACGGGCTAGGCGCCCCGAAACAGAAAAAAAGAGGAGTTGGGTCATGCTTTCAGTTCAAACAAACGTAAGTGCAATCAGCGCGCAGAGACACCTAAACGACACGAGCAATGCTCTCGGAACTGCCATGGAGCGGCTCTCGTCAGGCTATCGGATCAACCGGGCCGCCGACGATGCCGCAGGCTTGGCGGTGAGCGAGAAACTGCAGGCCCAGATTGGCGGCCTCAATCAGGCATCGCGAAATGCGCAGGACGGCGTCTCTATGATTCAGACGGCGGAAGGCGCGTTGGACGAGGTCCAGTCGATGATGCAACGTATGCGCGACCTGGCGGTTCAGGCATCGTCAGATACCAACAGCCAGACCGAGCGCGACAATATCAACCTCGAGCTTGGGCAACTTGGTCAGGAAATCAACAGCATTTCGCAGCGAACGAAGTTCAACGGCCAGTCGCTGCTGAGCGGCTCGCTTACCAAGTCGCAACTGACGGACACGGCGGGGCAAGTGACGTCGTACTTGGGTAGCAACGGCGTCGAGCTTTACGGCTCCGCGACCGACACCAACGCGACCACGTTGACCTCCGGGTTGGTGGTGACTAGCGTCAATGTGGGCGGGGCCCAGGCGGGCAAGACGTTCGAGTTGTCGGCCGACACAAAGGGAAACGTTACGCTCACCATGCTGTCTGATGATGCCGGAAAGTCGATCTCGATGACCGACGTGGCGGGACACACCAGCGCGGTTGCGCAGACCATTTCGCTGTCGGATGTGAGCGCCGGCGGATCCGAGATCCTGGACTTCACCAACCTTGGTGTGAAGCTCACGGTGGCCAACAACAGCACGGCCGGTGTGACCGCAGCCGTCGCGTCCGCGGACTTCACTGCAGGAAACCTGACGGTCGACACCGCGGTTGCAAGCGGCGAAGCAACCCTTCAGACCGGGGCGAATGAAGGCGACGAGACGACGGTGGCGTTCGTGAACACGGCGCTGTCGGGTGGAACCGGCGCCGCGGCCATGGATACGCTGGCTGCAACCCTGAAGACCTTCTCCACCGACGGAACCAGGGAGAATGCGTCCTCACTGATCACGGCACTCGACGGTGCTCTGGGCTCCATCTCGAGCTCCCGTGCAACGCTCGGTGCCGCGCAGAACCGTCTGCAGCACACCATTGCGAACCTGGGTACCACGTCGGAGAATCTGTCGGCATCGAACAGCCGTATCCGTGACGTGGACGTGGCGACCGAGTCGTCGAACATGGCGAAGAACCAGGTGCTGGAACAGGCGGGCGTGTCAGTGTTGGCCCAGGCAAACCAACTGCCGCAGTTGGCCCTCAAGCTGCTCGGCTAGTAGCCGAAGTCTAGGGGACGGGCGCCTGGAGAATCCAACTTAGTAAGAGGCCGCTTCGGGGTGAAGAGCCCCGAAGCGGCGCTCCCTAGAGAAAGAAAGCCAGCAAGTTAGGGAACGGGAGAATTTGTCGTCATGAGTCCAGTCTCTGCATACACGAAAGCAAGCGTTGCAACATCATCGGCCCCGCAGATTATGGTGGCGTTGTTCCAGGGGGCGCTACGAAACATGCGTGCGGCGGCAGGCGCATTCGGTCGCGGTGACCTGCAGACCGGAAGCGTGATGGCGGAGAAGGCGGCGGCGATCGTTCTTGGATTGCAGGGAACGCTCAAGGCCGAGGTCGCGCCCGAGCTGTGTGCGCGGCTCAGCGAGCTATACACATTTGTAGCGTGCCGGTTGGGAATGGCGGGCAGTAGTTTCTCGGCTCAGCATGTCATGGAAGCGGAGCAGGTGTTCTCACCCATCGCGGAAGCCTTCGTGCAGGCCGCGTCGAGCGTGTCGACGGCAACCTCGGGGCCGGCAGCGAGGTAGGCATGGAAGCAGCGCCTGCAAGCACGTCGTGCGGGCTGTGTGGCTGCCTTCGGAAGATCGCTGGTCTGCTTGAACAAGGCAATACGGTCGGGGCGGCTGGTGTGGTCGCCGAGATGAATGCCTTGATACCGACCCTACCGACGGAGATATCGGAAAGCGAGGCTGCTGAGGCCAAGGCGTTGCTTAAGCGCTGCGCGAATCTTGAGCGTGGATTGCACGAACGCGCGCTAGTCGCTATGCAGCAGCTAGGCGCGGCAAGGAAGTCGCGCGTGTATCGGAGAATTGCTTGGCGCCCTTAATGGGTGCGGCCGCGGCGCCGATAACTAGACCGGAGGCAGTTCGCCATGTCCAGCACGATATCATCGACGTCATCGACTACGTCGTCGACCGCGACATCGACATCCAAGAGCACGTCGTCCACCGCCCCTTTGTTTCAGGCGAGCGGTCTCGCGTCGGGGCTCGATACGAACTCCATCGTCGATAGCCTGATTGCGGCCGACTCAGGACCTCTGAACGCAATTAAGCAAAGACAGGCCGACAACAACGTTCAAATCTCGACGCTTGGAACCTTGGTCAATCAGCTGCAAGGGCTTCAAACGGCGGCTGACAACCTGGCCCAGACCGGCGTCGTCGCGATCCAGCCAACCAGCACCTTCAGTGACTTCACGGTGACTGGATCTGCCCAATCCGAGGAGACCTATACCGTCAACGTCCAGGATGTTGCCAAGGCCGCGAAGATGCGATCGGACCCCTTCACGTCGGCGCAGGATGCATCCCTTGTGAAGGACGGCGACCTCGTGTTCAGTATCGACGGCAAGCAAACCGTGACCATCGACACAAAGGGAAAGACGTTAGCCGACGTCGCCCAGTCTATCAACGACAACATTTCTGGCCTGAACGCGTCAGTCATCTCGACGACCAGCGGGTACTACCTGAATGTGTCGAGAAAGGACACAGGCTACGCAACTTCGACCAACTCTGCATTGACCATCGTGAAGGATCCGGGGCTTGGACTTGCCATCACGCAGTATGCTCAGAATGCAAAGGTGACTATCGATGGATTGACCATCCAGCGCACGAGCAATAGCATCTCGGATGCGATACCGGGCGCGACGTTGCGACTCACGGGCGCGTCGGGCACGGACAACGAGGTCACATTTGCCGCAAACAGCAGCGGAACAGAAAGCGCGATAAACGGCTTCATCAGCGCCTACAACACGCTTGCGGCCACTGTGCGCAGTCAGCTGGTTACTGATCCGACCGTGGCCTACCGGGACACACTCGTAGACCACTCGACGATGACAAGCATCGAGAGTGCAATGCAGAGCTTGACCTCGAAAGTGGTGATACCGAGCGGCTCGGTCCAAAGCCTAGCAGACCTTGGGCTCGAGCTGCAGCAGGACGGCACCATTACATTGAATACAATCACGTTGAACAACGCAATCTCCAACAATGCTGGTGCAGTCAACCAGATCTTCTCTGCGGCATCGACGGGAATCTCGTCGGTGGTAGACAACTTAGTGAACGCCCAAGCCGATCCCATGAGCGGCGCGCTGATTCAGCAGGAGCAGTCCCTGCAATCGAGTATCTCGGAAATGGACGACCAGGCGACCAGTCAACAGGACTATCTGGACGCGGAGAGGCAGCGACTGGTCGAGCAGTTCACGGCAATGGAACAGCTAATCAGCGGCTTTACCAACGCTGGCAGCTATCTGACGCAGATCGCAAATCTTAAGACCGGATAGCCATCCCGCGGTTACGACATTCCTCAAGGAATTCACCTCGAATTCCGAACCATAGGAGTGGACGATGAGCCGCAAACATGGTTCTCAAGCCCGCCGCCCTGCCGGGAGAGTTTCGCGCGACAGTCTCTCCGGCTTGCGTGAGGAGGGCCGGTTGGCAATCGCTGGCGGAGATCTGCACGCGGCCGAGGTTGCCTATCGCCGGGCCATCGACCTTGGCATGCAAGATCCCGACGTCTACAATAATCTTGCGAGCATTTATGACCGATGGGGGGTCAAGCTGGAGGAAGCCGCTAAATGTCTCCGCCGGGCCTGTGAGCTGGTTCCGGACAACCGGGACATACGCAAGAATCGATCGAGCTTCTTGGCGCGCCGGTGTAAGAAACTGGCCGGTGAAGGACGGTTTGCCGAGGCGTTGCTGCTGGTGGGCGAGTGGGTGGCCGTGGAACCGGAATCGGCGGCGGCGCGACATGAGCTGGGCGTGTGCTGTTGGAAGACCGGCAGGCTGGAAGAAGCGGTCAGGCACTTTGCCCGGGCGATTAATCTCGACCCGAACAACGCCGCCTACTACAACGATCTGGGCTTGGTGTGTTTCGAGCTGCGTCTGCTGGCCGAGGCCCAGGGTGCCTTCCAAGAGGTGCTGCGGCTTTGCCCGCAGTCGCCGACCGCCTATCTGCACCTGGGCCTGCTGGCCAACCTAACCGGATTAACAGGACTGGCGATCACCTTCCTTAAGCGGGCTTTGGCGATTGCACCCAACCGCGCCGAAGCGCACAACAACATTGCCTTGTTCTATCGCGACCAAGGCGACCAGAAAGCGTGCCGTCATCACTACCAAGAGGCGCTGCGGCTAAACCCGAACACGCCGTTGACGTTTTCGAGCTATCTACTGTCTCTTAACGACGATCCCCACGCAGATCCGGCTTGGGTTGCAAGCGAGCACCGCCGCTTTGCTGCGCTTGTTGAAGGGCCGTGTCGGACTATGCAGCCGAAGGATCGGGAGCCGAATCGGCCGCTGCGCGTAGGTTACCTGTCACCGGATCTTCGAATGCATTCCGTAGCGTTTTTCATCGCGCCCGTGCTTGCCAAGCACAACCGCGAGCAGGTCGAGACCTTTGCCTATTACACGGGCTATCTGGAAGACGGCATGACGGAGGAGATAAGGAAATCCGTTCACCAGTTCAGGACCGTGTACCGCAAGAGCGATGCGGAGCTTGCCGCGTGCATTCTGGAGGACCAGATCGACGTGCTTGTCGACCTTGCCGGCCATACCGGGGAGAATCGACTGGCGATGCTAGCAAGGCGAGTGGCTCCGGTGCAGATCACGTATCTGGGATATCCGAACACCACGGGCCTTTCGCAGATGGACTACCGAATCACCGATGCGTTGGCGGATCCACCGGGATTAAGCGAGGACTGGCACTCCGAGAAGCTCGCCCGGCTCGACGGAGGATTCTTGGCGTATCAACCTTCGCAAGGGGCGATGAATCTGGCGGTAGCAGAGTTGCCGGCGCTCTCGGCGAACCACGTGACGTTCGGCAGCTTCAACAATCTGGCCAAGATCAATGATGTGGTTCTCGATACCTGGGCCGCGATTGTGGAAGAGGTCCCCGACAGTGTTCTCCTGCTCAAGGCGCGCGGGCTTCGAAACGACATGGTTAAGCAGCGAATTGCGGAAGCATTCGCCGCTCGTGGCGTCGACGCCACGACCAGGGTGCGCCTGATGGGGCACGAGCGCTCGGCGCTCGACCACCTACGTATGTACAACCAAGTCGACATCGCGCTGGACACGTTCCCCTACAACGGTACGACCACGACCTGCGAAGCCTTGTGGATGGGAACGCCGGTCGTCACTTTCGAAGGGGGCTGGCACGCGGCCAGGGTGGGGACGAGCATCCTGACCCACGCGGGACTGTCGGATCTGGTGGCGAAGAACCGGCAAGGGTACATCGAGCGCGCGGTTGCATTGGGAAGAGACAAGGCGATGCTCGCCGCTTCTCGCCTCGGACTGCGAGAGAGATTTGCCCGCTCAGCCGTGATGGATCCGGAGCGCCTTTCGCGCGCGCTGGAGAATCTATATCGCGAGGCGTGGCAGCAATACTGCTCTGGCCCGGCATAGAGGGCGGGGCGGGCTTTCGCCCTCCGAGTCTTGGTGGGCAGGTTTTGTTTCTCCCGTGTCGGACCTCGGCAACATGTGCCTAGCAGCAGTTGTCCGGGTCGAAGGAAATCTGTCCAGAGCGTGCCGCAATGGTCGTGGCACGGTTTGTGCTGCAATTTCGCATCGCTATAGATCTTTGGCCCCGGCACCGAGGAATATAGAATGGGTACCAGCTCGCACCAAGAGACAGGTCTTCGAGGGCGGCCAGATCCCGTCTTTGGGGCGACACCCTTCCTCGTAAATGCTCAGCGACACGTCGCCAGGCTGATTGCCGAGCGGACGCCTGCGGCCCTCATCCTGCCACCGGTCGACGCTGTTCTTCCGGCGCAAGACCGGCAGGACTCGCAGGTAGATTCACTCGACGGTTGGCTGGCCCTGGCCGACCTGGTGGGAAGTGCAAAGAATCGCACCCTGGAACAAAGAATCGTCGACACGGTGGATCGAGTTGGGCGGCCCCAAGCGTCGAGTGTAGTAGCAAGCGGGGACGAGCAGCGCGCCACCCGTGTCACCGGAAGACGCATCCTGCTCTATACGGACGATCCCCAGCACGGAGGTGTCGCTCAGTATAACCACACCATGCTGATGGCGCTCATCTCGGCAGGTCATCAGGTCTCCTGCGTACAGTCTGCGAGCGACAGCCCAATGTCGCGCGAGCAAAGCGCGGCAGGAATCAAGCATTTCTGGCTCGACTATGACACCGGCCGCGAGTTCGGTCGTACCCTTGAAGACACCGGCCATGCCGAACGTGTCTTCGCAGCAGAACAGCCTGATTTGGTCATATTCAGTGACTGTAGCCCGGTTTCGAACATGGCGGCGCGACAAGTCGCGATAACCCGTGGAATTCCATACGTGGTCGTGGTTGGGTTCGTGGGCGTCTATCTCGCGAAAACCTTCGCAGGGCAGGTCGAACGGCTGGCGCGGCAGTATTCGCAGGCCCATGCGGTAATCGCCGTTTCCGAGGACAACCTGACGTTGCTTCGCCAGCACTTCGGGTTGTCCCCATCACAAGGATCGGTCATCCACTATGGCCGGCCTGACAGATTCTTCGCTGAACCGTACGGTGCCGTGCGTGCTCGCCTGCGCGGGGAACAGAACATTCCCGCGGACGCCCTTGTATGTTTCACGGCCGCGCGATTGACCCCAATCAAAGGGTTCGTCTACCAACTGAACGCCGCCCGCAATTTGCTTGGCCAAGGCGTCGGGCGCGACGTTCACTTTGCCTGGGCCGGTGACGGCGAGCAGCGAGCCGAAATTGAGCGTGGCATCGCCGAGCGAGGCTTGCAGGCCAGGGTACACCTTCTCGGGCAGCGGTGGGACGTAGCCGACTGGTACGATGCGGCCGACGTGTTCGTGCTGCCTTCACACCTCGAAGGCATGCCGCTCGCGATTATGGAGGCCATGGCAAAAGGATTGCCCGTCATTGCCACGGCAGTGTCTGGGATCCCCGAAGAGCTGGGCGATACCGGCAAGCTTTTGCCCGATCCTGCACGCGATGCTGCCGCGGTTGTCCGCGGGTTGGTCGAGACAATCAAACTGTGGAGCGAAAGTGAAGAGCTGCGGTTGTCCGAGGGGCGGCGCTGCAAAGAGCGGGCGCAGCAGATGTTTCGCGAAGCATTGATGGTCGAAAGGACGCTCCGGGTGGTCGACCAAGGGCTGCGCAGCGGGCGAAAGCCGACCTCGGCCGTGGACTCCAGGCTTGCCGAGGCCCGTCGTCTCTTCGAGAAGGGAGACCACGTGCAGGCGCTCAGGCTCGCCGCGACCGTGGTGGCTTCCGACCAGCGTTCATACGAGGCGCTGGCCATCATCGGCGAGGTCGTGCTTCGCCAGAACGCCCAGGTCGCCGAAGGAATTTTCAAGCAGGCATTGAACATTCGACCCACCGATCCCAATATTGCGGCGGGGCTAGGCGAGGCGTTGTTGGCGCAAGGGAAGGGTGGCGAGGCCGGTCCGGTCCTGCAATCGGCCCTGCTACGCGATCCTCACAATCTCCGGGTGCTGCTTGCTCTCGCGGGGTGGCATGAGCGGGAAGATCGCAGCAGCGAGGCGATCGAGTTGCTGCGAAGGGTGGGCACCGTGGCGCCGACCAGGGCCGATGTCCACTTGCGCCTAGGGCACCTGCTCAAGCACAGCGGACGGCTTACCGACGCGCTTAGTGAGCATCGGAAAGCGTGCGGCGCGAGCGCCCCGCTATTGGCAGTCGATCCTAGAAGACGGCCGGTGCGGGTTGCCTTCCTGGTCCAGTATCCGCAAGGCTGGACCAGCATCAGAAGTGCCTGGCAGGCGTTCCGAGAGGATCCGCAATTCGTCGTGACAGTCATCGCCTCGCCCAATCAGACGCCGAACCAGGTCGAAGGGGGCAGTGAGGCGATCTACGGCTTTCTGGCGGGCAAGGGGGTGCCATTTGTTCGGTGGACGGAGGCGCACCTAGGGCCCAACTTCGCCGACGTGTTGTTTGTGCAACTGCCGTACGACATTACGAGGCCGGCACCCTTGCAGACAGCTCCACTCTTGAGGCTCGTGCCGCGCTTGGCGTATGTGCCGTACGCGCTTGAAATCGGCGGCGGAAGCGAAAACATTGACCTCTTGACGAACCTTCCCCTGCACCAGCTTGCATGGGCGATCTTCGCGCGAAGTGAACGGCACAAAGCCGCGTTTGCCAAGTTCTGTGCGAGCGGGGGTGCGCATGTCGTGGTCACCGGACATCCTAAGATGGATGCGCTTCGGGATCTCGATGCCCAGCGCGACGGAGAACTGGAGGCATTCGTGGCGGGACGCAGGATGGTGGTTTGGAATCCGCACTATGACGCCCGGCCCGACGGCAGCGACTGGGGAACCGGCTACTCGACTTTTCTCCGTTGGTGGAAGTTTCTGCCCGCAGAATTCGCGCGGCGTCCTGATATGGCGTTTGTTATCAGGCCGCATCCACTGTTTTTCGATACGCTGGCCAAACGCGGCCTGCTCTTGTCGGAGCAAATAGAGGAGTTCTTGGGCCGATGCCAGGCAGCCGGAAACATACATATCGACCGCCGCAGCTCGTATCTGCCGGCGTTCGCGTCTTCGGCCGCGATGCTTTCGGACGCGTCGTCTTTCGTGCTTGAGTACGCAGCGACCGGGCGTCCATTGCTGTACTTGCACAACCCGCACGGGCCAGGGCTCAACGCGGACGGAGCCTTCGTGCGTGATTATTGCGCCACTGCGCAGGACGAAATAGCGATCGTTCGCTTCCTGGATTCGGTGGCTACCGGCGATGACGCCGGCGGTGAAGATCGCCGTGCGGCGTATCGCCGCGAGTTCATGCACATGCCCGAAGATGGAGCCGGGGTGGCGATCAAGAACGCCGTGCTTGCGCGCCTAAAGGAAGAGGCTGCACAGCTCCCCGTGGAGGCCACGGACTGACGTTGTCGGAGGAGCGGATGGCGATGCGCACAATGAAGAAGGCGGTCGGAATCATCCTTGCCGGCGGAGCGGGCAATCGCTTCGAGGCAGACGTGCCGAAACAGTTCTGTTTGCTGAACGGTCGAATGGTGTTGGAGCACAGCGTGGCGGTCTTTCGTGAGTCCGGACTGTTCAGCAAGATCATCGTCGTGCTTCCTCCACAATGGAAGGACAATCCCAAGGCCGCGCTAGGGGACGCGAACATCGTCGGGGGACAGACACGCAATGAGAGCACGTGGGCGGCGCTGCAGGCATGTGACCCAGACACGGAGCTTGTCCTGACCCATGATGCCGCGCGCCCCTTCGTGACGGTGAAGATCCTCGCCGATTGCATCGAGGCGCTTGCGTCGCACGAGGCGGTTGACGTATGCATTCCGGCGGACGACACGATCGTTCAAGTCGGTGCAGACGGCTTTATCGAGAACATCCCTGACCGGCGGCGGCTTATGCGCGGGCAAACGCCGCAGGGATTTCATTACGCGAAACTGCGAGCGGCGTATGAGGCCAACATCAACAATCTCAACGCCACGGATGATGTCAGTGTCTTCCTACGACTCGGCGGGCGCTGTGCGGTGGTCGAGGGTTCATCGTTCAACTTCAAGCTGACCTATCCGCAGGATCTCTTCTTCGCAGAAAAGGCCTGGCAATACCGGCCGGCGAGCGCGCCAGCTCAACCTGACCTCGCGGGAAAGCGGGTCCTGTTGCTCGGGGCATCGGGCGGTATCGGTAGGGTGGTACATCGACTGCTGGTCGAGCGCGGCTGCGAGGTGGCGGCCCCAACCCACGCCGAGCTTGACCTGGCGAGGGTTCCAATACCGTCCGAATTCGCCCAGCCCTGGGACGCGATCATCCACAGTGCCGGCATTCTCAATGGAAACAGCGACGCGGCCGGGGTCGAGGCGATCTTCAACGCGAACTTTCGCTCGGTGGTCGCAGTCACGGATCTTGCTCGTCATTGCATGCGGGGCGGGGCAATCGTAGTGGTCGGTTCCAGCTCGGCGATGAAGGGGCGGGAGTCATTTCCGCTCTACGCAGCATCGAAGGCGGCCGTAAACAACTTTGTCGAGGGCATCGCCGGGGTGCTATGGCGAGAAGCGCGGGTTCGCATCAACTGCATCAACCCGGGTTGCGTAAACACGCGGATGACGAGTGGCGCGGTGGTGACAAACAAGGATCCGCTGGAACCCGACGAGGTGGCGGAAACGATAGTGGCCTACACGGACCCGCCTGACACGGGGCAGATAGTGAATATTCGAAAGTATGTTCCGGTAGCCTCGGCCACCACCCCGGCGCCGTCGATCAAGCGGGTGGCATAAGAAGGTCGCCATCACGTCTACCGATGTCGGCGTAGCGGTTTGGGCGACTGCGGAACCGTCACCGCGCAATCACGGAAGAGATTAGGTTGGCGTCGCATGCGCGCGGAGTTTCGCAGCCAGGTCGGACTGCGAGAAGGTCTCGGCGAGCTCTGCCAAGAGCAGCCAAGCCCCCTGCCTGTGCCCATCGAGACGCACGCAGGTCTGGGCGGCGTTGAAACTGTCCTGCAGATTGCCAGCGGCCCTGAATGCGAGAGCAAGCTGGTACCAAAGGCCCGCATCCTTGGAGAAGGATGGCAAGGCGGCGAGCAGATAGAGCGCTGCTCGTTCAGCCCGACCTTGGGCCAGAAGGGCGCTGCCCATCAGCCAACGCGCACCCGGGTGGGCAGGTTCGACGGCAAGGATGCTTCGTGCGTGCTCGAACGCCGCGGGAATGTCGCCGCCTGCAAAGGCAGCGGTTCCCTGGTCCAGGGCATCGTCGACCGAAAGCTCGAGTCGGGCGGCCAAGGGCATGCTGTTGGCCCGAAATGCCTCCCGCCCGACACGCTCGAGCTCGTCATACGCGGCTTCCAGTAGGCCAGCGAAAGCATCGGCCGCCGCCAAGGTGTCAAGAAAGAGGGCGGGTCGGGCCATGGCTTTCAAAATGCGCTGTCGGTACGTGGCGCGCAGGGTGGAGTCTTCCGCCAGTCGCCGGGCGATTTGGCGATAGGATTCCTCCTTGTCGGCAATCAGCGCGTCCAGTCCCAATTGTCGCAGCAGCGCGGCGCCCATGCGTGACCGGAAGGTTGCGCCTTCCCATGTAACCACCGGGGTTCCGTTCTCCAGCGGATCGACGAGCGAGTTGACGCCGCCGAATGGATAAGTGTCGAGGTAGACGTCAGCGACCCGGAGGAGTTCCCTAACATCGGTCCTCGACGGAAGACGGCCCACGGATAGCACCAATCGCTCGGGTGAGACTCCGCTGGCAGCCAGGGCCTGTTTGAGCTCGTGAGCGAACCTGCCAATGGGATAGCTGCTCGACCAGTTGGGGTTGAAGGGATGGACCAGAAGATACGAGCCCGGGACGTCGGCCAATAGCTGTGCCCAGGTTCGTCGCATCTCGGGGATGACTTTGAAGTAGTTCGCCGCGGTCGCGAAGACAGTTGCAGTCTCCGGTAGGCCCAGCTCGGCGCGAGTCCACTGGCGAGACGGGGGGTGTCTGTCACAGTCGTAGTTGAATGCGTGGGTCGGTCCGGGCAACAGGGCTAAACGCTCGGTGTAGTGGCTGGCGGCATCTGCGGCCTCGGTCAGACTTCCAGAAATGTACAGATCGGTGGATGACAGGCCAGACGTGGTGCAGGACGAGTTGTTAACGATTTGAAGCGGCGCAATTCGCCGCAAGGCCAAGCGGGTGACTTCATTGAAGACTGCAGTCGTGTTGGTCCCCAGAACCACAACGTCGAGACTGGCATCACGGAGGAGCTTTCGCTGGCCGTCGAGGTCGGCGGGCAAGACGTGAAAAGCGGCCACTCGCTTGCGAGCGAATTGTTCGACCTGGGAGTCGCCGGCGCGGCGAACGAAGAGCAGAACCTCGAAGCGCTCGGGGTCGAGTTGCTGAAACATGGGCAGGGTGGTGTAGGTCTCGGTCTGCGGGCCGAAGTGCAGATTTACGAAACCGACGCGCAAGCGGCGCCCAACCCGCGACCGCGGTGTCGCGTCGAAATCGTCGGCGCCCACACCGTTTGCCAGGGCGAAAAGATGGCCGCGCAGCTCGTAGTGGCGGCGTAACGAAAGATCGTTGAAGTATAGCGGAATGCAGTTGCATGCTCCGAGGAAGGCCTTCGCAAGCGATTGAGCATCGGTGGCGGGAAGCTCGTGGACGAAATGAGCAAGCTCCTCGAGGCGAGAGAGATAGTGGGCCGCATACGCGTCGGCTTGTCCTAGCGCCGAGAAGCCCTGGGGCGCATGGAAGAGGTAGGTTATCCAATCGGGCCGCAGCCAAGCTGGAGCTTGGAACACGCCCGGCAGGTTGGGGCTCTGATATGCCGACACAAGGCCCATGGCGGCGAGAAGACCCGGCCAGCCACACAATGCGAGCCGTTCGGCCAATTCGAGATCGGCAGCTTCGGCAGGTCGGTCGAGCACTCCCGAGGCCGCAATCTGATGGACCAGGCTGCGGGCGGCGGCAACCTCGGGAAGGGCTGGGTTTTCGGCCGGCAGTTGCGCGACCGTCTCCATGGCCTGACGGCGGGCTTCGACCAACGTGCGCCAGTGCACGGCATCGTCGGGGTGTTGTGTGCATGCTTCGAGAGCGGCGGCACACTGACGAAGGAGTGCGGTGAGATGGTTACACTCGAGGGTTGGGGTCATCGTGCAATTGCGTCCAAGTTGTCACTGGGGCGAACCTCGACAACCATGTCAATGCGGCGATTGAGCTCGCGACCTTGCGAGGTGTCATTGCTCGCGATCGGTCGTGTGTCGCCGAACCCTGCAGCGCTGAGCAAGTCGCCTGGGATGTAGTGAGCGCGCGCGAGATAGGCGGCGACCGAGGCCGCCCGCGAAGCGGACAAGTCCCAGTTGTCACGGTACCGGGTGGCCAGCGGAAGCGTGTCGTCGGTGTGGCCCTCGACGCGAATCGGGCGATGCATCTTCGCCAGCTCGCTGGCGATCACGTCGAGCAGGGGAATGACCTCGGGGCGCAGGGCGGCCGCATTCGGATCGAAGAAATGCGCCACTGAAAGACGGACCATTAGCTTTTTGCCTTCGACGTGCAGGGTAACCGAGGTTGTCATTCCCGGTTTCTCCAACAGGAAGCCCTTGAACTTCTTTTCCATGCGCCGCCGCATGGCCTCGACCGCCTCGACTTGCTTCTGCGGACGGTTTTCGGTGTCGACGTTGGCGACGCAGCCTCCCTCGCTGGCCGGGCCGTCGAAGATGGGCATGGCATCGACACCGCCTTGCCCCTTGAAGTGCATGGCGAACTTGATGGACTTGACCACGTCAATCATGCGCTTGTTGTCGATACGGCTGACCGAATACATGACCACGAAGAAAGCGAAGAGGAGTGTGATGAAGTCGGCGTACGAAACCAGCCAGCGTTCGTGGTTTTCGTGCTCTTCGTGAAGTTCGCGCTTCGCCACCGGCTACTCTTTCTTGGCCTCGGCCGGCTCGCCGGCGTCATGAAGTCCCGCATAGGCGATCAGCTTCTCGCGAAGCACGCGCGGATTGAGGCCGGCTTGGATGGACAGTGCGGCCTCGGCAATGAGGACGCGGCGTTCTTTCTCAAGCGCCAGCTTACGTTTGATCTTGTTGGCAATCGGCAAGAAGAGAAGATTGGCGCTGCCCACACCGTACACTGTGGCCACGAAGGCGGTAGCGATACCGCCGCCCAGTTTGGATGGGTCGTTCAGGTTTTCCATGACGTGGATGAGCCCAAGCACGGCACCCAAGATTCCGACTGTGGGCGCGTAGCCGCCCATCGCTTCAAACACCTTCGCGCCCACAGTACCCTCCTCGAACTCGCGCATGATCTCGGTCTCGAGGGCATCGCGCGCGACCGTGGCATCAACACCGTCGACAATGAAGCCGACGGCACGTTTGAGGAAGGAATCCTTCAATTCGGGAAGTCGTTGCTCAAGGGCCAAGACGCCGTCTCGGCGCGCGACGCCGGCCAGGTCAACGACCTGTTCAAGAATCTGCCGGAGGTCGCTCTTCTTCTGACTGATGGTGCCGGCGCCCATCTTCAGTCCGCGTACGAATTCTTTGAGAGGAAACGACACCAGGACTGC
>CAZBIU010000114.1:0-18035 GCA_964491625.1 uncultured Myxococcales bacterium
CCGCTCGATGTCGGGCGGTTGTAGTGGGTTTCGGGCTTCTAGCTACCACGTCAGAAGATCCAGGAATCCACCGGCGATGAAATGCACGGCGGCATCCATGGCCGGACCGTGCACACACGTGGCGGCCAAGTCTTCGCGGACCAGGGAACCGACGAGCTCACGGAACTGACGCAGCACAACCTGTCCGCTCTTCTTTCCAACCAGAGCCCGGAACAGTCGCTGGTTGTCATGGGCGTGGTCGATCATGCCTCGAGCGAACCCAAGACGGACCTTCCCATCCGGTCGTTCGGCGAGTCCGGCGCGCAGCATTCGGCGCAGATCTTCGAATCCGCCCGCCATCAGCTCTTCCTTGTCGGCGAAGTGCGTATAGAAGGTCGAGCGGCCGACGTCGGCCTTGTCGCACACGTCCTGAACGCTGATCTCGTCGCAACTTCGTTCCAGCATCAACGAAATCAGAGATTCGCGCAGCGTTCGGCGCGTGCGTTGCACTCGGCGGTCGTTCGATTTCGGAAATTTGTCGCTCACCCTGGCCCCCGTTGCTGGACAGTCAGCCGGCAGGTGTCTGGAACCAGACAATGCCGCTCTGTCTGTCTCTGGTGTTCCTGAACATGTGCCCCTAAATAGACACTATGACCAGTTCGAATCTCACTGTCCAGGACGGAAGAGCACGACTGCAAGGACCAGGGGTACGAGCGACCAAGCTGTTGCTCCTCAGCGTAGCCGTGCTGACGGCGGTCACGATTCTGCATTTCCTACACGGGGCTCACACCTACGATGATCCTGCGCGACTGCATGTCGTGAGGCCTGCGCTCATCGCTCTTCTGGTTGAGACGCTGCTCGCGGGCCTGTTTCATCGGCGGCCCGGAAAGCTCACCTTGGCCCCGCTGCTCGCATGGACGTTGATTCCGTTCGTCGGCGTGTTTGGACTGGTCCACGGCGCCTACTACCACGTGCTGAAATTGGTCCTGTTCTATGCAGGTGCACCCGAGGCAACTCTCGAATGGCTTTTCAACTCGCCCGATTACGTGCTTCCAAACGATTTCATGTTCGAGCTTTCGGGTACTCTCACGTTTGTCGCGGCCGGCTTAGTGCTCTATCGCGTCCTTCGCTTGCTGCGCGCCCTGCACAACAGCTCAGGGCAGGGCCCCAAAGAGGAGACGTCCAATTCTGCCCTCGACCAGCCACCGTCGTCTGCTGGCGCGCGCGGGAACGCGGGGCTCATGCGCCTGTCTGGCCTCGCCCTGCGCATGTTGCTCGATGCCCCGTGGAAAAGCCTGGGCACCCTCATCGGTGTTCTCGTATCGGTCTTTCTGATGGCGCAGCAGTCGTCGCTTTTGACCGGGATTCTTGGACGGGTGACGTCGTTCGTGAACGCTTCGGGCGTGGACATTTGGATCACGTCGCTGGCGACGGAAAGCACCGATGCAACGGACAGCATTCCCGCGACCAAGGTTGGCACCGCGGCGGGCACCAAGGGAGTGGCCTGGGCCGCGCCCGTCGTCCAGGCCGTCGGCAAGGTGACCCGGCCCGATGGCGTACGCGAGAACGTGAAGGTACTGGGGGTGCAACCACCTCGCTACGCCGGCCTGCCCCGGTCGCTCTCCGGCGCCACGACCATCCAGGCCCTGCGCGGGTCCGGACGAATATTCTTGAACTGGAACGATAGGCCCACTTTCGCTGCTGCCGTGCCAGGTGACCGCATTGAAATCGACGGTAAAGCCAGTGTCGTGGCCGGCTTTTTCGAAGGCGTCGACGCGCACAACCCTTTCTACTACACGTTCGCCAACATCGACGACGCACGCGCACTGACCGGCTACCCCCAGGACCGCATCACTTACGTTGCCGTGGGGGTTGCGCCAGGATCGAGCGCGCTCGAGGTCAAGACCCGACTGCAAGCGCGCATTCCGGACGCCCTGGTCAGAACCCGCGATGAAATGAGCGCGATGGAGGAGCGCTACTTCCTCGTGCGAACTCCGGTGGGACTGGTTTTCGGCATGGGCACCCTGGTCGCGGCCATCATCGGCGCCGCGATTGTCGCCGTCACCTTGTATTCGTCGGCCATCGACCGGGCTCGCGACTACGGCACGCTGAAAGCCATCGGGGCACGCCAGAGGGACATCCTTGGACTGATGTTCGGGCAGGCGTGGTTGTTCTTCGCGGTTGGCTACGCCCTCGGGATGACTGCCTTCTTCGTCGTCCGCCAGCAGTATCCCCAACTACCCATGGTGGCGCCGCCGAAGGTTGTGCTCGGCGTGGCCGCCGCGGCCTTCCTGTCGTGCACTCTGGCCTCGCTCGCCGCCCTTCGACGAGTCCTTCAGCTCGATCCGGCCATCGTTTTCCGAGGGTAGCGCCATGCCTGCGCTTTCTGCTTCACTTGCATCGCCGCCTGCGTTCGAAGGTCGCGGGATCGGCAAGGTCTTCGGGCGCGGCGAGCTTGCCACCCGCGCACTGCATCCCACGGACATTCAGATCCATGGTGGCGAGGTCTTGGTCATCATGGGCCCTTCAGGCAGCGGCAAGACAACCCTGCTCAGCATTCTAGGACTGGTGCTCACGCCGACCGAGGGAGAGGTCATGGTCCAGGGCCGGTCGGTGGCCAAGGCCAGTGTGGGAGAATTGGCGATCCTGCGTCGCGACCGCGTGGGTTTCGTCTTCCAACAGTTCAACCTGCTGCATGGCCTCAGCGCTCTCGAAAACGTGGCGGTTCCCTTGCTCCTCGCGGGTGTGGGGCGCAAGGAGCGGACGGCGCGGGCCGTACGTGCGCTTACGACGGTCGGTATGGTGGACAAGCGAGCATCCACGCCCAGGCTGTTGTCGGGCGGGCAACAACAACGCGTCGCCATTGCCCGCGCCCTGGTCAACGATGCGCCGGTGCTACTCTGCGACGAGCCGACCGCCTCCCTCGATGGAACGACGGGCCGAGCCATCCTGACCATCCTGCGCGACCTGGCCAAGCGCGAACGGCGCGCGGTGGTCATCGTCACCCACGACGAACGTGCGTTGCCTTTCGCCGATCGTTGCGTGCACGTCATCGACGGTCGGGTTGTACCGGCCAAGGGCTCTCTTCATGCCGCCCGAGGAGTACCATGAAAGCTCAATCCGGAATCGCTTACCCACTCGCTTTGCTTGCCCTTCTCGCCGCCGCCTCTGGCTGCGGCCTTCATGGACGGCCCAAAGTCGAACGCAAGGCCCGACCCGTGCAACCATCGCAGAATGCGCTCCCAAAGGCTTCGGCGGCGACCTCCGTATCCCCGTCGAAGGCAGATGACCCCGCATCCGACGTCGTGATTGCGCCTGGTATCGTCGAGCCCTGGGCTGACAGCGTGAACTTGTCGGCGCAAGAATCGGGCTGGATCGCCCACATCCATGTCAACGAGGGGCAGTGGGTAGAGATCGGGCAGGTTCTTGCTGAGCTTGAAGACACCTCTTTGCGCTATGGAGTCGACCTGGCACGCGCCGAGCTGTCCGAAAGTGAGGCGGCCCTCGCAAAAACCTTGCGCGGAGCCACTGCAGAAGAGCTACGCCAGGCCGAGTCCGAGGCCAATGCGGCCGCGGTGCGAAGCGAGCTGGCTCGTTCGACCGCAGCGCGCGCGGCTCGCCTGAATGCAGCCAAAGCGGTGGCCGACAGCGAGGCGGAGCGCACGGCCGACGAGGCTCGTGCGGAAGCGGCGCGTGCCGACGGGGCAGAGGCTCGTCGCCTGGCAGTCCAGCGCGGCGCTCGTGCAGAGGAGCGCAAAGGCGCCTTCGCGAGCGTGGCGGCAGCGCGGGCACGCCTGGCATTGGCCGAGGCTGCTCTGGCCCGACGTCGCGTGCTCGCCCCCATTCGGGGAACGATCCTGCTCAGTCGCTTTCACGCCGGAGAATTCTATAACGTTGGCGCCGGTCCGATCCTCGTGCTCGGGGATATCACGCGGCTGCAGGTGCGCCTGGAAGTGGACGAGATTGACGCGCAGGATTTGAAAGCCGGCAGCCCATGTGCATTCTTCTCCGACGGCGGCGAACGCCTCACCGAAGGGACCGTCAGCAGACTCGCGCCTAGGATGGGGCGCCGAGTACTGCCCATCGAGTCGCCGACCGCGCGCTCCGATATTCGCGTGCGTGAGGTCGTGGTCGAGATCGCGGGAAACTCCAGTTTCATTCCTGGGCAGCGGGTCTGGGGACACGCCGCCCGAAATTCAGGCTTAGCCATCGTCAGCCAACACATCGGAGACAAACCATGACTTGGACATCCTCTTTGGTCGGCCATAGCGTGGCAGCTCCGCGGGTTGGTTCTTGAAGTACGTCTCGTAATCGGACTTGGTGCTCGGGTACTTCGCATCCCAAGGACTCAGGGCGAGCGCGGCCATCATGCCGCTCGCGCGCACGGCGTTCGTCCAGAGAGCAACCGCGTATCCTCGGCCGCCTTGCCAGGGGCTGGTCCTGACCGGGTAGTCCGTCACAACTCGGGCGGCTCAGTTACGACAGGGAGCGAAGTCGCCCGTGCAGTGATAGCACGCGTACTCTTCGTCACTGCAGACGGCGATCGGAGTGGCGACAAGGGTGCCGCTTGAGTCGCAACTGAACTTGACCTTGTCATTCACGCAGCCACTCATCCTGTTCATCTCCGACGCACAATCCGGGTAGTTCACTCGGTAGGCAATGCATGCCTGCTTGCAGGTGGCGGCAAGGTCGACCGTCGTGTTGGCGCACCCTGCGCTGACTTGGCGGTCGCAATTGTCCTCGCAGGTCCTTTCGGTGGGAGGTGGACTGGACGCATCGAAGCAAGCAATGGGGCCGGCGAACAGCAGCCACCCGAAGAACGAATAGCTGCACCAGCCTGTGGACAAGAGAAAGCGCATCACCGGGTATTCTAATCTAAGAAGAACCCGTCGAAGATCTGCCACTGTTCCGGATAGCGCCGAACCATGGCTTCCAGTCGCTGCAGATAGTCCGCCGCGGCCTTCTCCATCACGGCCTCACGTTCGCGGCGGTTGGCTGCGCCGAGCACGATCGGCGGGTCGCTGACGAAGCGATAATGGCGGCGGCCGAGGCGCATGGCGAACACGGTAAGCAGGGGCGCCCCGCTCACCAGCGCCAACGCGAAGGGCGCGGCCGCGACCCCGACCGTGTGGCCGAGGAAGGGCAGCCGCAGGACGCGCGCGTCGCCGAACGCGCGATCGGCAGCCAGGGAAACCAGGCCGCCCTGGCGCAGCACCTGGACCGCCTGCAGGATGTCGAACGACTGGCCCCGCCCTTCGGGAACCGTCACGACGTCCACGCCCGCACCGCGCAGGTCGCGATCGACGCCGGCCCTCGCCTCGCCGCCTGCCTGCCCGCCCATCACCAAGGTCACGTCCTTGTGCCTTTGGGCCAGCAGGCGCGCGCCAATTTCCCAGCGACCGAAATGCGACATCAGAAGAATCGCGCCGCGCCCGGCGGACTTGGCTTCCACCACGTGCCGGTCGCCGTCGCGCTCAAACACGATATCGGTGCGGCGCTCGGTTTCCAGACGTTCACTGTAGACCTGGGCGAAGTCTTGGTACTGGCGCCAGGCGGACCGGAGCGCGAACCAGGTCGAGCGGTCGGGAAAGAGCGCGCGAAAGAAACGCAAACTGTGCGCCAACCGACGCGGGAACAAGACGAAGTAGGTGGTCGCCACCACGAAGGCGGTGGCGCGGATGGGCCACAGTCCCGCCATGCGCGACAGCCTCGAATAGATCCGGTACAGCAGCTCGGTCACGCTGCGCTCACACCGACGGCGGAAACCTGCGCAATGAACCAGGTCTCCTCCCGGCCGGGCGCGGTGGGCTCCACGAGCATCATCTGGAATCCTGCTGCGTCGATGGCGGCCACGACGTCTTCTCGCTGACGATAGTGTGGCGTAAGCTTCGCTCGCGCCAAGCGCCGCGTTTCAAACCAACGGTAGAAGGGCGTCCGCCCGCTGCTCGCCGGCACGGTGGCGCGCAGGACCAGTCGCCCACCGGCATCCAGACAGCTCCGTGCGTGCGACAGGGTCAGCGCCAATCCGGCGTCGTCCAGGTGATGAATGACGTCCAGACACACCACCGCCGCGGCCGAAACCTGCGGCAGAGCCCTGGGCGCAGCGCCCACGTGCACGTCGCCGCGCGTGCCAAGCACGAAGCGCGCCACGGCCACGCGATCGGCCTCCGGCTCTACCGCGACCACCCGCAAAGTGTCCGAGCGCCCGAGCATCCACGCGTCTGCCACGCCGAACCCGCAGCCGATGTCGAGCACAGTGCCCTGGTCGGGCAAAAATTCTCCCAAGCGCCCGAACATCGGATCCAGTCGCAGCTTGAACCAAGCGAAACAGCGCGGGTAGCCGCCCAGCCGACGGAACCGCCGCATCACCCAGCGCCGAGGGTGCTCGCGATCAGGCGGCGGCACCGGATGGACCGAGAACATCCGACGCAGAAGCGGCTGCAGCAAGTACACGCCGATCGCGCAATAGCCAATCGCGAAGCTCGACGTGATTCCCGCTCCGCGAGTGGCGCCATGCCCGACGACGGACACGGTGAGCGTGCCGGCCAGGGCGGCGCTCGCCGCCACGACACTACCGATTCGCACCGTCGCATGTGAGGGATGGCGTTCGTCGAGGCACCGCTGGTACACCCGCACCAGCGCGCACTCGACGCCCACCCCGAGTATGAGCGCCAACATGGCAAGCCCCACGATGTCGATGGGCCATCCCACGAGGTGCAAGGTCGCCATGGTCAGGCCGAGCGAAAACGCCGACGGCGCGAGGGTGATGACAGCGACGCGCAGGTCGAGGAAGAACAGCAGTACGGCGCCGGCGACGAAACACGCGATTACCAGGAGCATCGGTTCATGCGCCATCGGCTGCATCCTTGCTCAAGCGGCGTCGACCGAAACGGGGCACGAAGCGCCCCGCGATGAGCCGAGTGAACGTGGCCGAGTTGCGGCCGAAATCGCGCCAGGGACGAAAGTGCGAGACGCGCCCGCCGGGCGGATCGTATGCGACTGTGATCGGCACCTCGCGGATCGGAATGCCGGCCCGGCGCGCATGCACCAACACTTCGACCTCGAATTCGTATCGGCGCGCCCGGGTCGGCAATGCCAGCGTCTCCGCTACGGGATACACCCGAAAACCAGATTGGGAATCCGCGAGCATGGGGCCGCCCGAGGCCCAAATCCAAAAGCCCGAGAACTTGCGACCCGCGCGGCTGGTCCACGGAACCTGGTCCTGATCCATCCCCGCGCGATAACCGAGCACCAGGCAAGGCCGCGGTTCGCGCTCACCCTCGGACCAAAGCGCCGCCAACATGTTCCGCGCATCGTCCGGATTGTGCTGGCCGTCCCCGTCGACAGTGACCGCAAATTGCGCCGGCACCGGCAGGGCCCCCACGCTGGTAAGTCCGGTCAAAATCGCCGCGCCCTTGCCGCGGTTTTCCGGATGGCGAACCACCGTCGCCCGCGAAAGTCGTGCGACCGCATCCCGGGTCTGGTCGGTCGAACCATCATCGACGACAATCACCGGTGCGCCGCTGGATAGGGCCGCGCCAACCACAGCCTCGATGTTGCGCGCGTGGTTGTAGACCGGGATCACGAAGGCAAAGGCCGCCCCAGCGTGGGAAAAGCGCGCGCGTAGTTCTTGCCACGTGGGCGAAGGGGCGGGCATTACGATAGCGAGCGGAAGATCAGCGAGGTGTTGATCCCGCCAAAGGCAAAGTTGTTGTTCATCGCGATCTTGATCGACGCCTGTCTCGGGCTGCCGAGGACGTGGTCGAGCGGGGGCAACGCGGGGTCGGGCTCGTCGAGATTCTTCGACACCGCCATGAATCCTTCCTGCATCATCAGGATGCTCGCGATCGATTCGATGGCGCCGCTCGCGCCCAGGGTGTGGCCGAGGTAGCCCTTGAGAGCGCTGATGGGCACCTTGTTTCCGAAGATTCGGTGAACCGCTTCGGCCTCGGCGGCGTCGCCCACGTCGGTGCCCGTGGCGTGGGCGTTGATGTGGTCGATATCGGTCGGGGCGAGCTCGGCATCGCGCAAGGCCGCGTTGATGGCGATGCAAATGCCTTCCGGATCCGAGTTGGTCGGATGGGTACCGTTGCAGCCCGAACCGTAGCCGATGACCTCGGCGTAGATCTTGGCGCCCCGCTTTTCCGCGTGCTCATACTCCTCCAGCACCAGGCAGGCGGCGCCCTCGCCCACCACCAGGCCGTCGCGCCGACGGTCGAAAGGCCGGGGCGTTCTCTCGGGAGTGTTCGAATAGCCGGTCGAGGTCGCGCGCATGATGTCGAAGATCCCAGCGTGCAGGATGTGCAATTCCTCGGCGCCTCCGCCCAGACAGACGGGCACCCGCCCGAAGCGAACCTGCTCGTAGGCGATTCCGACCCCTTGCGCGCCCGACGTGCACGCTGTGCACGACGCCACCACCGGGCCTTTGCAGCCGAACATCAAAGCGATGTTGGCCGCGCAGGTGTGGCTCATGAACTGAAGGTAGGCGGAAGACAAGAGGCCGCGAATTGTCCGCTCGCCCATGATGGGACGCAGGAAGTCCTCTTGCGACGCTGAGCTGCCCGCGGTCGAGCCAAAGGCAACACCACACGCTGGAGACGCGATGACATCGGCGGGAATCCCGGCATCGGCAACAGCGTCGCGCACGGACAGTGCGGACAGAACCGCCACCCGTCCCATGGTGCGGCCGAACTTGCGCGGAATCTCGTTCGGGTCGATGTCGTCGCAAGGGGCGCCCACGCGGGTGCGCAAACCGTCAAGCCACTCCCAGTCCGCCATCCGGCGAATCCCGCTCTTGCCGTCAAGAAGTCCCGCGCGCAAAGCCGCGCAGGTGTGCCCAAGCGGCGAGCGCAGGCCCATGCCGGTGACGACGACGCGATTGCCTCTGCTGTTCATGTGAGCGACCAGGATGCCAGGGGTTGGGTGCGGATGTCACGTGCCATGCGCGTCAGCCGCAGGAAGCGTCGCGACGGCCCAGGTTCCGGGCCCAGTGTGCGCGCCGGTGGTGAGAGACAGAGGTCCCAAGCCTATCTCGGCGCTCGGAAGCTCGTGACGCAGACGTGGCGCCACTTCGCCTTCAACCCAAGCGCGATTGTCCGTGAATTGAAGCAGCAAGTACCCCTTGCCGGCCGAGGCCGAGAGTGCCTGCCTGGCGCGCTCGCATGCATAGGCGACCTTGTCCTCTTGCTTGCGCAGAAGCGCCACCTTGCGTGCTCCGTCGGGCATCGGCGAAACCACCGGTGCCAGGTGAAGCGCGTCGCCAAACCAGGCGCCGGCCTTGGACAGACGCCCGCCACGGGCCAGGTATTCGAGCCGTTCAAGCAGGATGTATTCCTCGGCGCGGGCCAGGGCTGCGGTCGCGAAGGCCTGCAAGGCCGCCGCGGACATTCCGTCTTGGGCCGCCAGTGCCGTCGCACGCGCCACAACTGCCAGCCGTCCGGATGCTGCCCCACTGTCAATCACGGTCAACCGTGCCCCGGCGGGATGTGAATTCTTCCACGCCGTGGCGACCGCGTGATTGGCGGTGTAGACCGACCCCACGCTAAGGTAGAGCACGCTCCGCCATTGCGACGTCAGGCGCTCGTAGTGGCGCTCGCGCTCCAGGGTCGATGCCTGCGCGGTGGAAACCCGCACACCTCGCCGCATGGTCGTGTAAAGGTCCTGCGGATCGATACGCGTTTCGGGCAGCGAGCGATCGCCGAAGTCGATGTGGCTGTCGAGCAAGGTGATGCCGAGCGCCTCGGCATCACGGCGCGACAATGATGCGGCGCCGTCGGTAACGATGTGAACCTGGCCCGCCTTGGCGACCGCCGGGCTTTGCGCCATCTGTTCTTGCAGGTCATCCCACGACCAGCGCACCACTTCACCCAGGCCGCCGAGCGCCTGGCGAGCCGCCTCCACGTCGTCGGCGTGCAAATGGACCTTCCACAAATCGCCCTCGCGCAAGGCGATGACTTCACGGCCGATGCGGGCCAGCGCCTCGTCTTTCGGCGCGCTTCCCCGGGGCAGGCGCACCACTGCATCGACGCAGAAGCCGGTCTCGGCCTCGCCGTGTATGCGTTGAAAGCGCACCAGCGACTGGAAAGACGAGGCGATGTCCTCGCGCCCGGGGCCGAGGTCGAAATAGGTCCGCAGCAGACCATCGAGAAACACCAGCATGCCGAGCGCACCGCTGTCGACCACGTTCGACCGCCGCAAGGACTCCTGCGCCGAAGTGGTCTCGCGCACCACCTGGGCCAGCCGAACAAGCACATCATCGGCATCCTCGCGCGACACCGTGCTTGCGTCGCCCTTGCAGAGCGCATCGAGCACGGTAAGCATGGTGCCCGGTTGAGGAATCGCCACCGCCTGGCGAGCCCGCGCAGCGCCCCGGACGCAGCGGCTGGCCAACGACTCATCGGGTGCGCCATCGAGCAGGCTCTTCACGAAGGCGCAGGCGATGTTGCCGGAATTGCCCCGCGCCGACAGCAAGAGCCGCTCGGTCAGCACCTCGGCGGACGACGCCTGATCGCGCAGGGCCGAGAGGCTTACCACCAAGTTTCGGCCCGTGTCACCGTCGGGAACTGGGAATACGTTGATCCGATCGAGCACCTCGGCCCATGCCCCGACCGAGGCTGCACCAGCGGCCAGTGCGGCTCGGATGTCGCCCTTTCCGTGCGCGCTGTCGCCCACGGTTAAGCCTCCAGCGGGGCGGCCAGGGCCTTGCGCATGAATTCAGGCAGCCGCAGCTCAAGCACGCCTTCGGGAACTCGCACCGCCGCCTGTTCGGTGCGCGCCTTGGCGCAAAGCTCGCCAGTGGCCACGTTGCGCAGCTCGAAGTCGACCACCAAGCGGCAATCATGCTCGACCAGGATTGCCTTGCAATCGACCAGGTCGCGAACCCGCAGCGGCCTAATGTGCTTGGTCTGCGTGCGGGTGATGGGAAAGGCGACCTTGTGCTCCTCGACCGATCGGTAAAGGTCGACACCAGCGTCAAGCAGCATGCGGTCGCGCGCGGCATCGAAGTACTTGAAGTAGTTGCCGTGCCACACCACCTGCATGGCGTCCACGTCGCAGAACGGAACCGTGAACCGCACCACGGCCGAGCGCTTCTCCACGGCCCTACGCCTCTCTTTCCAGGCTTTGACCGAGTGCACCCTCGGTCACCGCCAGAGTCAGCGCCTCGATGTCGCCGTCTAGGCAACGATCGTCTTCCAGTGCGGGGCTTTGCGAACGGACCGCGCGCACCACACCATGCACCGCCGGTCGCGCCGAAAGGCCCCCGCGCAGCTCGCAGGCCTGCGTTGCCGCCAGCAGGTGGACCGCGACGGCGCGCCCCACCAAGTCGCAAACCCGCAGGGCATCGCGCGCGGCAATGGTGCCCATGCTGACCTTGTCCTGGTTGTGAGATTCGGTCGAGCGCGAGAAGGCCGCCGCCGGCATCAATGCTTGCAGAGCCTCGGCGGTCAGCGCCGATAACGTGATCTGCATGCCCTTGAATCCGTGGCGCGGCGCCGTCCCGTTCTTGCTCGGCATTGCCAAGTGCGCCGGCAGACCGCGGCTCATGCGCGGATCGACCAGCAGCGCCGCCTGCCGATCGCACAGGTCCGCCACCGACGACACCGCGGCCTTGACCGCGTCCATCGCGAAGGCGATGTGGCCACCGTAGAAGTTTCCACCCATGAGCGGCCGGCCCGATTCGGGATCGAAAAGCGGATTGTCGTTCGCCGAGCCAGCCTCGATCTCGACCCAGCGTTCGACCCATGCCAAAGCATCGGCCAACACCCCAAGCACGTGCGGGGCGCAACGCAGCGAATAGGGATCCTGCAGCGACTCCGGCACCTCGGACTCCTCGGCCCTGCCCTGCGAACGAATCAAGGCCCGCAATTGTGCGGCCACGGCCTTCTGCCCGGGGAATGGCTTGGCCTCGAACAGCGCCGGATGCAGGTGATGTTCGTGCCCGGCCATGGCGTGCAGGGCCAGCGCGGTCGCGCGGGTGGCTGCGGCCAGGATGCGCCGGCATTGATCAACGACCGCGATCGCCACGCCGGTCATGATCGGCGTGCCGTTGAGCATCGCGATGGGTTCCTTTACCGCGAACTGAAAGGGCGCCAGCCCCGCCAGGGCCAGCGCTTTGGCGGACGGCATGCGCTGTCCGTCGAAGAATACCTCGCGCTCGCCCGCCAGTGCGGCGGCCACGTACGACATCGGCGTCAGGTCGCCAGAGGCCCCGACCGATCCCTGCGAGGGCACGACCGGCGTAATCTTGCGGTTCAGAAACTCAACCAGGCGGCGAAGCAGCGCGACCCGGACGCCGGAATATCCGCGACCCAGGCACAGCACCCGACACAGCATCGCCCCGCGCACCGCCGCCACGGGCAAGCTCGGCCCCGTGCCACACCCATGAAAACGCAACAGCCCGGCGCCCAATGCAGCGATGCTCTCGGCGGTGATACGAGCGCCGCAGTTGCTGCCGAAGCCCGTGGTAACGGCATAGATGGGCGTTTCGTCGGCCACAGCCTTGGCCAGCCGCCGCTCACCGTCCGTCATGCGCGCGAGCCACGCCGGATCCTCGGACAGACGAACCTCGGCGCCATGAATGGCGACGCGAATAAGTGCATCGACTTCAAGCGGCTCGGGGCCAATGACCAATGGCTCGGACGATGTGGGCGACATGCGAGAAACGCGCGCAGTCTGCACGTCCACGCGCAGAAGCGCAAGCCTGGCAACGCCCTTTACGCGGGGCCACGTGCGGGCAGCGCCTTGGCTGCCGCTGCGTCGGAAAGCCCGGCCTTCTGCCAGGTTTCCCGACGGGCAAAGTCGTAGTAGTGCCAGTATTGGACCAGCACCGAAAGGGCCCGGGAGACCAGCCGGGGGTTGATTCGCCAGGCGGTCTTGGCCACGTTCCAGAACATGCGGCGCACCGGCGGAGGTACCCGAAAGAGGAAATGGCGCAGGACCCGCAGGATCAGGAACAGACGGTACAGGGTCTTCTTCCGGGTCGAATACAGCGACGTGAAGTACCGGACGCCCTGCAGCCACTTCACCAGCCGCCGCTCGAAGTTCTCCGGTTCGTAGAGGCGCTGGAAGAGCGCCTTGTGCCCGAGGTACAGCTCGTCAAGCGTCATACGCTTGGGCAGGATGTTGGTGGTGAGGTGCCAGAACCCGCGGAAGTCCTCCAAGAGCCGCCCTTCCGACCGCATGCGCTCGTACAGCGGCGTGTGCCTTGGCGCATTAAGGACGCTGATGGAGGCGATGGGACTGCCCGTGTCGTCGAGGAACTGTTCGACCTCGCTGAACACCTCGGTGGTGTCGTTGTCGAAGCCCACGATCATTCCGACGAACGGCATGATGCCATAGCTCGAAATGCGCGGGATGACCTCGCGCGGGTCGAAACGTGCCATCTGCCCCTTGTTGACCTCGTCCAGGCATTCCTTGCGAATGGTCTCGAGGCCGAGGAAAATCACGCTAAAACGGGCGTCGGCCAGCATCCTCAGCAGCTCGTCGTCGGCCCCGATGCTGACCGTGGCCTGGGTGCTGAAAGATAGCGGGCGATCGAGGGTCCGGTTCCAGGCGATGAGCTCGCGCAGAAGATCGAAGGTGAAGCTGCGGTTGATGAAGAAGTTGTCGTCCGAGAAAAACACGGTTTCCGCGCCGCAGGCGTGCGCATTCTTCACCTCGAGCATGATCTGCGCGATGGTCTTGGTGCGAAACTTGCGCCCCACCAGCCTGACCACGTCGCAGAAATCGCAGTTGTTGGGGCATCCGCGGCAGGTTTGCACCGAGAAATAGAGGTAGTCACGTCCGTTGACGAATGACAGATCGGGCGGCGGACTTTGGGCAAGGTCGACGAATTCTTTCTGTTCGTAGAGCGCCCCGGCCGAACCGCCGACCCAATCGCGCAGGAAGCGCGGCCAGGTCAGCTCGGCTTCGCCCAGGAATAGGTGGTCGGCCAGCTCCCGGGCTCGCTCGGCCTCCAGGGTTGCGAACACACCACCCACGGCCACCGGGATACCGCGGGCGCGAAACGCGGCGCTCAGCTCTCGAATGCGGTCAGCCTGCAGGGTGTAGCCGGTGATGGCTACCAAGTCGCACGCCACGTCCAGCCGCGCCGGCGACAGGTTTTCATCGCAAAAGATGTAGCTGACGTTCAGGTCCTTGGGCGTCAACGCGGCCAACGTGAGCAGGGCCGAGTTGGGCATCAAGGTCTTGTGCTTTCCGACGATGTCGAGGGTCCCCTGCATCGCCCAGAAATTCTCTGGGGTCTTGGGATTGATAAGGTAGATCCGCCTTTGCTGCGTAGTCATGCCGACGTCACCATCTGGTGCCATAGCCCAATTTGTCACGAATTGGCAAGCGCGCAGCGAAAGCCGCATCGGTCCCACCTGCGACATTCGCACGCTAATGCCTTGCCACGCCTTGACTCCTCGTGAAAGCCCATGCTAAACGGGCGGCTCTGGTTATATCAGGTTGGTTCAAAACAGATGCCACAGACGCAGACTGGAATGGAACGACGCATCGCCGAGATCCTGATTCAGGAACTGAAGCTTGAAAACGTCACGCCGGATACGTTTGATGTGACGACGGACCTGGTGAAGGAGCTGGGCATCGACAGCATGGATCTGACCACTGTCGTCTTGGTGCTTCAGGGTGAATACAACGTGAAATTCGACGAGGACACCTATCCTTCGTTGACCACGGTGCGCGCCATCGCCGAGCAGATCCGCCAGTTGCAGGGTGCCGCCAGTTAGCGCCCCGCCGCGGGGTCGGCAGAGACGGTCATGGAAATCGACCTTGGCACCCCTTCCTCCTCGACGAGAACGCCAGTGAAGACATCCTCGCAGGCCTGGACCTTCGCCGAGATTGTCAAGCAGCCGGATATTGCGGCGCGCTTCGCGCAGGTGCGAAAGTTCTTTTTCCTGCGCGAGTCCACCTACGACATGACCAGCCGATGCAACGTCCGGTGCGACGGGTGCTATTACTACGAAGGCGAGAAGCAGAACGCGCAGGACAACGTCGATCCGATGGCGTGGCGGTCGCTTTTCTGCGCCGAAAGAGAGCGCGGCATCACCTTCGTGGTGCTCGCCGGCGCCGAGCCAGCCCTCGTGCCAGAGTTGCTGCAGGTCTGCTACGACGAGATCCCTCTCGGTGCCATCGCCAGCAACGGTCTCATCAAGATTCCGGCCTCGATCGGGTACCGGATTCACATCTCGGTCTGGGGCAACGACGTGACCTCAGAACAGGTCCGTCGCGCCAAGCGTATGCTGGAACGCCAGATCGAGGCTTACGCCGGCGACCCGCGCGCAGTGTTCGTCTACACCTTCACCCGCGACAACATCGATGAAGCGCGCCCTGCGGTCGAGCGGCTCGCGAGCGCCGGCTGCAGGGTGACCTTCAACATGTTTTCCGCCACCGTCGGCTACACGGGGAACCTGACCCACACGCCGGAATCACGCGCTGCCACCCGCAAGGTGATGGTCGATCTGCTGCGTGACTTCCCCGAGCACGTGCTGTTTTCGCCCTACAGTGCTGCCGCACATACCGACGCGAATTCCCTGCACGCGCTCTTCTCGTGCCCCTATCCCAGGCAGAACCAGGGCCAGTTCGGCCTCGGGCGATCGTTCCGCCAGTATCGGTCCGACCTGACCTGGGTACGCGCGGCATCCTGCTGCGTGCCCGACACCGACTGCGCCGATTGCCGCCACTACGCCGCCGGCAGTGCCATCGTCACGGCCCGTATGAATCGGCACATCCAAAACCCGGATCAGTTCCGCGCCTGGCTCGACTACGTCGACACCTACCTCGCGGTGTGGATCCCCGGGTACAGCAAGGGTGTCAACCTTTGCCAGGTGGACGTCGCGCCGACGCTGGCGATGGACGCCGGCGCCAAGGGCGGCGCTGGAGTCCCGCCATGATCACCGTCCGCTCGCTACTCGACGACGTTTGGTACGACCGCTACCAGAAGATCTGCAATCTCAACATTCGCAGCTCGATCTACTACGTCACCAACACCTGCAACCTGCGCTGCAAGGGCTGTTTCTTCTTCTCGTCCGACGAACACCTGACCGGCGAGCAGAAGGACGTTGGCGCCTGGCAGGATTTCGTCGACGCCGAGATGGCGCGCGGGGTGAACCTGGCGATTCTGATCGGCGGCGAGCCGAGCCTGTTCCTCGGCCGCGTCGAGGCGTTCTACAAGCGGCTGCCGACCTTCTGTGCCAGCAACGGCCTGGTCAAGGTGCCGCGCGACCGCTTCCCCGACATGATGGTCGGCATTTCGCTTTGGGGCGACGCCGAGACAGAAAAGTCGCTACGTGGGCGCGATGCCTTCGCCATCTCGTCGAAGCACTACTCGGGGGATCCGTACGTCTATTACCTCTACACCATCACGTCGCAACAGCTCGGCAAGGTCGAGCACATGGTTCGCCGCATCCGTGATATCGGCCTCAAGGTCCACTTCCAGCTGCTCTCCAACGACGAGGAGGCGGACGGCTTTTCCTGGTCGCCCGAGCAACTGATCGACGTGCGCGGCGAGATGGACGACCTGCTCGGCCGCTATCCGGACACGGTCATCTCTTCCCGCTACTACCACCAGGTGCTGACCACCGGCACCTTGCTGGGGCGGCCGTTCGGCTGGGACGAATGCCCGTCGGTGTCCGAGACCCACGACAACCGCGATCCGCAGCCACGCCGGCTAATCCGCTTCAGGCGCTGGGCCGCAGATCTAAAGACCACCCATCGCTGTTGCACCTCGGCGACCCGAGACTGCCGCACCTGCAAGGACGGCGCGGCCCACATGAGCTGGGTGATGGTGAACAAGCGAGCCCACATTCGCACGCCCGAGGATCTGCAGAACTGGATCGAGGTGTACGAGATGTTCGCCAAACTGTACCGATTCATCCCCTGGTAGCGAAGGACCGCCGATGGCGAAGTCGCGGCCGGTGTTGCTTGCCTGGGATGGCGTGTCCTCGATGGGAATCGATTGGCAGGCCGCCTGGCAGCGCGCCGTGGCTGGGGGAAGCGGCATCGGCCCGCTCACCCGATTTCCCCTGCGGCCCGATTTTCCGGTTCGCATCGCCGGCCAGGTCAACCTGGACCCTGCCGCCATCGAGCCGTGCCCGCCGTGCCTGCGGCCGAGAGAGATGGCGCATTGGAAGTCGCCCGTCTTCCGCTACAGCATGCTGGTGGTCCATCGGGCGCTGGAAAAGGCCGGCATCACCATCACGCCCGAGCTGTCGCCGCGCGTGGCCGTGACCTTCAGCACCGCCATTGGTGGACTCGATGCCGTGGTGGACGCGGATCGCGCCCTGGTCGCAAGTGGCGCGCTGCCCCTGCCCTACATGAACCCGAATTCCTGCGTGAACATGATCGCTGGCAAGATTTCGATTCTCTCGGGCGCCAGCGGACCCTGCATCACCACCGTCACCGCGTGCGCCACCGGCAGCACATCCATCGCCATGGGCGCCCTGCTCATCGAGACCGGTCGCGCCGACCTGATCATCGCCGGCGCCGTCGATTTTCCGCTGGTGGAGCCCATCGTGGCAGGCTTTTCCACCATGAACGGATCCTTCAAGCCGAAAGGCGAGGAAGACGCCGCCCATCCCGAACGCGCTAGCCGGCCGTTTTCCATCGACCGCCGCGGCTTCGTCATCTCGGAAGGCGCTGGGTGCGCGATCATGGCCAGTGCGGATTTCGCGAAAGCGCACGGGCTTACCGCCGACTTCGAGTTGGCGGGCTGGTCGCTCACCTCCGATGCCCACCACCCGGTCGCGCCGCACCGCCCGACCATCGCCCGGTGCATGGCGGAAGCCGTCGCCGCGTCCGAAATCCCTACCGACGCCATCGCCGCCATCAATGCGCACGCATCATCGACACGGGTGGGCGACAAGGTCGAAGACGAGGCGCTGCACGACGTGTTCGGCGCCAGGGTCCCCCCGGTCAGCGCCAACAAGTCGCAATTCGGTCACGCCATGGGCGCTGCGAGTATCATTGAATCGATGCTCACGCTTGAGAGTATGCGCGAAGGGGTTCTGCTTCCCACCCTCAACTTCACCCCCGATCCAGACAGCCATCTCGACATC
>CAZBIU010000115.1:0-17892 GCA_964491625.1 uncultured Myxococcales bacterium
GCCTGATTTATTGAATGGGGCCAGCGCCGTCGCTGTTGTATGTTTTGCCCCATGTGGGTGGCAATTTTCGGCGGCAGCTTCAATCCGCCGCACATCGCCCATCAGTTCGTGTCGCTTTACGTTCTGGAAACGGCAGGCATCGACGAGCTGTGGCTGGTCCCCTGCGCGAAGCATCCGTTCGACAAGGTCCTGGCGCCGTTTCCGCATCGCCTTCGCATGTGCGAGCTGGCGGCCTCCGCGCTTGGACCGCGGGTACGCGTGAGCGATATCGAAGATCGTCTGGGAGGTGAAAGCCGTACCCTGGTCACGCTCAAAGCCCTGCGCGCCGAGCACCCGGACCACCAATTTCACCTGGTGATTGGGGCCGACATCGAGCCCGAGCTGCCCATGTGGTACGGTGCTGCCGAGCTGCTGCGCGACGTCCCGCGCATCGTGGTGGGACGGGGCGGTTTCGCGGGCGGCGCTGGGCTCGCAATGCCGACTGTCAGCTCCACCGAGGTGCGTGCCCGGCTTGGCCGAGGCGAATCGGTCGCCCACCTCGTCCCGCAGCGCGTGCTCGCTTACATTCGCGAGCAGAGACTGTTCCTGTCGTAGTTTCCAGCGGCCACGTTTCCCGCCGCCGTGCAACCTGCTAGTCTGACCGGGCTTTGTCAACCCAACCCTCCCTTCATCGTCTGGCCCTGATCGGCGTCGGCTACATCGGCGGTTCGGCCGTGCTGGCCGCGCGTCGGGCCGGCTTGCTCGGACATGCCGTGGGTTACGACGTTTCTCCTGCCGCCTGCCAGGTCGGCCAGCGCAAGGGTATCCTCGACGCCTGCGCGGCCACTCTGGCAGCAGCAGTCCGCGACGCGAGCTTGGTGGTGCTGGCGGTCCCGGTGCGCAGCCTGGAGGGCATTCTGCGTGAGCTCGCCGCACTCCTGCCGTCGGACGCCACGGTCGTCGATGTCGGCAGTGTGAAAGCCGATCTTGTGGCGGCTGCAGAGTCCTGCCTTCCGTCCGGTCAATTCGTCGGCTGCCATCCCATGGCCGGTGCCGAGTTCTGCGGCGTCGAAGCCTCCGATGCCGGGATCTTTGCCGGAAGGGTTTGCTTTCTCTGCCCGCCTGGCAACGTCAAACCGGCCGCCCTGGAGGCGGCGTCGGCGTTCTGGCAGGGCGTCGGATGCCGGACCGTCACCATCGATCCCGACACCCACGATCGCCTGATGGCGGCGCAGAGCCACCTGCCGCATGTGGCAGCCTACGCGCTCGGAGCGGCGCTTTTGCCGACGCTGGGGTTCCTTGACAGCACCACCAGCGAAGCGAGCCCCACCACCAGCTTGCGCGACACCACCCGCATCGCGGCTTCCAGTCCAGCCGTCTGGCGCGACATACTGCTCGCCAACGCCAAGCACATTCTGCCCCTGATCGCCGAGCTGGAAGGCAGCGTCGCCCAGATAAGGACCGCGGTGGCCAACGGCGACGCAGCGTCCTTGGAGCGCGTGCTGACGGCGGGCCAATCCGCGCGATTGCGGCTGGTCAGGGAATGAAGGCAGCTTCGATTCTTTTCTTGGCCCTCGCCCTCGCATCCTGCGCGGAAGAATCCTCCGCAGTTGCACCGGGGCCGACGCTCGCCACCCAGGCCTTCTCCGAGGACGACGATCTTTGGGCGATGATCCCGGCCGAGGCGGATCTGGCGCTGTTCGCGGATCTGGCCAAGCTGCGCGACTCCCCGTGGACGCGCGAGAGTTTCGCGAAGGCGTCGCCGGGAGTAGGCTCTGACCCCGCCTTCGCGCAAATGAGCGCCATGGATCGCCTGGTATTCGCCAAGGTCCCAAGTTTGCGCGACGGTGCCACGGTGCTGGTGGCAGAGGGCAAGGTGGATCGCGAGGCCATGAGCAAAGGCTTTCTGGCGGGCGGAGAGGTGAGCAACCGATCGACCTACCGAGGCGCAGAGCTTCTGGTGCGCGGCGACGAGGCCCTGGCGTTTCTCGGCAAGCGCCTGGCGCTGTCGGGCTTCACCCTTGCAGTGCGCGCCGTGCTCGACTGCAACGCCGGCCTCGCCCGCGCGATGGATTCGGAATCGTGGTTCAAGGATTTGCGGGGCCAGCTCGACAAGCAGCGCCCGACGAAGTCGCTGGTGGCGTCGCTTTACGTTCACTTGCAGCCGGCCACGCGCGAGGCGTTACTGCGGGAAATGGGAGAGGGCGGGGACTTGGAAGACTTCGGCGGGCGCATCGATCTGGACGCGGATTTCGACGCAGCCGCGATTGGCGTGCTGGGTACCGCGATAGAAGCGCGCGACCTGGCCGGGCGATTGGGCGAACGCATCCGCGATGCGCGCACCCGGCCCATCGTGGCGGCGTTCGGCCTGAGCAGCGTGCTGGACTCTCTGCGGTTTTCCGCGAAGGGCAGTCAGGTGGAAGCTAGCCTTCACATATCGGAGAAGGAACGCAGTGAGATTTCGCATAGAATAACCATGGTAACCGAGACCTTGGCCAGGATGCGAGCGGACAAGCCGCGGGCGGATACGCCGAAGGATGACAAGACCAACCAGGAGAATGCGCAGCCATGACGGCCGCGAAAGCAGGGCACGACATCCTCCGGTTGGGTCGAAGCCCGGCCCTGCGCGGGACGTGTAGCGTGCCGGGCGACAAGTCCATCTCGCACCGGGCGCTGCTCTTCGGGGCTCTTTGCCGGGGCACGGTGGAAATCCAAGGCCTGGGCCAGGGTGGCGACAACGCCTCGACCGCCGGCGCTCTACGAGCGCTGGGGGTGCGCATTCGGGTCTCAGGAGCGCTGGCGTCCGTCGACGGGGTCGGACTTACGGGCCTGCACGAGGCGGCCGCCGCGCTCGACTGTGGCAACTCCGGCACCACCATGCGCATGTTCTGCGGGCTGCTGGCCGGCCGGCCGTTCCAGAGCACGCTGATTGGCGATCCGTCGCTGTCGCGGCGCCCGATGGGCAGGGTGTCCAAGCCCTTGCGCATGATGGGGGCCGAGATCGAGGGCCAGAGCGATCCGGGCAAGCCCGACCGGTTGCTGCCGCCGCTGGTGATCCGCGGGGGCAAGCTGCGCGGAATCGACTACGTGCTGCCCGTGGCCAGCGCGCAGCTTAAGAGCGCGCTCGTGCTCGCGGGTCTGCAGGCAACCGGCAAGACCCGCATCGAAGAGCCTGGGCTTTCGCGTGACCACACCGAACGCATGTTGCGCTTCCTGGGCGCGCCGATTCGTGCGAGCGCCGACAGCAGGCAGGTCGAGGTTGACCCGACGGGGTGGAGCGGCGATCTGCAGGCGGTGCCGGTGACTGTGCCGGGCGACTTGTCTTCCGCCGCGTTTCTGTTTGTGGCCGCCGCCGTGGTGCCCGGCAGTGACGTCACGGTCGAAAATGTCGGGCTCAACCCGACGCGGACCGGGATCCTCGACGTGCTGCGGGCCATGGCGGCCCGCATCGAAGTTACCCAGACCGGCGAAGCGATGGGGGAGCCCATCGGCCGGGTACGCGTGCACTGGGCCGGACCGTTGCACGGGACGAGCATCGCGGGCGAGCTGGCCCTGCGATCCATCGACGAGATTCCGGCCATCGCGGTTGCTTGCGCGTTGGCAGAGGGTCGATCGGAGCTGTCGGATCTGGGCGAATTGCGGGTCAAGGAATCGGATCGCATCGCTTGCATCGCGCGCGAGCTGCGCCGGGCCGGCATCGAGGTCGTCGAATCAGCCGAAGGGTTTTCCGTGCAAGGCAGCGCCGGCCGGCGGCCGAAGGGCGGCACGGTCGAGCCGGATCGCGATCATCGCATCGCCATGGCGGGGGCGATCCTGGGACTGCTTTCCGACGAGGAAACCGTCGTGCCGAGCGAAGACATCGCCACCTCGTTCCCGACCTTCGCCGAGCTGCTGCAGGGACTGGGGGCGAACCTGAAGCAGGGACAATCGGGGTAGGGCGCTACTCGCGTCTCCAGTCGGGGACTTCTTCGTTCATGTGAGTTCGGGGCGGCGCCATCTCGCTGTGGTGGGTGCGGGCGGGCTTGCTACCTTTCTTCGGCGTAAGGTCCAATTGTGCACGCACCTCTTCGACGGTGTAGGCCAGGCTGATCGACTGGCCGGCGAGTCTCCCTTGCGAGTCGAACGACAGTCGGCGTATTGCGGTTTCGATTTTCTTCGCCTGCTCCTCCGGCGTCTCGACTTTCACGTGCACAACCCGCCCCTTCTTATCCAGGGTCACTTGCAGTCGGAGAGCAACCGGGTCCTGTAGACGTCGGACCGCGGCTTTGAGCACTCCCTTGGCGATTTTGTTGCGCAGGTTGTTCTCTGGGGCCGACTTGGGCGCTTCTCTGTTTTGGGGCTGCACTGGTTCGGGTGCCGGCGTGGCGCGCGCCGGTGCCATCTCGACCATGTGCCAGTCGGGTTTGCTTGGCTGGATCGACGTGGCCTGCGGCGGCGCTTGGCTCGCACCCGAGGGCGGGGGCGCGAGGTCGGCACGGGCAAAGGTGCTGACCGCCATGCTGGCGGCGAGCCCGGCGGCTGCAACCATGCTACGCGAGCGCGACGCGGGCCTCGTCGGCTTCGCCGCGGCGGCCAACGACCGGATCTGTCCGAGCAGCAGGTTCGCCTCGCGCAGCAGGCGCGCCTCATCCCCGCGCATGCGCTGGCCGATCTCGGCCACGACCTCCGGGTAGCGAGCCGCGTCCAGTCCGTCGGCGGCCTTGGCCACGACCTCGTCAAGGTAGCCGCACGTGTTGAGGTTGGCGCGGCGGACGAAGGCCTTGGTCCGCGCAGTCAGATGAAGGCTTTTCGGCTGAGGGTAGAAATGATTGAGCAGAGTGCTCTCGTAATCGACGGACATGACCTTGTGGTGTAAGCAGTCGCCATAGTTGCGCGACCGAAAGACGTCGTACATGAGGTTGCAAGCCAGATCGGCGCGAGGGTCGGCGATGTGGTAGTCGTAGCCGAAGTAGTCGCCCAAAAGCCGCCCCTCGCGCCGCAGCTTCTGTTCGAGCGGAGTGCCGGCGTAGATCTCGGTGCGACAGAAGTTCATCGGGTTATCGGGTCTGCGCCGCAAGAAAGCCACGTTGGCGGCCATGTCTTCCAGGGTCGAATCGGGATTGCAGAGGAGCAGGTTGAAGCACGCATGCAGCCCGAGCCGGTTCACCACGTCGATGGCCCGCTCGTTCGCGTCGAGGGTCTGTCCTCGGCCAAGCGCGCGCAGCGACGCGACCGTGCCTGCCTCGACACCCAGAAACACGCGAAACAGCCCCATGGATTGCAACAGTCCGAATAACTTGGCGTTCACTTCGTCGGGCCGTGCCTTGATCGCGAAGGCAATGCGCCCGAGATTGCGTGCGGCCAGCGCCTCGCGCAGGGCCAGCACGCGCGCCAGCGCGGCTCCACGGTCGCGCAACAGAAAGTTATCGTCGTGGAAGTTGAAGATGCGGACGCCGTCCGTGTAGAGCGCGGCCATCTCGTCGGCAACGTCGTCGACCTCACGGGTGCGGTGGCGCGGTCCTCCGCAGAAGCGGTGCCAGGCCACGATCGAGCAGAACGCGCAGGCGTGGCTGCAACCGCGCGACGACAGCATGTTCACGATGGGCAGCCCGAGGTAGGCGTCGGGCGGGCAGCGCCGCACCGGCCAGGGCAAACGGGCAAGATCGGCCGGTTCGGCCTTGGCCAGATTGCGCACGATGCTTCCGTCCGTGCCACGCCAGACCAGGCCGGGCACGCGCGCCCGATCGCCCAGGTTCCTCGCCAAGTCACACACGATGGCCTCGCCCTCGCCCAGGCCGACCGAGTCGATGGCAGGCGCGTCGCGGAGCAGGTCCGCAGCGTTCAGGGCTGCGAAGTGGCCGCCTACGACGATGTGCCCTGCGTAGCCGAGCATTCGAGCCCACGCGGCGAGCGCGAGAAATTCCCTGGCTCGCGCCGTGAACACCAGCGACATGGCGACGATGTCCGGCGCGCCTGCGGCCAGCGCCTGCGCCGCGGGCTCCACGTCCGCGGCGGCGCTGAAGCTGACCTGGAAGACCTCATGCCCCTCGGCGGCCAGGGCGGCTCGGATGTACCTGACCGCGAGGTTCTCTTCGAGCTCCGCACCGACGACAGCAATTCGCATCACCCGATTGCACCACAAGAGCGTCGGGGCTGCTAGTGCGGACCGCTTCCGAGTTGCGCCTCGCTCCGGTGCGTGTTTTCCTCGATGGACTGGACGCGCTGAACGTTGTAGGGGTGGAGGAGGCATGGCCCTCGGAAAGATTCGCCTTGAGCTCGTGTTTTTCGTCGCGGCGGTCGGGTGCGCCAGCACCGGCCGCGGCTCCGATCGACCGCTTCACGAGGATCACCTGCCGGGCACCTGGCATATTGTCGCCGCGGGCGAGACCTCGGCGTCCATCGCCCGCCAGGCCGGCATTCCGCTCGAGGATTTTCTGGAGATCAATGGTCTGCACAAAAGCGAGGTCCTGGAGGCGGGGCGGCCGGTGTTCGTGCTGGCAGCGCAGAACAGACCCGCCGGGTCCGACGTGGCGCCGGCCAGCGTGGGGCCAGTCGCGCCGGTCGGGCCAGGGGCGGTTGATTCGAAGGCGCCCCTGCGCTGGCCGGTGGCGGCGCCCAGGCTGACCTCAGGGTTCGGCAAACGCTGGGGCCGGAACCACGAGGGCATCGACATGGCCGCACCTATCGGAACGCCGGTCTATGCCGCCGCAGGCGGCAAAGTGATCTATGCCGGCGACCAAGTGCGCGGCTACGGCAATATGATCGTGGTGAGCCACAACGACGGCATGGTCACCGTCTACGCGCACAATTCGCTACTGCTGGTTCACACCGGGGACGCCGTCGGAGTGGGCCAGGAGATTGCGCGCGTCGGCGACACTGGCAGGTCCACCGCGCCGCACCTTCATTTCGAGGTGCGCCGTGGAGACAATCCGCAGGATCCCATGCAGTTTCTGCCCGCTTTGAAGTAGAAGATAGCCATGGCCAGCCCCATCGATTTCAAAGCCCTTATCCGCGACGTCCCTGACTTCCCCAAGCCGGGCATCCTGTTCCGCGACGTAACCCCGCTGCTCGGCAACGGGCCGGCCTTCCGCGCCTGCATCCGCCAACTATGCGAGCGGATCGCGGCGCACCGGCCGCAGATGATCGCCGGCATCGAGTCGCGCGGGTTCATCTTCGGCGCCAACGTCGCAGTTGAATTGGGCATCGGGTTCATCCCCATTCGCAAGCCGGGTAAGCTGCCTTGGAAGACGCGCCAGGAACGCTACGCGCTGGAATACGGCACCGACGCCATCGAGGTCCACGAGGACGCCCTCGCGGCCGGCACGCGGGTGGCCTTGGTCGACGATCTTCTCGCCACCGGCGGCACCGCGGGCGCGGCCATCAAGCTGCTACAGCACCTGGACGGCCAGGTTGTCGCCGCCGCCTTCGTCATAGAGCTCAAGTTCCTGGAAGGCCGCAGCCGCCTGGGCGACGTGCCGGCGGAAGTCCTGATCAGCTACGCGTAACACAAGCGAACCGGCAGCGTCGGGGGCGCGCGAGCCCTGACGGAATTCGATGCGGCCTGTGACGAGGATCTCTGTCTCGCGAAGCGCGTGCTGGACGAGCCTTTCAGCGTGCGGGATCATTCACGCCGATGACAAGACTTGGATTTCTGCTGGCAAGCGCTTTCCTGGCTTGTTCAGGTAGTGCCGCCTTGCACACGGGCCCCGACGCTTCAGCAAAAGGCGCTGCGGGCGGCTCGAGTGGGGCGACCTTGCCGACCGGAGGCGTGACTTCGCAAGGAGGAGCCGGGGAACAGGGCGGCGCAGTGCTGATTGGCGGCACCGTCGGCCTGGCCGACGCGGCCACCCTTGCCAGCGACGCCGGCACTGCCTGGGACGATGCGTGCGACTTGTCTGCGATCTGGAGCTTGCTTTGGGTGAGGGACAACGCTCAAGGGAGCCTGGTGCTGACAAGCTGTGGGCCGGACAACGGCAGCCCCTTCGGCGGAATGCGGGGGCAGCTCGTGTTCGACGGAAATGGACAGATCGTGGAGGACACCAACTACTTTGCGGCACCGGGTGGGCCGGGCAAGAGCGAGTGGTTGGCCCAGGTCGCCGGCTATCGCTGGCCATGCTTGGCTGGCAGCAGCTTGGTGTACACCTGCGTGTCAGGTGGCGACTGAGCGCAAGGCTTCGTCGTCGATCGCGTGGCGCCAGCTGGCTCCATGGATGGCGGCCGATGGCGTGTCACAGGTTCGGGTTCACAGGCGACTGAGACCAGGCTAGACTGCGACGTTCGCAATTGCGGAAGAAGTGTCGCACGCCGTCGCAGCGTGACTCTTGCACGACGGTTCAGGATCAAGGGATGTCTCGAGCGTTTCCAATTCTTTCACTTGTGGTCCTCGCTGGCGCGTCCCCGCTGGTGTCGGGCAAGGCTGCACGCGGCGAGACCGTCGGCCCGGATCCATTGCCGGCCGAAGGGCCCAGGCCGCCGTGGGCTTGCCGATCGGACAAGACCGGCCGCGAACGCAACTTCCAAGGCCTAGGGCTGGTTGATCTAACCGAATGGGATCCCGAGCCCGAGTCCCCCGCGCCCGTCAAGGAAGAGCAGTTCGCGCCTGCGCTTAACCAACTGTGCTCAAGCGAGCTGTCGTACCAGCAGTCCAATCAGTTCGCGCACTGGATTCTCGAGGCCTGTCAACGATACGACGTCGACCCGTTCCTGCTCGCGTCGCTGGTCTACCAGGAGAGCCGCTGTGGCTCAGCGAAAACACACCCGACAGGCGCGGTCGGGGTCGCGGGCATCAATGCCGCCATGCACGCGCCATTCCTTCATGACGGGCGCTACTCGTACTGGGTCAAAGAGGGTAACGAGTGGCTACCGCGACAGGTGGACGTCAGTGCCTACCTGACCTCGGCGCAAACCCTTCACCAGGACAGGGCCAACCTCTTCTTCGCCGCCGCGCTCATGCACGCCTACCAGCAGCAGTGCCCCGACATAGACGGTGCCTTTGGGTCGGTCCCCCATCGTCACTACGTCTCGCACATGATTTGGGGCGATCGCGTGCTCGAGACCGACGGTGAGGACCGAATCCTGCGCACCCGGCGAGCCATCATCGGCTACTACGGCGGCGGCACGTCCGTGTCGCGCGCTCGCTGGAAGAGCGTCGAGCTCCTTTGTCCCCTCGACGGGTGTCCGCGCAAGATCACGGGGGTCCTCGGCGACATTCGCGAGGAAGGCAAGCGCGCGCACAAGGGCGTGGACTTCGTGTCGGCGCTTGGCGAGCCGGTGCGCGCCATTGCCGACGGTTGGGTGGTCTATGCCGGCGTGGATGCTCCGGGCAAAGGCGCGAGAAAAGTGACCCTCGACAAATCCGGCGCCGTTCGCAAGAACAGCATGGGTCCGGGCGGCCTGTTCGTGCAGATCCAACACAAGGACAACCTGATGTCCGAATACATGCACCTGCTCAATTACCTTGTCCAAAACGGCCAATGGGTCAAGGCCGGGCAGATCATCGGGCACGTCGGCGACACCGGCATCCACGTCGATGCTCCCCACCTGCACTTCCAAATGCGGGACAACGGCGAGATCATCGATCCGCTGGTTTACCTGCGTGCCTACCTGATCGGGCCGCAAGCGACCTACCGCGGGCAGTTGATCAGCGCCGCCATGCCAAGACGCTGGCGCGAGGCGAGGGCACGCATGCGGAGTCTCGCGGGCAGTCGTCGCGAGCAGGGCCAGGACTCGGACGCGGCCGACTCCGACGAGGTACGCGGGACTCCGTCGGAATCCGAGGCACCTCGAAACAAGGAGTCTCATGCGGGCGACTAGTTTCGCCGGTCTCGGCTCCATGATTACGGGCATTCTGGCAGTGTGCCTGGCGGCGCCGACGGTGGCCGACACCGGGACGCCCGACGGCGGTGCGCGTGTCGATGGATCTGCCAGTCAAGCCCCGACGGTCGATCGCGGGGTGCTGGTCGCGGCTGGCGAGACCATCGAGGACATCGACAACATCATCGAAGGGCTGGATCGGCAGGCGCCAGTGAACGCGATCGCGTTCAGTCCAGATGGAAGCCTTATCGCGTCCGGCTCGGAAGACCACGAGGTTCGTCTCTGGCAGGTGGCGACCGGACGCCTCATTCGCAGGCTCGAAGGTCACTCCTCCGCCGTCACAGCGGTCGCCTTCTCGCCCGACGGGAACACTATCGCCTCAGCCTCGAACGACCGCACGGTGCGCCTGTGGGACGCACGCTCGGGCCGACCGCTGCGGACGCTGCAGGGCCACGTCTACCACGTTTACGCGATCGCTTTCGATCCACGGCGAGGGTGGCTGGCTACGGCGTCGTGGGATCGAACGATTCAGCTCTGGGATGTGACGACCGGCGACCTGGTGAAGAAGCTCCGAGGACACGGGGCCGCCATTCGCGCGATCGATTTCAGCCGTGATGGCAAGCTGCTGGCGTCCGGATCCGACGATCAGACGGTTCGCTTGTGGAATGTGGATACGGGCGAAAAGCTCAAGGTTCTTGAGGGGCATGCAGGACCGGTGAACGCCGTACGCTTTCGGCCGGACGGCGAGTGGTTGTTCTCGGGCTCGGCGGACCACACGGTACGAATGTGGCGGCTCCCGGACGCCACGATCGTGCGCAAGGTCGGCGACTGTGGTGCGGCAGTGCTTTCCCTCGCGGTCTCGGCGAACGGACAGATCCTCGGGGGCGGTTGTGGCGACGGTGGGTCGGTTTTGTGGGACATGGGGACGGCGACCGAGATTCGCCGCACCCGCAATCACAAGGACGAGACGCGGGCGATCGCCTTCAGTCCCGACGGCAGGATGGTGGCTACCGGCGCTGCGGACGCCTCGATTCTCGTCGAAGACGTCGCCACCGGACGCGTGCTGGTATCTCTGTCCGCCAACCTGGCCCATCTGGAGGCGGTGGCCTTTGCTCCCGATGGCAAGACGCTGGCCACCGCGGCACGCGACGGACGCGTGCGGATCTGGCAGGACGCGGGCGATCACAAAGCCCTGAATCGGGTGCTGATTGGGGGGCAGGGACCGCTGCGCACGCTGGCCTTCTCGCCGGACGGCAAGGTGCTCGCCACCGGGGGAGAAGACGGCAAGGTGGCGCTCTGGGATTGGGCCGGCGATAGTGAGGTGCGGAAACTGGTCGGGCACAACGGCCCGGTCAACGCCGTGGCGTTCCTGCCCGACGGACGCACCATCGCCGCGGCTGGTGACGACTCGACCGTACGGCTGTGGGACCTCAAGACGGGCGTCGCTGCCAGGGTGCTGAGGGGCCACCGCGCGCCGGTGCAAGCCCTCGCAGTGAGCAGGGACGGAAGGATGCTGGCGTCGGCATCGGACGACCAGACGGTGCGCGTGTGGGATACTAGCACGGGCCGAAACCTGGCAACGCTCGGCAGCCACCACGGGCCCGTCACGTCGGTCGCTTTCAGCCCCGATGGAAGATTTCTGATAACCGGGTCGCAAGACCGGACTATCGACGTCTGGCTGCCCGTGAAGGGCAAGCTGCTCAAGACCCTGCGCAAGGAGCTGCCCGCCGGGGTGGTCGCGCTGGTCGCGAGCGGTCAGCGGATCGCCGCAGTCTCGTCAGATGGGGTGCTCAGCCTTTGGGAAATCGGCGGCAACCGCCCGGTCAAGCAGTCGGCCGCCTCCGCCGAGGCGCCAAGCGCGCTCGCCATCGCACCGGATGGTGCCACCATCGCTTCCACCTCGCGCGATGGCGTGCTGCGCATCTGGGACGCCGAGACCCTGGAGCGTCGCTGGTCGCTCGTGGGCAGCTCGCGCGAGCGGTGGTTTGCGTGCAACGACGTCCGGAGGTGCTGGCGCAACGAGGACGGGACCTTGCTCGGCAGAGTCACCGGACCAGGCGAGAGGGTTCCTGTCTCGCCGTCCGACGACGCGCATCGCACCGCGCTCGGGGCCGCCGTCGACCGGAGCAAGCTAGCTGGCGCGATCGAGCTGCCCGAGGGACGGACGCTAGCCATTCCGATCCGGATCGAGAATCGCGGGCCCCAGCCAGCGTATTGGGTCAGCGTGGCTCAGGCGGTGAGGCGCACGGCGACGAGCAGCAGCTCGCTAACGCTGATTCCGCCATCCACGATCACCGTGCTCGCACCTGGTGAGGTCGCGAACGTCGTGTGTGAAGTAACGGCGCTCGCGGACTATGAGAACCCCCAGCCTCATTCCGAGAAGCTGCGCCTGTCGATCGCCAGCGCCTCGGCCGAGGCTTTGTCCCTCGAAATTCCCGTGTGGATCAATACCCCGCACCTAGAGCTCGACCATTTGGCCCTCCTGCGTGGCCGGAACGACGCGGTGGTGGCGGCCATGACCCATGTGTCGATGGCCGAGCTGGAGCCCGTCCGCCTGCAGGGCGGCCTGAGCCTGGAGGGTAAGGACCGCACGCGCATTGCGCCCGTCGCGCTCGAGCAGCCGTTCATCGGGCAGGATCTGGCCTTGGCTTTTCCACTGCCTGATGGCGTGGCGCTCGACCGGAACAGTCGAGTGACCTTCACAATACGGAAGAGCACGCACCCGGTTCACTTATGGACGTTCGCCGATGTACCGGTGCGCATTCCGCTGTCGCCCCGGTCGTGGGTGTTGCTCGTGGGCGGCGTGCTCGGTCTGGGCCTCGCGCTCTGGCGTGCGCGTGTTTACGTCCATGCCCGACCCGTCGCACGCGTGGGCAAACGGCTGGCCAGGTTGGCGCTGGTCGTGCTGCTCGCTTTCGGCAGGGGAGTCGTGGCGCTGGTCCGCTTCCGCGCGACGGTGCGCTCTCTGGTTGCCCGTCTGCAGCGCCGTGGCGTCGCCATCACCTTCTTCCGCCTGCAGCCGGAAACCCAGTGCTCGCACCTTGCGCGCCAGCTAGGGGCCTCGTGGGCGCCCCTCGACGGAGCTCGTCAACCGGTCTTCGATCTGCACCTCGGGTCTGAAGTGCCGCTCAACATCGAGCGGTGCTTGCTGGCGCTCCCGACCGGCGACGCTGCGGCCTCCGCCCTGGCCGAGCTAGACGGCGTGGACGAGGGGCCAAGTGGCATCACGATCGTGCTTTCCGAGCTGCCCCGAGCCGAGCTGGCACGACATCTGCGCACGCCCCGCCGGCTCGTGGTATTGGGCAGGTCGGCGATGGACCGTGTCCTGCGTGCGCCGCGACCAACCCTTGCGTTCGCTCAAGTCGTGAGCGACCAGGTCGACCGCGCTTCGGTCTCACTTTATCGATCGGCGGTTTCGAATGGCCAGCGCCAGCCGTTTTACGGTCGCAAGAGCGAGCTGCGCCGTGTGATCGGCGAACCGGGCAGGAACCATCTGATCGTCGGCCCGCAGGGCATCGGCAAAACCAGCCTGCTCGACGAGATCCATCGCCGGTTCCGCGGGCATCCAACCGTCGAGTGTCACTACCTTTCCCTCGCCGACGGTGATCTGACGACCGCGCTGGCCGATGAGCTGGGCATGCCTGGCGAGCAACTGCTCGACATCCTGCTCGAGCGGCTCGCGGATCGCCCGAAGGGCAAGCAGGTCGTCGTTCTGTGCGATGATGCCGACGCGTGGGCCACGCTCGACGCAGCTCGCGGCGGGGCCCAGCTACAGACGCTCGCTCTGCTCAACCAAGAGCACCCATGCTCGTTCGTGCTAGCTGGATTCCTGGGGCTTCTCTATGCGGCGCGGCCCGTGCGCGGCCGCAAGCGCTTCGGCGACGTGGTTAGACTCGAGAGCCTCGATGCCGAGGCCTGCGTGGAGCTGGCCACCCTGCCCATGGCCGCTCTCAACCTCGACTATGCAAAGGCCGTCCTGGTCGAGGAAATCACGCGGCAGAGTGCGGATATGCCGGGCCTCATCTCGGCCATCTGCGACCAAGTTCTCGATCGACTCCAGCCAGACCAGCACATCATCGAGCGCGCCGAGGTGGAGGGCGCCTGCAGGAGCGAGGCGGTCGCACGTCTCATCACCGCGTGGCGGCCGCGTTTCGGCCTCCCGGAGCCGCGCTTCGCGGCCCTCGATCAGGCGGTCATGCTGTCGGCCGTTTTTAAGCCGCGCTTCACGATCGAAGAGCTGCATTCCACGCTGGCCGGCCTGGGGGTGCAAGCGACCGCAACCGAAATCCGGCACGCCGCGGACCGGCTGGTCGCAGCCTGCGTATTCGAGCACTGGCTCGGCCATTTTCACTTCCGAGTGCCCCTCTTCCAGACCGTCATGCAGGAGGCCACCCTGGCGCGCATGATCGGGCCCTCCAGCCTTGACGACGCTGTCCCTGCCTGAGCGTATCGCGAAGATGCCTTACGGCCCAAGCGGCTTCAGATAGACGTTGTTGTCGTCCGCGAGGACCAGCTTGGTTCCGTCGGGAGACGCGGCAAACACCAACGGGCGCGGGGCGGTCGCCACCACGTCGATCTTGCCGGTATCGATCGACAGTCGGCGCAACTCGGCGTTGCACATGGTCTCGCCCAAGCCGAAGCATTGCTCGGCCCAGGCGAAGACCTGGTTGGTGGCGACCACGACCTGGGTGGGTGCGGTCGACGGCGCCGTGCGCTCGGCCTCAATGAACGGCGTCGCTTGCTGGGTCTCGATGTTATAAAGCCAAACTCCAGCGCCGTATTGATGAAGCTCTTGGGGACCGCTGGCAGTCCAAAAGGCGGTGAAGGCGTAAGGTGAAAGGTCGTCGAAGTCTCCGGAGGGCAGCAGGTTCGCCGGCGGCACGGGCAAGGAGCTGACGGTTCCGTCGAGCGCCATCTCGGCCACGAAATAGCTGGACGGTCCCGAACAGTCGACCAGCAGTTGATCCCCCGCTGGCGCCCACGCCAATGGATGCGGTGCCGAGCACGCGGTGTCGTTGCTGAGCAGGCGCACTATCGCTGTTGCGACATCGAGCAGATGAATGTCGTAGTCGGACGCTTGTGTGGACGAGATATTGTCGTCGGCCGCACCCCAGGTCGTAGCGATGGTGTTGCCGTCAGGAGAGAGAACGCGTTCCGGCCATTTGGTGAACACGGGACCAGCGCCCTCTAGCAGGAAAAATCCCCACGAGGTGACTGCTGGCAACTGGCTCGGCGCGAGCGAGATGCGCGTCGTCTCCATCCCAATGATGGTATCGGTCTCGCCTTGGTAGGGAAGGCGGTAGGAATAGACGAGCAAGCTCGTGCCGCCGGTTGCAACCTGCAGCGGTCCCATAAACGTGCCGTTGCTGACTACCGCCGTCTTCGAGGTACTGGCATCCAGGCTCATCACGGCGTTGTCTTGCGGGAACCACAACATGGGCTCGCCGGAAATGAAGTAGGCCGCGTCGCTGCTCGGTGCCCACGCGAACGACATCACCGCGGCGTCTCGCTGCGCCTGCGCCACCTGTCCCAACTGGGGGACTGCAAGGGTGCGCCCGCACAAGCTGACGTAGTCGTCGTAGTCCTCGATCGCGGGCTTCACCGACCGGGGTATCCAATCGGCCGAGGGAGAGGCCAGCGTGGGACGCGGGACGGTCAGGGGCACCAGATCAACCACGGTGTCGAGCGGTACAGGTTCGAGATGGTTAACCTCGTCGCCGTCGCAAGTGCGATGGAACATCTGGAATCCTCGCTTTACCTCAAGGCTCGGCCCACCGGGGCCGAAGGGCCAGACGGTCGTGTCCGTGGCCGACACGACCAGAAGGTGATTTGCAACAACCCCGGCCAGCTGTGCAGTATAGCCGCCAGCTTCCTCGTCGGTCAAAAGCTGGATCTGCCCGAAGGCTACGTTGGTCTCTCCCCGCTCGGCGGGCTGGAGCACATTCCAGACATCGAGGAATCCACCGAGATACCCCCAACCGCTGAGCTCAAGCTCGCTGCGGCCGTCGAGTGGGACGTCAGGTCCCCCGGCATCGTAGAATCTGAGCCAGTTCCGGTGGTCGCGCAGCAAGCGCACGTCGACCCGCAAGGCGCCCGAGTGCCCTGCGAAGGCGCCGTCGGGCAGGCGGACGTGCAGGGGCGCCGGCGAATTCCCGAAGTACGAGCCGGGCTCGACCGGATCGCACGCGCCAGTGAGCCAGGCCAACACGACGGCCGCGATGAGAAGAACTGGAGATCCACGATGCCGAGTGAGGGTTGTCATGATTCTTCTCCGAGGTGACGAGCTCAAAAGTAGTACCCGATGCCGAGACTGACCCGATACTGCCGGCCGACCTTCCACGCGGCTTCGCCGGACGGGTCACTCACCTGCATGAGGGTGAATGGCAGCCCGGCGTCGAGCCGGGCATAGGTCTTGGAAACCAGGTGAAGGTCTACTTGCAGAAGCGGACCCGCCAGCGGCCCGCAAGTGGTGGAGTCGCCCAATTGCCCGGGAAGCGATAGCGACACCCGGGGATTCCCGTATGGGTTGTTGACGGCGCCATAGGTGTAGATGGGCTGGTTGTCGCGTGCGTCCCAGGTTCGCTGATGCATGACCAGGATGCCCGCTTCGAGGCCCGCGCCGAGCGCGAGCGGGCCGAGGTCGAAGACGTACAAGGCCGCCAGCGAGCCCATGAATTGGTTGGTGGTCACGCCGAATTGGTTCCTATTGCTGGTGCTACCCCATGCCCAGCCAAAGCGAGTTTCCAGCGAGAACCGGCGGCCATCCCGGCGCAGAACCAAGCCGATCGCCGGGCCCAAGTCGCCCAGGCCATAGGGAGCACTATGCAGCCCGCCGTCCGCAAGTAGGCTATACACGCGACTGCGCTCACCGCCCTTGCGCACCATGCGCGCGCTGTCCACCCGACGAAGCTCAGACGCTGACACGGAAACCACCGCACCGTCGCGCACCTCGCACCAGCCTTCCAGGACGCGATCCGGATTGCGCAGGGTGATCTCGTAGCGGCCCTCGGGCAGGGCTACCTGCGCGCCACCGGTGCGGGCTGCCACCTCGGCTACCACCGGCCGCATGCCGGACGCATCGGCACGCCGAAGTACGTAGTTGCCGGGGCTTTCGAACTGCAACACGCCCAGTCCCTGGCGTGGCGAGCGGGGCCTAGCCAAGACCAAGTCCTGCCGCCCGCCCAACTCGAAGCGGAAGGTCGGGTGTTGCGGGCCTGCCAGGGTCGACAGCGTCGCACGCGTGGTTTGCTCGGAGGCGAAGGCGAAGGCCTCGGCCAGCGTCACTTGCCCGTCGTGATTCTGATCTGCCGCGCCGATTAGCCCAGAATTGAAGTAGTAAGTGAAGAACGAGCCCGCCAGGACATCGGATTCCTGCGAGTCCTCGCCCTCGGCGCTGGAGGTGAGGATGGCGAATCCCGCCGGCGGCGGCATGTCGTCGAGGTGCACAGCGAACGTCGGCACAGGGCTTCCGCCCTTGACCCGCGTGATGGCCCCCGACCGGCAGGCGTCGATGACCAGCACCCGGCTGCCCGCAGAAGAACCGGCCAAGATGTCGCGCAGCTCGCGCAGCTCAAGGTAGCTGCCGCCCAGGTGCAAGCGATCCGCATCGGCGTGTCCCGAGTAGTAGACTACGAGGACGCTGTCGCCGGATTCCTGGCGTAGTCGGGCGTTCAGATCCAACAATGCATTCCGTACCTCGTCAGCGCTGACGCCGGTCATTTGCAGCACATGAGCCGCAGGGAAGTCACCCACCGAGCGCAGGGTTTGCGCGATCCTCTCGGCGTCGGCCTCCGCGAAATGCAAGCGCATCTCGCGCGCGTCGCCGTGGTTGGCGCCGATGACCACCGCGTACCGTTTCGCATCGGCTCGGGCCAAGCCCGATGCAAGGATGAGGAAGACGACGGTCAGGCAGCGCAGGCACGTCATGGGCGCCTCTCCTTTCGGAACCAGAACGAGGTTTCCCGGCAAGGCAAGGGCAGGGTACCGACGCCGGCAGCGTTTCCCATGACCTTGTCCAATTCGGACCGCGCCACCGCAACGACTTGCTCCACGGCGACCGCTTCCGTGCACGCCAGCAGTACGAGACGCTCGGGCCCCAAGGCATCGTCCAGCACCACCGCA
>CAZBIU010000116.1:0-17832 GCA_964491625.1 uncultured Myxococcales bacterium
GTACCGCTCAACCCTGCGGATTAGACGCAATGCCGAAGTGTTTGATCCTGAGACTGGAAGTATTCAAGCGAGCGGCGACGCTGCAGACGACCCGACCCCGACCCGCCTGACGACGCGGAGGACTTTTCAGACACGCTCTCAGGCCGGGGCTGCTCGGAACGGAAAGGGTTGCGGGGCTACTTCACCTTAGTCCCGGGCGGCACCTCGCGGTCGAAGGCGGCCAGCGATAGAGGGTCGCTGCCAGCGGCCAGGATCATGCCTTGCGAGACGACGCCGCGGATCTTGGCCGGCTTGAGGTTGGCGAGATAGAGGACTGTACGTCCGACCAGGTCTTCCGGCTTGTACGCGAGCGCGATGCCGGAGATGACCGTGCGCCGTTCGTTGCCGAGGTCCAGCTCAAGCTTGAGCAGCTTGTCGGTCTTCGGCACCACTTCGGCAGCCAGGACCTTGGCCGAGCGTAGGTCAACCTTGGCGAAGTCATCGATGGTTAGCTCGGCCGCCTCCGGCGCAACGGCAGGAGCGCTCTTCACGGGCGGTGTTTGATCGAGCCAGGCAGCGATGAGCTCCTTCTGTCGGTCGGGCTCCAAGCGCGGAAAGATGGGCGTGGGTAGGGTTAGCTTGCCGCCCGGCCAGCCGGTCCACTCGTCCGACGGCCACTGCCCCTCGTCCTGCTCGCGGCCAATCTGGCGCAGAAGCTCGCGCGCGGCTTCGGGCATGGCGGGCGCAACCATCTGCGCCGCGCGCCGAATCAGCTCGCAGGTGTTGGACAAGACCGAGCGCAGGTCGGCCAGGTTGCCGGCCTTCTTCAGCCTCCACGGCGCCGTGCGATCCAGATAGACGTTACCGGCCCGAATCATGGTCCAGGTCGCTTCCAGCGCGCGCGACGGCTGCATGTCGTCCCACGCCTTGCTCGCCGCCTGGGTCATCTCGTGCGCGCACCGGCGCAGCACCAGATCTTCTTCCAGCAACGGGTCGCCGCCCGAATAGCTCGGCCGGTGAGGTGCATCGAGCGAATCGTCGCCCAGTTGGCGCGCCATGGAAATGGTCCGGTTGGCCAGGTTGCCGAGGTCGTTGCCGAGGTCCGATTCGTAGCGCTGGAAGAGCGCCTCGTAGCTGAAGTCGCCGTCGTTGCCCAGGGTGTATTCGCGCAGCACGAAGTAGCGCAGCGGATCCGCGCCGATGGACGCGGCGATGAGGCTCGGGTCCACGCGGGTGGCGGGAATCGATTTGGAGATCTTCTGGCCCTTGACCGTGATGTAGCCGTGGCAAAGCACGCTCTTGGGCGGCGGCAAGCCGGCCGACATCAGCATGGCCGGCCAGTACACGGCGTGGAAGCGCAGGATGTCTTTGGCAATGAGGTGCGTGCACGCGCCCCACATGGCCGCCGCGCTCGGGTCGCCCAGCACGCGCTCCGGACCGCCCGCGGCGGTCACATAGTTGGTGAGGGCGTCGAACCACACATAGATGACGTGGGCCGAATCGCCGGGCACCGGGATGCCCCATTTCACGGTGGCGCGCGAAATCGACAGGTCCTTGAGGCCCGAGCGCACGAATTCGGTCACCTCGTTCTTGCGGCTTTCGGGACGAATGAAGCCGGGCCGTTCGTAGAGCGCCAGCAGCTTGTCCGCGTAGCGTGAGAGCCGGAAGAAGTAGTTTTGTTCGCGCACGCGCTCGACCGGCTTCTTGTGGATGGGGCAAACCTTCGCGCCGCCTTCCTCAACCACCTCTTCCTCGGTCTTCCAGCCCTCGCACCCCACGCAGTACATGCCGTCGTAGTCGGCCTTGTAGATATCGCCCTGCGCCACCACGCGCTTCCACAGGCTTTCGACCGATGCGCGATGGTCGGGGTCGGTGGTTCGGATGAAGCGGTCGTAGCTCATGCTCGCCTGCGCCCAGACCTCTTTGAACTTGGCCACGATGCCGTCGCAGTATTCCTTCGGGCTCTGGTTCTGCTCTTTGGCGATGCGCTCGATCTTCTGACCGTGCTCGTCGGTGCCGGTAAGGAAGAAGGTTTCGTGGCGGCGCGCGCGATGGTAGCGCGCGAACGCGTCCGCCACCGTGGTGGTGTAGAAAGTCCCGAGGTGCGGGAGCGCGTTCACGTAGTAGATGGGCGTTGTGACGTAGAAGTGGTCCACCATGGCGGTAGGTTAACACGTGCCTGTCCGCCTTGTGCCCGATTGCTGTACGGTTGGGCTAGACTCGGCCGAGCATCTCAACCTCAAACCGGAACGCCTCTCGGAGGACACGTGGCTACCAAGCTCTTGCGAATCTTCTCACTCGTGGCGCTCGCCACCCTGCCCGCCTGCGGCGACTCGTCATCCGACCAGCCGGACAGCGGCGGACCTGTGATCGACGGCGGCCCGGTGGTTCCATTTTCGGGAACCGGGTTCGACGGTTCTTGGAGTCCGGGCACAAGCTGCGTGGACCGAGCCACGGCGCTGGTCGAAGCATTGACGCCCGCCCAGCGCTACGGCCAGATGACCATGGTCGATAGCGCCGGTCTCACGGTCAGCGAAGCCACCCAGGCGCTCCTCGGCGGCGTGCTCAGCGGCGGAGGCTCGGATCCACTTGGCGGCAACACCATCGCGGATTGGCTTGGTCTCGTCACGTCGTATACCGACGTCGCCAAAGGCTACCACCCGCCCATGGGGATGCTGTACGGCCTCGACTCGGTCCACGGCAACAACAACGTCGAAGACGCGGTCATCTTTCCCCACGCCATCGGCATCGGAGCCGCGCGCAATCCGGCGCTGGCCGCGGAGGTGGGACGCATCACTGCCCTAGAAATGCTGGGCGTGGGCGCCAACTGGGCCTTCGCTCCCGGCGTGGCAGCGGCGCGCGACATCCGCTGGGGCCGCACCTACGAAACCTTCGGCGAATCGCCCGAGCTGACCAGCCAGTTGGGTGCGGCGATGGTGAGCGGTCTACAAAACGGGAAGCTCGGAAGCCCCCAGGGGGTGCTCGCTTGCCCCAAGCACTACGCCGGGGACGGGGACACCGATGGCGGCAAGAACCAGGGCAACGTGACCTTGCTCGACGAAGCGTCCTTTCGCGAGCTGGCGGTCGAGCCCTACCTCGCGTCCATCGCCGCCGGTGCAGGCTCGATCATGATCAGCTACAGCAGCTACATGGGCACCAAGATGACGGGCTCGAAATACTGGCTTAGCGACGTGCTCAAGGGCGAGATCGGTTTTCAGGGCTTTTTGGTTTCCGACTGGGACGCGGTCAGCCAGTTGCCGGGTGGTTGGAACGATCAGGTGAAGACGGCCATCAACGCCGGGCTCGACCTGGTTATGCTGTCGCACACCCAGGGCGCTCACACCGCCGCCGATCTGGCCAACGCCCTATCCACCCTGGTCGATTCCGGCGCGATCCCTGTCGATCGAATCAAGGACGCCGTCCGTCGTATCCTGACCATCAAGTGCGAAATGGGTCTGCTCGACGCCGACACGGCCGTTGATCCGACGCTCACCGCCGCCATCGGCTCGGCCGAGCACCGGGTGGCGGCGCGCGATGCGGTTCGCCAGTCGCTGGTGCTGCTGAAGAACGATGGCATGTTGCCGCTATCGAAGACGCTGTCTCGGATTCACGTCACCGGCAGTGGCGCCGATTCCCTGGCCAAACAGTGCGGCGGCTGGACCATCGGGTGGCAGGGGCTGGGCACGGCGGGGCCGAAGACCGCCAACACCACGGGCACGACGGTGCTGGCCACCATCAAGAATCTGTTTGCCGGTACCGAAACTACAGTCACCTCGTCCAGCGACGGCAGCGGCGCCGCGGGCGCGGATCGCGCCATCGTGGTGGTGGGAGAGTCGCCCTACGCCGAAGGTCAAGGCGACAACGCGGACCCGACCCTCACGAGCGCCGACTTCGCCGCCATTGCCAAGGTCAAGGCTGCCAACGTGCCCTTTGTCGTGGTCCTGTTCTCGGGCCGGCCGCTCATTCTCACCGACAACAACAAGGTGTCCGCGCTGGACGAGGCCAACGCCTTCGTGGCGGCCTGGCTGCCCGGCAGCGAGGGCGACGGCATCGCCGACGTGCTGTTCGGCGACTACCAGCCAACCGGCAAGCTCAGCTTCACTTGGCCGTCGAGTCTGTCGCAGATCCCGATTCGTGACGGCGACGGCCAGGCCCCGCTCTTCCCCTTGGGGTACGGCTTGAGCTATCCGTAGCGCGGGTCACAATCCGTCACATTTGGCAGCACTTCGGGCTGGTGGTAGGCTCTTGCCGTGCTTGCTTCCAGGGTTGTTGTGGTCGTGCTCGTGGTCGGAATGACCGCGTGTGGAAGAAGCGCCCTCAAAGGCCAAGCCTCTGGCCATGGCGGCCACGCGCAGCCGGGCAGCTCTTCGGGCCAGGGCGGCTCGGGCACTTTCGCGAGCGGAACCGGGGGCAATAGTGAAACCACCGATGCCGGCGTGACCGGGCTAGGTGGCGCGCAAGGCACGGGGGGCACCGCGACCAGGGTCGGCACCGGCGGAACGGTGGCCGCGGGAGGCAGCGGCGGGACAGTGAGGACGGGCGGAGCTATCGGAACCGCAGGCACGCTTGCGACGGGCGGACGGGCGACGAGCGGACGGGGCGGAGGTGGCTCGTTGGTGGGCGGCGACGCCCTCGGTGGCCGCGGCGGAGGGTCGTCGGCGGGCGGCAGTAGTGGATTCGGCGGACGGACCGGGCTCGACGCAGGGGGGGTGGACGGGGTTCGTCGGGACGGTGGACCGCAGGACGTGCTCGACGCGACTGACGGTGTGGCATCGAGCGGGGGAATCAAAAGCACCGGTGGAGTCCAAAGCGGCGGAACGGTAGGGACCGGCGGTGTCGGTCGCAGTGGCGGAGCCGTGGGCTCGGGTGGCATCGTGGCCACCGGCGGCGTCCCGAGCGGTGGAACCGTCGCTTCGGGCGGCGGTGGTGGTGGCTTGCTTGCCAGCGGCGGGAGAGTGGGCTCGGGTGGCAACTCGGCGCTTGGCGGGAGCGGCGGGACCGGCGGGTTTTGTGGTGACGGTATCGTGGGCCCGGGCGAGCAATGTGACCTGGGTCCCGACAATCAGGCAACGCCAGCCTTCCGGGTGACCCAAGCCGGCCTCAGTTTCGACGCCATTCCACTGGTTCGCTCAGGCTCTGCCGGAGATTTCTACTCCTACTCTTCTGCGAGTGCGCATACCCGCTTCGAGGATGTCGGCACGAGCCGGATGTTGCTCCACCTCGATCGGGCGACACGCATTCTAAGTCTGGTCTTCTTCCACGGTATTGATCAGGACACCACGGGTCAGTCGCAACCCACGTCCCAAGTGGTGATGAACTTCAGCGGTCTGCCGGAGAGCACCGCCGTTGAGGTCTCTGACGATTCCGGCGAGCTCGTGATGACATCGAATACGACTGCGACCGGACTTTGGAATTTCGCCAACAATTCGGACGGAGGGGTGCTGTCGGGTCTTCAACTGCCGGGTGATTGGACAATCACCATCGACCCCTCCTTCATCATGGGCATCACGACTTGGACCTGGATCCAGAGCGATGGCTCGTTCATCGATCTCGATTTGTCGGCCCCACTCACCATCCAAGCACGAAGCACCCACAGTCAATGTCGCCCCGACTGCACAATTCCCCAGTGCGGTGACGGGATCCTCGACGGCGGCGAAGTCTGCGACGACGGCCAACCCTCCCCCTCCGGCTGCGCCACCAATTGCATGTCGTTCAATTGAACGGTCTGGGCGCGCTTCCGCAAAGCGGGCGAAATTGAGCGGCCAAACTGTGGCGCAGATCACGGCTTCTGTCGATTGACAGTCATCGGTACCTGCAATCACGTGTAAGCTGGATCGAGGTGGCGAGGCCCACTTTCTCTCGACGAAGGACCAGTCCGGCATGAAGACACATCTCATTGTCATTGCTTTGGGTGCTCTGCTTTGTCTTGGCGACAGCTGTTCCCAATCGGCCGATGCGCCTGCGCAGAACCGCGCCTCTGGCGGTTCACGGGCAGGCACTGGGGGCACGGGGGCTGGGGGCGTCAGTGAAACCGGAGGCACTACGGTTGCCGTCAACGGGGACGCCGGCGTCGGGGGGACCGGCCCGGGCGGGACAGGGGGCATGGATGGCAGTGGGATCGCAGACGGCCACGCTGGCACCGGCGGGTTCGCCTCCGGCGGTACGGGCGGCAAAGGATACGACGGCGCGGTCTCGGACGGATCGGGATCGGGCGACGACGCCTCCGGCGGCACTGGCGGCAACGGATACGACGGCGCGGTCTCGGACGGATCGGGCGGCATCACTTCGGGCGGGGCCGACGGCCGAGGAGAAACCGTGACCGGCGGCACAGCCGGTATGTCCACCGGCGGAACCACGAGCGAGGGTGGAACCACCATCACCGGATTGGGGGGCGTTGGCGGCTGCCATTGCGTTGAAGCTGGCGCGGGTGGTACCGGGACAGCGGGCGCAGGCGGCGTGGCCGGCCACAGTGGAACCGGCGGTGTTGTCCAAACAGGCGGAAGCTCCGCCACAGGCGGTACCAGTGGCGCGGGTGGGTCCTCGGCTGCCGGTTGTCCGCAGGTCGCTCCGACCAACGGAGCTGGTTGCGACAATTCGAAGGATGGTCCGTGCTACTACGAGGACTGCACCGAAAGCGGGCGAACCATCGCACTATGCCCAAGCGGGAGCTGGCAAGTAAGCACCGGGGCGTGTACTTCCGTAACCTGTAACGGCTACAGTGGCGGCGACAGCGTGACCTGTCCGGCGGGACAGGTCTGCCTTGCCGAATTCGGCCGGGATCCGACTTGCGTGACACACACTTGTGGCAAAGGTCCAGTGACGTGGCAGTGCGTTCCCGGCGCCAATCCCGGCACCTCAGGTTGGTGCGACCTCAGGGATTCAGTCGGCACTGGCTTGACGGTATCGTGCTGCCCCTACGGCGGCACGAGCTGCTGACCTGGGTTCCCCGTCCATCGGCCCGACGCAGGCCTGGCGCTCGACTATCGACGGGCGCCGACCGCGATCTCCGTAGCGGCCGCGTTGCCGCCGGTCGCCGCTCGGGCTTCCAGCCGAACGTAGCGGGCTGGCACCGGCCCGAATACGGCCGTCTTCATCGTTCCGCTCGAAAGCCACGTCCCGGTAGTGGCCAGCGCGAAGGTAACGTTGTCGGCACTGGTCGAGATCGCATACGACGTAATGGAGCCACCGAAATCGGGCGTTTCGTTTGGCTGATAGCCAGGCACGTAATTGAGTAGGCCGACGTCGGGGTAGACCACACCGAGGTCCGCGGTGACTGACTGTGGCAACGGCCCCGACGACCCCCATGCCGTGTAGCCGTGGAAATTGGTGGCGCCGTCGACGGCGTCGGCCGCGGTTCCACTGGTGGCGGTGGCCCCGATGATCGTGTACGGGAATTCGTTCTGTGGGCCCTGCGACGAGAGGGGAGCGCGCGAAAGATTCGGCGCCCACGCCGCCCCCACGCGGGTTAGCGTGTCGACCATGCTCTGGTCGAGCAGCCCGTCGCGATTGGGTGGGCAATTGAGCAGATAGTTCGTCCAGCGCGCTTCGAGCTTTTGCAGGTGGTCCTGGACAACGCCGGCCGGCGTCGCCAGGCCGCCGATGTCGGGAGCCCAAAACCAGTCCACGCCGCCGCTGCTGTTGATCTTGTTCATCTGGGTCGCCGGCAAGGTATTGTCGGCAGGCACCGTGCCGCCGAGCACCTCGTCGTAGACCGTGCCGTCGGTGTCCCACAGATTTGCCAGTTGGGTCTGATCGAATAGCAGACAATTCGGCTGGAGCGACTTCACGAGCTGCCGAATCTCCTGGTAGGGGATGGCCACGTGGCCCATCCTCCAGGCCCAGCCCGTGAACAGCAAGTAGGAGATCTCGCCGTAGTTGGTTAGAAGCTCGGTGAGTTGGGTCTTGATGTAGTTGAGCTGCGGCTGGCTGACAGAGCCAGTATCGATGCCCGCGGTGCTGTCCCACATCGCATACAAGAAGCCGACCTTGAGCCCGCGTGCGCGAAAGGCTTCGACGAACTCGCGAACCACGTCGCCCTTGCCGTTGCGCCAGGGAATCGCCCCGACGTCAAAATCGGAGATCTGGCTATTCCACAGCGCGAATCCGTCGATGTGTTTGACGCTCAGAATACCGTACTTCATCTTGGCGGCGACCGCTGCATCGGCCCACTGACCGGCGTCGAGCTTGGTGGGATTGAACTGGTCGATGGGCAGATTAGGCTGCGACCAATTGCCGGTGTAGGTGACCACGCCGAAGTGCAGAAGCATGCCGAAGCGCAGCTCGATGTAGTCGCGCTGCAAGTCCTCGAGGGTGGGCTGCGGAGCAGCGTCGATGGGGACGGTCCCGGCGTCCAGGGCGCCGACATCGACCGCGGCGCTATCGACCGCCGACAGCACTTCGATGGCATCCATGTTGCCGCGCGAGCAGCCCGCCCCTGTGACGAAGCTCAGCAGCAGCAATCTGGAGGTCCAGCGCATGGCCAGCCTACTCCGCGCCGTCGTTGGTGTCGTTGGTGTCGTCGACGCCGTCTTCGCCGCTGTCGGTGTCATCGAGCTCGGCGAGTGCGCATTTCTGCGGCCGCGGTGTCGGCGTGTTCCCCGCACCGGGTTGCGCCGCCACCATGCGAACCTCGGAGGCGGCAAAGGTCATGGGTGGACGTTCGAGAAACGACACCCGCACACGTCCGCCCATTACGTCCAGATCGTCGACCCGACCGATGCCCTCGGGCGTTTCCACTTTCTTGCCCGGCTTGGGCAGGCCCTTCGACAGCTCCACGTACAAGTCGTCTTCGTACACCAGGCAACACTTGAGCCGGCCGCACTGACCCGCGATCTTGGTCGGATTCAAGACCAAGCGCTGGTGCTTCGCCATCTTGATCGATACCGGCGCGAAGTGCGCAAGGTACGTCGAACAACAAAGCTCGCGCCCGCACGAACCGATCCCGCCCGTGAGCCGAGATTCGTCGCGCACGCCCACCTGACGCATTTCCACCCGCGCATGGAGATACGTGGCCAGGTCGCGAACCAGGGCGCGAAAGTCGACCCGCTGTTCGCATGAGAAGAAGAACGTGGCGCGATCGCTGCCCTGTCCGACGTCGGTGCGAAAGAGCTTGATGGGCAGCCCCAGCGCCCGTGCCCGCTGTCGCGCGAAGGACAGGGCATCCTGCTGCCGCTTCTGATCCTGCTCGGCCCGCGCAATATCTCGCGCCTCCGCCTTGCGAATCACGCGTCCTCGCTCGCCCTTTGACTCGCGCGTGCCCGGCGGAATCGTCACCGTGGCCAGGGCCATTCCACGCCGGTCGTCGACCACCACCTGGTCCCCCTGGCGCAAAGACAAGGCACCGCAGTCGCAATCCAGGGCCCGTCCATTGCGCGCAAGCCGCACGCGCACCAGGTAGCGCGGCTCTGTTCGTCCGCTCGACGGAGAACGTTCGCCTGGGGCTTGCGCCGGCACGCTTTCATCGTTCATACAGCACCCACCTCGAGGGCTCGCAGGTCCATCAGCATCTTTTCGAGAGCGGTCACGGGATTCACGTTGGACGCCAGCGCCCCCGATGCTTCCACGGCGGCGCCTACGGCCAAGCGTATTGTACGCAAATCGCGATCCTTTCGCGCGCGGATTGCGAGCGATTCCAGATCCCGGTCTCGATCGTGGAGAAGTGCCAGGTCTCCCGCGCCGGCCGAGGTGACCAGGGCATCGCGGTAAAGACGCGCAAGAAGCGACAACGCCTCTGGCAGGTCCTGGCGACTTTCCTTGTCGGAGAACTCGCCAGCGGCGTCGAAAATAGCCGATACGCCTTTGCCCGCCGCAGCCTTGCGCAGATTGTTGACTGTCACCCACAGGGTCGATTCGGCCTCGCTTTCGAGGGTCTGCAGAAGCCGGCTCGCCTGGCCGGCCGCGAGCGCCACCGCGGTCTCGGCTTGTGCTGGTGAAGCGCCCCGCCGCATGGCGATGTCGGTCAGCGCTGCGGCGGATAGTGCCACGAATCGAATCCGCTGTGTGCGCGAGCGAATCGTCGGCAGTAGGCGATCCGGTGCTGACGTCACCAGCACCAGGTGATTGCCGGCAAGCGGCTCCTCCAACGTCTTCAGCAAGCAGTTCGCCGAGCTGGGATTGAGCCGGTCGGCCTGGTCGAGAATCAACACACGCACAGGCGCTTCGTGTGGACGCGTGGATGCGATGGCGACCATCTCGCGGGCTTGCTCGATAACATACTGCTGGGTGGCCGGTGCGAACGAAAGCACGTCAGGGTGCTGGCCCGTGGCGATACGGTGGCAGGTGTCGCAGTGCCCGCAACCCTGTCCGGGCGACTCCGGACAACAAAGCGCGAACGCCAACCCCAGCGCGGCCGTGCGCTTGCCAACGCTGTCGGGTCCGTCGAACAGGCAGGCATGGGCAAGCCGCCCGGACGCGACCGCACGCAGAAGCAGCGCGACCGCATGGTCCTGGCCCACAATTTCGCGAAGAAGCATCGAGGTAAAGGCTAGCAAAGTCTGGGTCCCTTCAGGCTGGAAAAGCTCGGGATGGGGAATTTCGGATGTCGACGTCCAGAACCGGTCGGGGCGTGGTCGTCTGGTGCTCGTTCTGCATTACCGTGTCGCAGGTCGCAGCGTGGTGCGCCTACTGGTATAGTATCAGCAGTTGGATGTGTGGGATCCTGCGGTGAAACCTCTTCGGCACGCGCTCTTGCTGGGCACGGTCTACGGATTGATGGCCACGACGTACATCTGGTTTTCCGGCGTGGCGGCCGCTCGCATGGCCAACAACGTGGGCGATCTCGAACGCATCGAGCGACTTAAGGGGTTTGTCTTCGTGGCAACCACCGCGACGCTGCTCGTGCTCGCGGCGTGGATCATGTTTCGGCGGCTTGCCCGTGCCGTCGACGAGCGCGAACGACTGCGCCAGGCGACGGTTTCGGCGCAAAGCCGCGTACTGGCGGGTGAGCTGGCGGCGGCTGTAGCGCACGATTTTAACAACGTGCTTACGGTGGCGCAATTCGCGATCGACGAGCTGCGCGCCGGGGCGCCAGACAAGAGCAATGCCCTTCTTGGTGATGCCTCGCAGTCAATTGCGCAAGGTCGCGGCCTTGCTATGCGCCTGGCGAATACGGCGCGCGGCGAGCGGGTTGTCCGCAGCGAGTCGCGCGATCTCGTGCCGGTCGCGCGATCCATGGTGCGTGCGCTCGGCAAGCTGCCGCGTCTTATCGGCCGCGCCATCGATCTCGACCTGTGTGCCGAAGCCATGGTCCAGGTCGACGTGCTGCTGTTCGAGCAGATTCTGGCCAATCTCGTGCTCAACGCTGCCGACGCTGCTGGTAAGGCCGGGCACATCCGCGTGGTGTTGCGCTCCGACAGCGCCAGCATCGCGCTCGAAGTCCACGACGACGGGCCCGGCGTCCCGGTGGAGCGGAGAGCGACGATCTTCAAGGCATTCGAAACCACCAAGGCTGACGGCCTTGGCCTTGGTCTTCTCAGTGTGCGCACGGCGGCCGAAACGCAGGGTGGAACCGTCACGGTTGGCACGTCGTCGCTGGGCGGCGCGATGTTCTTGGTCCGACTGCCGCGGAAGCGCACGCAGGACGTGTCCCCAGTCGCCGAGCCGGCGGCTCGTGACACGGCGCTGGCGAAGGCGTAGCGACCTCGGGGCCCTCCCGCGTGTGGCTCGGTCTGGCCAACATGCCGTTCCGAGATAAACTCGGGCCATGAGCATCCTCGACCGCCTTTCGACCTTGGTGAAGTCCAACGTCAACGATCTCATCGACAAGATGCAGGATCCGGGCAAAGAGATCGATCAGCTCGTCCGCGACATGGACGATTCCATCCGGCAGGCGCGCGCCGAGGTGGCAGCGTCGATGGCGGAAGAAAAGCGGTTGGCGAAGCAGGCGGACGATCTCGGCGCCGAGGCCACATCCTGGGAAGAGCACGCCAGCCGCGCGGTAAGGGCAGGCGACGACGCCCTGGCCAAGGAGGCCTTGCACCGGAAAGCGCAGAAGGAAGCCGATCGCATCGAGGTGGAAAAGGCTACCGCCGAACAGCAGGCACAAGTGGAAAAGCTTGTGGCCGGCCTGCGCGCTCTGGAGTTGCGGGTCAAGGAGGTAAAGCTGCGCCAAGGCACCCTGCGCGAGAAAGCCCGGGCCGCCAAGGGACAAAGTCCCATGTCCACCGGCAGCTCGGCGTTCGCGGACTTCGAGCGCATGTCCGGCAAGGTCGATGCGCTGGAGGCCGAGGCGAGTCTTTCCGACGAGCTGGCAGGGCGAAGCGCAGAATCGCTGGCCAGTGAGCGCAAGCTGGAAAGAATGAGCGAAGACAAGACCATCGACGACGCGCTTGCCGCGCTGAAGAAGAAGCTGTCGGGCTGAAGAGCCGACCGACTGCGGGCCGTGGTGTTGGCGGCGGCTTCAAGCCTGCGACTTCTTCGCCTGACCGGCCGCGAACCTTCGCGCCATGATCAGGACCAGAATCGCAAGCACCGCGAGCAAGCCACCGCCCACCGCCAACACGCCCACGGCGATGCCTCGGCTTTGCTCGGTCATCCGCAGGGGGCCAAGCGCAACCAGCCCGGCTGCCCTCGGTGCTGCCTCGGTCGCCGCGGTGAACACCACCGCGACCCTGTCAGATTCGAGACCCGGAACGCCGCCCGCAACCAGCTTCTGCACATCTGATTGTGCAATCGGCGCGCGCTGCCCGACCCGCGTCTTGATGAGGACCGCAGCCTGGGCGACCACGCGCGGCTTGCCGTCCATGGCCAATGGATCCGGTTCGGGCAAGACCAAGTGCACGCGCGCACTGGCAACACCATCCACGCTCTCTAAGGTCTTGGCAACTTCACCCGCCAGGGCGTCCACGTATCGCGCCCGCTCTTCGGTCGGCGTCGGCAGCAGGCTCGCCTGCTTGAAGAGCTCGCCGAAACCTGGGCGCTGTCCGCGCGGCAGCCCCAGCGACTGCAGGAGCTCCATGGAACGAACCACATCTGCCTTGGCCACCGAAACCACGAATCCGGAGCCGCTGCCTTCGTCGTGCTGCTTGACCGCCGAGATGCCCGCGCGTTCGAGGGAGGTCACGACCTCGTTGGCCGCAGCTTCATCGAGGTTGTGCTCGATGGCAGCCGAACAGCCAAACAACAAGAACACCGCAATCCCAATCCACGGACAACGCATGACAGGACCCTATCACCGATAGGGGAGTCATCGAAGGGGGGCGAGCCCTTCCCGCCGCGGCTAAAACGACCACCCGATGTTCGCGTTGATCAGGGGAATGAAGTCGACGGACGTGTCGGTCGCGCTCTTGCTGGCGTTGCTGACGCGCTGGCCCGAGGTAAGCACAGCGACGCCGCCCTGCAGGTCAAGTGTAAACCCGGCGCGACTGACTGCCTTCCAGCCGAAAAATGGGCCCATGGCAAGACCGCTGGCCACGCCGGCGACGTCCTCGACCTTCACGTCGACGTTCACGTAAAGCACTTCGACCCCGACCTGCATCCCACGCCGGAAGGATCCCGTGGCGTAGTAGCGAAGCTGCCCACCCAATTCCAGCACGCGAAAGGTCATGCTGGGTTGACCAGTCTCGTTCACCTTGACCCATCCCCCGCCGGCGATCGCGGTGATGCTGGCGTTGTCGCCCAGACGAAGCTCGCCATTGAGCTGCAAGACGGGTTCGAGCAGAAGGATCGGCGACAGGGTCAGCGAAAACGATGGCATACGCGGAGCCGGCTCCGGCCTGATCTCGGTGGGCTGGGTCGCCACTTCTGCGGCATAGGGGTAGGTCGGCGCCGGATAGGCGGGATAGCCGGGATAGGAATAGGGAACCGCGGGGTAAGCGCCGGTGGGCGGATAGCCGTAGCCGGGATACGCGGGACCGGCGGGAGCCGCGGTCGCGGGGGCCGGCGGTGCAGGGGCCAGGACTGGCGCGGGCACGGGTGGGTCCGAGGGTGACGCCCCCACCGGCACACCCGTCGGCGATTGCGCCAAGGCCGACGCTGACACGATCATGGTCAGAAGCGCAACCAGCGGACGACTCACGTTGTTCCCCCTGCCAGAGTCTCGCGCAGGAGATCCACGGCCCGGGCGTGAAGGCGACTGGCCCACGACTTGGAAAGCCCCAGCTTGGCGCCCGCGGCGTCCAGGTTCATGTCGGCGAAATAGTACAGCTCGATGAGCCGCCTCTCTTTGCTGGGCAGCTTGCCAAGCGCTTCGCGCACGCGTTCGCGCTCCTCGGCGGAAATCACCGCCTCGTCCGGCGCTTTGAAGGTTTGGTCCGGCACGTCTTCTGCCGCTGCCATGCAGGTGATGTGCACCGAGGCCACGCCGCCCAAGATCTCGGCGATTTCCCCCAGCACTTCTCCCTTGTCGGCGGTCCCGGACGATGGCTGCGCCGCCCGCCCCGACGCGTCCCGATCGGCGAGGTTGGCCAGGTACTCGTTCTGGCGCTCCTCGGCGCGAAAGCGGGCGTAGTCGGAGCGCGAATACCACGCCATCGAGCGCATGCCATCGAACATCGCGCCCCGGATGCGGTAGTAGGCGAAGGTTCCGAAGGCGGCGCCGTGCTTGGGGTCGTATTTCTTGGCGGCCTCGAGCAGCCCCTGCGTGCCGTAGGCCACGAGATCACCAGGCTCCATCGTCTTTCCGAGCCGCCGCTGCAGCTTGGCGGCAATCGAGTGCACAAGGTGCATGTGCTGCTCGACGAGCCTGTCCCGATCGGCATGCTCCGCTGCCATGAAGGCAGACTAGAGCAAGTCGGACGCGGTCGAGTCAAGCAGCTCGTTGCGGCGGACAAGAGCGATCGCTTGAAGGCAGGGGCCAATTCCTTCACTATGCGGGTGGAATGGCGGATCTCATCTGTTCCCTGATCCTGGTGGCGTTCGTGATCACGGTTGCGACGGGCTGGGTCGTATTGGCGGTCCTGCCCGCCCGCGCAACCAACAAGCGCCTGGACGGGCACGGCGGGATCATGCTGGGCCGCGGGGTGATGGAGGTGGCTTACCGGCTCTTCGGACCTCTGGTCAGCCTGCTTTACAAGCTGCGCGTCACGCCGAACATGGTGACCGCTTTTTCCCTAGTGCCGGCTCTGGTTTCTGCAGTTTTGATCGCGCAAGGCCATTTCGGCATTGGGGCTCTGCTTGCCACCGGATCCGGGTTCTGCGACATGTTCGACGGCATGCTCGCCCGTCGCTACCACAGCATGTCGGACGTGGGCGAGCTGTTCGACGCCGCGGTGGACCGCTACGTCGAATACTTCCTGCTTGCGGGGTTGGCCGTGTATTTCCGCAGCAGCCCGGTGGCCAGCCTTGTCTGCCTCGCCGCCATCCTGGGTTCGTTCATGGTCAGCTACGCGACGGCGAAGGCCGAGGCGTTGGGGGTTCCACCGCCCAAGGGCGCCATGCGCCGTGCGGAACGTGCGGTCTACGTGATCTTTGGCTGCGGGTTCGCCTCGGTGTGGCAGCTCGTGGTGCCGGGGACGCCCACCTGCCTCGCCTTGTCCCTGGGCCGAGAGCTGCCGGTGGAGCTAGCCATGTTGGTGGTGGGCGTGGTAGCCAATGTCTCTGCCGTGCGGCGTTTGCTCCGCATTGCAGAGCTCATTAGGGCCAAGAAGCTCGCCGCATGAACCCAACCCAACCGAAGAACCAACAAGCCGACATCAAGACCGAAATCCCCGGCCCGAACAGCAAGGCCTTGCGAGCGCGCGAAGATGCGCATATCGCGCCCGGCCTGCAGGGCTACGCGCTGATGGCCGGCATCGCGGTGTCCGAAGCCAAGGGCAGTGCCATCACCGACGTGGACGGCAACACCTTCCTCGACCTCATCGGCGGCATCGCGGTCAATGCCCTCGGGCACTCGCACCCGGTGTACGTCAAGGCTCTGCAGGACCAGGTGGCGCGGGCATCGGTGGGTGCGCTCACCTCGGAGGCGCGCGCTATCTTGTGTGAGCGCCTGGCCGCGCGAACCCCGAGCAAGGGTCTGCACCGCCTGCAGCTTTATTCCAGCGGCGCGGAAGCGGTGGAAAGCGCCTTACGTCTGGCCAAGTGCTACACCGGCAAGAACGAGTTCGTGAGCTTCTGGGGCGCGTTCCACGGCAAGACCATGGGTGTGTTGTCGCTCATGGGTTCGAGCTTCAAAGAGGCGCTCGGACCGATGGTTCCCGGCGCGCACCAGGTACCGTACGCCAACTGCTACCGTTGCCCGCTCGGCACGACCTATCCAAGCTGCGGCATGGCGTGCGTGGACTTCGCGCGCAAGCAGCTCAAGGTCGCCTCGGCCGGTTCCATCGCTGCCATCATCGTCGAGCCCATGCAGGGCACCGCCGGCAACGTGATTCCGCCCAAAGAGTTCCTGCCGGCCGTGCGTGACCTGGCGAAGGGGCTGGGCGCGCTGCTCATCGCCGACGAGATGATCACGGGCATGGGGCGAACCGGCCTCAACTTCGGGGTGGACCACACCGGCGTGATTCCCGACATCATGACCGTGGGCAAGGCCTTCGGCGGCGGCTTTCCGCTGTCGGGCATCGCTACCACCGACGAGATCTCCGCGGCCAAGCCGTGGAGCAATCCCTCCGGTTCGTCGTCGAGCTACGGCGGCAATCCACTCGGCGCAGCCGCGGGCGCGACGGCGCTGAAGATCATCGACGACGAGCATCTAGTGGAAAACTCGGCCAAGGTCGGCGCGGCCATGCTGGGCGAGCTGGAGACGTTCGTCGAGCGCTATCCGTTCGTGGGCTACGTGCAAGGGGCCGGCCTCTTTATGCGCGTGGAGCTGGTGAAAGACAAGGCCAGCAAGGAACCGCTGCCGAGACGCGTGACCGAGCGGATCTTCAAGGAATGCGTCCGCCGGGGACTTCTGACCATGGCCTACTCGGCCAGCTTCCGGATTCAACCAGCGTTGACCATCGACGAAGCGACCGCGAAGAATGCGCTGGCCCTGCTGGCCGAGGTTTTCGACGACGCGGCCCGCGCGGGCTGGTGGAAGTAGCAGCGCGTTCTCAACGCCGGCCGGCCCCCACGAGGTTCCACTTTACCAGCGGTGATTGCTTGTCGAGCAGAAAGTGGGTTCCGGCGACGTCCACTTCATTGTAGTTGGCGCGGCACCACTGACTTAGATTCTGCTCGCCCCATGTGCATGGGGGCAGGTCGATCCACTGAATGGCCGTGGGACGCATCTGCTTGATGGAGTAGTCGAGGTCGTATTTGTTGTGGCCGGGTCTGCCGGCTTGCGGGTGCCAGGGCACGGCGGCCCGAACCGGCATCCCTGCGACCACGACGTCGCACTTGCCCAGCACATCGATCGCTCGACGCTGCGAATAGTAGGGAATCACGCCGGCCGCAAAGGTGGCGACGGTCGCTGACTCGTCGGTCAGACGCTGGATTGCCAAGGCGACGTCAATGTCGGCGGCAGCGGCGCCACTGTAAATGGGCGTCAGGGTGAAAAGATCGGCCCGGTAGAGCGAAGCCGTCCATCGCAGAAGTAGCAGGAAGGTAACGGCCAGAACACTTCCGGACCATAGACGAGCCCGGGCCAAGCCTGCGCAGGCGAGCACCGCCGCGACCGCGAAGGCAATGATGAGCAGCACCGTCGCGGGCGCCGGAAAGCGCACGTAGAGGGGCCACGCGTCGCCGCCGATGCCAATCTGGTAAAGGGCGTAGGCGACAAACAGCAGCAGAAACTCGAATAGGTAGTCCGCCGTCATTCGATCGCCTGTGCGCTCGCTCGCGCGGCCGCCCGCGCCAGCGCTTGCACGTGGCGTACGCCACGCATGCACGATCAAATACAGGACCAGCGCCAAGGCAAGCCATCCCGCCCACATCAGGAAGGGCTCGCAGAATCGCCAGCCGTCGCCAAGCTGCTCCGTCAGACCGAGCCCGCCGAGC
>CAZBIU010000117.1:0-17808 GCA_964491625.1 uncultured Myxococcales bacterium
CAGCTCTTCGATCTCCTCGGCCTGCGCGCGCGACACGCGCACAAGGCCCTCGGCCTTACCCTCGGTCAGGGTCAGCTTCTGGCGAAGGTCGACGGATGTCGAATCGGGCGGCACGCTTGCCGTGGCGGGCACGGCAACTGAGGTTCCTCGCTTGCCAGCGCTCCGGTCATCGGCATCGGGCGACGGAATCTGCACCAGCGCATAGCCCAGGGCCAGCGGCTCGTCGGGGCCAGCCAGGGCGATGTAGTGGGTGGGCTCGGCCTGGTCGTCGGCGAGACCGGACTCGACCCGAAGATTGGCCGCGGCCTCGTCGAATTCTGCGATGCCGTAGGCGTAGAACGGGGTTTGCCCGAACATCCTCACCTTGGAAAAGTGCGGGGCCAGGGCGTCCACCACGTCGAAATACGGGATGCCTTCGCCGCGATCTCCGTTTTCGACCACGCAGACAAGATGCCCGCCAGGCGCAATCAAGCTTAGGAGCGCTGAAAGCGTGATGGGTCCACGCCCGCGCAGAAGGTCAGCGCCGCCCGGCACCAAGACGAGCTCGAAGCTGCCCGAGCTGGCTATCGAGCCCGAGTCGAGGCTCGCGAAGCCCAGCGCACCGTCGCGATGGCGAATTCGCGCGTCCGACACGTCCTTCGCGCTGCCTGCACCAACCGCGCTCTTCGCGCCCAGTTGGACCAGCAAAGCCGTAGTGTCGCCATTGCCGCAACCGATTTCCAGCACGCGTCGCCCGGTGATGGCGGGTCGCAGGTAGCTGTAAACGGCCGAGCGGCGGCTTCCGCTGCTTGGATTGGTTAGATCGGCCATGGGCGCAGCACTATACCTGAAGACCAGCGCCGACGCGGCCTTAGCGCGCATGCCGCACAGCCCAATCGACAAAAACTCACCGCCGAGCTTGCCCTTCGGCCCAAGGCCGATTATAAAACCCCCCTTCACGAGAGGTTTCGCGTCATGCCCAAGAAGGGGATTCATCCAGCCTACAAGCCCGCCACCATCTCTTGTGCCTGTGGGCACAAGGTCGAGACCTACTCGACGCGCGGATCGTTCATGGTGGACATCTGCTCTAACTGCCACCCGTTTTACACTGGCAAGCAGAAGTTCCTGGATACCGGCGGCCGCATCGAGCGCTTCAATAAGAAGTACGGCCGCACGCCAACCAACACGCCCACGAGCTAGAGGACAGGCCGCGCGACAGCCGCCGCGCGCCCGTACGCCGCCATGCTCGACGATTTGTTGCTCGCCAAGTTGGCGGCCGTGGAGAGCCGCTTCGACGAGCTGACCGGAAAGCTTTCCGATCCCGAGGTGTTGGCGCGCCCGCCGCTCATGCAGAAGCTGGCCAAGGAGCACTCTGACATCCGCGAGCTGGTGGATACCCTACGCGTGCACCGCCAGACCACAAAGCGCCTGGAGGAGGCGCACGAGATGCAGAAGGATCCCGAGATGCGGGATCTGGCGTTCGAGGAAGAGAAAGAGCTCGTCGCCGAGCTCGAACGGCTTGAGGCGAGCCTTAAGATTCTGCTTCTGCCCAAGGATCCCAACGACGAAAAGAGCATTCTGCTCGAAATCCGCGGGGGCACCGGCGGCGAGGAAGCGGCCCTGTTCGCGTCGGATCTCTTTCGCATGTATACACGCTTCGCCGAGCGCCGCCGCTGGCGGGTGGAGATCATGTCGATGTCCAGCGCCTCCGCGGGCGGCCTCAAGGAAGTGGTCGCCGCCGTCGAGGGCAAGGGCGCGTACGCCCAGCTCAAGTACGAATCAGGCGTGCACCGGGTGCAGCGCGTGCCCACCACCGAGGCGCAAGGCCGCATCCACACCTCCACTGCGACCGTGGCCATCATGCCCGAGCTGGAGGACGTGGACATCACCATCGACCCGAAGGATCTCAAGATCGAGGTGATGCGCTCGGGCGGTCCGGGCGGCCAGTCGGTGAACACCACCGACTCCGCGGTGCGCATTCACCACATCCCGTCGGGCCTCCTCGTTCACTGCCAGCAGGAAAAGAGCCAGCACAAGAACAAAGCCATGGCCATGAAGCTTCTGCGCAGCAAGCTCTACGAAATCGAGCTGGAGAAGCAGGAGACTGCCGAGCGCGACGCGCGCCGCAGCCAGATCGGCAGCGGCGATCGGTCGGAGAAGATCCGCACCTACAACTTTCCGCAAGACCGCCTGACCGACCATCGCATCGGGTATACGCGCCACAACCTGCCGGCTGTCATGGACGGCGACTTGGAAGACATCATCAGCAGCCTGCGCGCCCATTTTCAGGCCGAAGCCCTGCGCGGCGACGCCCCCGATCCTGATTCGGGCAAGGCGTAGTCGCGGATCCGGAGCCGGATCCGCAACCGACTCTGGCCGCCGACTCCGGCTTTGGCCCCGATTCCGCCTATCAAAGCGCGGTATCAGTTGAAAAATCGCGCTCGGGGAGGGAACCTTTCCCGATGCATCACACGCGGTCGTTCGCCAACGACGAAGGCGCTCCATCCGGCGTCCGTCTTCGCAAGGACGTTCCGGTTTCCGATCAGTGGGATTTGTCGACGCTCTATCCCACGGAAGCGGCGTGGGAAGCCGACCTCGAACGCTATCGCGGGCTGCGCGAAAAGATTCCGTCGTGGAAGGGCACCCTTGCACAAAGTGCCGATTCGCTCGCCGCCGCGCTGACGTTCTTGCGCGACTTCGGCATGATCGAGGAGCGGCTCGCGGCGTACTCGGCCTTGCGCGAATCGGAGGACCAGGGGCTTTCGGCCTCGCGCGATCGCACCGCGCGTTTCATGCGCGCGCAAGCCGAGTCGCAGACCCTGTGGAGCTACTTCGATCCCGAGATTCACGCGATTCCCGACGCACGCATGGCCGAGTTCCTGAAGCATCCCGCGCTGGCCGAGTTTGCCACTTGGCTGCGCAAGCTTTTGCGCTTCAAGCCGCACGTGCTTGGCTAAAGCGAAGAACGCCTGCTGGCCATGCAGATCGAATCCAACCAAACCGCGTCCAACGCCTTCAGCGTACTCACCGATGTGGACTTCGACTTCGGCACGCTGGATACCCCCGACGGGCCGCAGCCGCTCACCCACTCGTCGTTCTCCGCATTTATGCAGAATCCGAATCGCGATCTGCGGCGGCGCGCGTACGAACTCTACTACGCGCAATACGAGCGCCACAAGACCACGCTGGGCGTGCTCTATGAAGGCTCGGTACAGCTCGACCGCTACGCCGCGCGCGCGCGCAACCACAAGTCCGCCCGAGCCATGTCACTGTTCCCCGACGACATGCCGGAGATCGTGTACGACAACTTGGTCGCGACCGTGCACGTGGGCCTGCCGACCCTGCATCGCTACTACGAAATCCGTCGAAAGGCGCTCAAGCTCGACGAGCTTTGCCATTACGATGTCCGCGTTCCCTTGCTCGGCGATGTGCATTGGCACCACAGCTACGATGCCGCCGTGGACGCCGTGCTGGCCGCGCTGATGCCGCTCGGCGACGAATACGGCCGCGAGCTTGCGCGCGGGCTACGCCAGGGTTGGGTCGACCGCTACGAGAACAAGGGCAAGGCGTCGGGTGCGTTTTCCTACGGAAGCTATTCCGCCGAGCCGTACATCCTGATGAACTTCAAAGAAGACGTGTTGGAAGACGTCTTCACCCTCGCACACGAAGCCGGGCACTCGATGCATTCCTACTACAGTGCGCGCCACAATGGCTACCTGCACTGGCACTACACAACCTTCGAGGCCGAGGTCGCCAGCACCTTCAACGAGCAGCTCATGCAGCGCTACTTCGTGGCCAAGGCCGCTTCGCCCGAGGCGCGCGCGTACCTTATCAACAAGGAAGTGGACGCCATCGTCGGGACGCTGTTCCGGCAAACGATGTTCGCCGAGTTCGAGGCCAAGACCCATGCGTTGGTGGAATCGGGAACCCCGCTCACCGTCGACGTTCTGCGTGCGGAATACCGCGCGCTGCTCGAACAATATTTTGGCCTCGGCGTGCGCCTTCTGCCGGTGAGCGACCTCGAAGGCCTGCGCATCCCTCACTTTTACCGTGCTTTCTACGTCTACACCTACGCCACGGGCATCTCGGCCGCCGTCGCGCTCGCCGACCGCGTGACCTCGGGCGGCCCCAAAGCCCGCGACGATTACTTCACCTTCCTCCGCTCCGGCGGCTCGCGCTACCCCTTGCAATCCTTAAAGCTGGCCGGCGTCGACATGTCCACCCCCGCGCCCATTCAAGCGGCGATCGCAAGGTTCGAGAAGCTGGTGGGGGAGCTGGCCGGATATCTCGGGGTTGGCTAACCTTGGTCCCGGCGTATACTTACCCGAGTACTGGATCGTCGATCCTGATCTTGGGCGCCTGGAGGTCTTCCGTTTGAAGGAAACCGGCTATGACCTGGGCGTCCTCCTCGATCGCTCCTCCACGCTCACCTCGCCGTCGTTTTCCAAAGTGTCCATACCGCTGCTCCCGGTGTTCGAACCGATTTAGAAGTTGCGATCGTCGCGCGCGCACGCACCGGTCGCCACTGAATAGACATTCGGGAAAGCGGCGCTCGGCTGTTGCGGGCGGTACGGGGTGCGACACGCTCGGCGGCCGCATGCCAACGGCCGCGCTACGCGCGTCCATGGCACGCTCGGCAGACGGGTCCTGACGCGGCCGGCGGACCGGCCGCTGGCCCCTGTTCCGCCTCGCTGGCACGCGAGCGCAGACGCTCGCGGCGCTCGGCAACGCCGCCTCGGAGTCGACCCCGCCCCGCCCGCGCGCCGAGCTTGACTGCAAGCTCTCTCCGAATTTTCCGCGAGGCAAGCGAAGGACAACTATACTTTATGTGCGCGACCGGACCTAATTATTGCCCATGGAGCGACCTGAATGTCCAAGATCACAACCAAACTCAAGAACGCCTCTTTGGAAGACATGGCACTGGCGACGATCGCCTCGCTGCGTGGGGCAGCGCGAGCGCACTACACTGCGATGAACGTCGGGTACGCGGTCCATCAAATGGTTACCGGCGAGGGGCGCGGAAGCGAGCTGGCTCCGGTCGGCATCAGGTTGGGCTGGATGACTGAGGCTTACGAGGAAGTCGCAAGTTTCCTGCCCGACAACAGTCCTTTCAGGGAACCACTCAAAGCCTATCTCGAGGCCGAGAAGCAGGGCATCCAGGCTCGGGCCTCAGATTGCAAATAGAGCGCAGTTTCCAGAGGGATGCGGATCGCAGTGTGTCGGACGCCAGTGACGGAACATCTTCCGGTCAGTGGTCATTGTGCGTGGAGTTACTTTCCGGTCGCTGAATCGGCTGACGAGGCTGAATGGCCATTCGATTGGAGCGACTGATCAAAACGAGTCAGTTCTGTTGGTGGCCTCCCCATCGTTGACGGCGAAGCCTCAATACTCGTACCCTTGGTTCCGGCTTCCAGTTTGGTAATCCTGTCTAGCAGTCTCTTCACGGGTCCGGGTAACATCGCCAACAGTAAGACAAGAGACGGCCATGCAGCGGCTTTCGTAATCTCAACTACGAACGTGCGCCAATCCATCGTCGCAGTATTCCCCCCATCGCTTGGCCGGGTCAACACGACCGCGGCCGAGAAGTTGCCGATTCCGTGTCGCCGAGGTCCAGATGAACAGCCGAACGCAGGGATGCCAAGCTCGGCGCTGCGGGCGGAGCGGGGGACGACTCCGAGGCGGCGTAGCCGAGCGCCGCGAGCGTCTGCGCTCGCGTGCCAGCGAGGCGGGACAGGGGCCCGCGACCGGCTTCCACCGAGATTCCCTTCGCCACCAGATTTCCTGCCGGTCGCGTAAGGACCCGGTTGCCGAGCGTGCCATGGACGCGCCAAGCGCGGCCGTTGGCATGCGGCCGCCGAGGAGCGCCCCCGCGGAACCCGCAACAGCCGAGCGCCGCTTTCCCGGATGGTAGTTTCTGGAGTATCCAGCGGGCGCCGTATTCGTAAGTATTGGAAATGGTTAACCAAAGATTGGTTATGTTGGCACTCTCCTTCGTCGCTTGACAGCGACCGAAGGGTGCTTAACCTTCGCTTGGTCCGAATCCACGATGGATGGAGAACTCTAGACGCTGAGCGACAGATGCCAATTTACGAGTACGAATGCCAAGCATGCGGCCATCGCTTCGAGGAATGGCAGAAGATGTCCGACGAGCCAGTCAAGGTCTGTCCGAAGTGCAAGAAGCGTAAGGTCGAGAAGCTGATCAGCCACACCTCCTTTCAGCTCAAGGGTGGCGGTTGGTACAGCGACCTCTACGCCAGCGCCAAGCCGGGCGGCAGCTCGTCCGAGTCGGGAAGCAAGCCCGAATCGGGTGGCAGTGGCAAGGCGGAGTCCAAGTCGGAACCGAAATCGGAATCCAAGGCGGAGTCCAAGTCGGAATCAGGGTCCAGCGGATCGAGCTCTACATCCGGCGAGAGCAAGGGTTCGGGCAAGAAGAAGGGCGCGTCCAAGGCAGCGGCCTAGCGGTTCCACAGCCGCTGTCTTCGCGCCGAAAAGCACCGCTCGGCGAGTGCCGGACGGTCGGTTTTGAAGAAGGAGAAACGACAATGAAAGTGAGACCTCTTTACGATCGCATCCTCGTCAAGCGCGTCGAGGAAGAAACCAAGACTGCTGGCGGGCTCTACATTCCCGACACCGCCAAGGAAAAGCCTCAGAAGGGCTTGGTCGTCGCTGTCGGCAACGGCAAGGTCCAGGAAGACGGATCCATCCGCAAGTTGGACGTCAAGGAAGGCGACAAGGTTCTGTTCTCGAAGTACTCGGGCAACGACATCAAGATCGACGGCGTCGAGCACCTGATTTTGCGCGAAGACGACGTTCTAGCCATTCTCGAATAGTCAGGAAAGGACACCACCATGGCAGCCAAAGAAATTCTCTTCTCGCAACCCGCTCGCCAGGCCATCGCGCAAGGTTTGAACCTGCTCGCCAACACCGTGAAGGTGACCCTGGGCCCGCGCGGCCGTAACGTGATCATCGAAAAGTCGTGGGGCTCCCCCACGGTGACCAAGGACGGCGTGACCGTCGCCAAGGAAGTCGAGCTTCCCGACAAGATGGCGAACATGGGCGCCCAGATGGTCCGCGAAGTGGCGTCGAAGACCTCCGACGTCGCTGGTGACGGCACCACCACAGCAACGGTTCTGGCCCAAGCCATCTTCAACGAAGGCGCGCGCCTGGTCGCCGCCGGCAACAACCCCATGGACATCAAGCGCGGCATCGACGCGGCGGTGGCCAAGGTGGTCGAGAACCTGAAGGAGCAGTCGAAGCCCACCAAGGGCAAGACCGACATCGCCCAGGTCGGCACCATCAGCGCCAACGGCGACACCATGATCGGCGACATTCTGGCCGAGGCCATGGAGAAAGTCGGCAAGGAAGGCGTCGTGACCATCGAGGAAGCCAAGTCGATGGACACCACGCTCGAAGTGGTCGAGGGCATGCAGTTCGACCGCGGCTACCTTTCGCCCTACTTCGTCACTGACGCCGAGCGCATGGAAGCCGTGCTCGAGGACGCCTTCATCCTTATCAACGAGAAGAAGATCTCGAACATGAAGGATCTCCTGCCCGTGCTCGAGCAGATTGCCAAGTCCGGGAAGCCCTTGCTCATCGTCGCGGAAGACGTCGACGGTGAAGCGCTGGCGACCTTGGTCGTGAACAAGCTGCGCGGCACCCTACACGTCTGCTCGGTCAAGGCGCCCGGCTTCGGCGATCGCCGCAAGGAGATGCTGAAGGACATCGCCGTTCTCACCGGCGGCCAGGCCATCACCGAGGACCTGGGCCTCAAGCTCGAAAACATCACGCTCAAGGATCTCGGCCGCGCCAAGCGCGTCACCGTCGACAAGGACAACACCACCATCGTCGAGGGCGCGGGCAAGAAAGCCGATATCGAAGGCCGGGTGAAGCAGATTCGCACCCAGATCGAGGACACCACGTCGGACTACGACCGCGAGAAGCTGCAAGAGCGGCTGGCGAAGATCGTCGGTGGCGTGGCCGTGGTGAAGGTCGGCGCTGCCACCGAGAGCGAGATGAAGGAGAAGAAGGCGCGGGTTGAGGACGCTCTTCACGCGACCCGCGCGGCGGTCGAGGAGGGTATCGTTCCCGGCGGTGGTGTGGCGCTGATTCGCGCTCTCTCTGCCATCGAGGGCCTGAAGTTCGACGACGATCGTCGCTTCGGCGTGAACATCATCCGCAGGGCCATCGAAGAACCCTTGCGCCAGATCTCGGCCAACGCCGGCGTCGATGGCTCCATCGTCGTCGAGAAGGTGAAGAACGGCAAAGGCTCGTTCGGCTTCAACGCCGCCACCGAGGAGTACGAAGACCTGGTCAAGGCCGGCGTCATCGATCCGACCAAGGTGGTGCGCGCGGCACTGCAGAACGCGGCGTCGGTGGCGAGCCTCATGCTAACCACTGAGGCGATGATCGCCGAGAAGCCCAAGAAGAAGGAGGAGCCCGCTCACGGCGGCGGCGGGATGGGTGGGATGGGCGGCATGGGCGGAGGCGACGACTTCTAGGATCGGCTCCGGTGGCCGTAGCCGGCACCGGCGGCCGTAGCCGGTCGCCGGTGCCGGCCCCATTCCGGTTCCGGCCTTTGGCCGCGGGCCCGGTCATCGACTATGATGCTGGGCTCTCATGCAGCTCGATAGCTACCCTCTCGAACAGATAGCCGCCAAGGTCGGCACTCCCTTTTATCTCTACGACGCGAACCTGTTGCGCCAGGCGTTGCAGGGCTTGATCGCGCTGGCCAGCCCGCCCAACTTGGCGGTGCGCTACGCGATGAAGGCCAATTCATCGCTCAAGGTGCTCCAGCTTGTGCGCGAGGCGGGCCTGTGGATCGATGCGGTCAGCGGCAACGAGGTTCTGCGGGCGCTGCGCGCGGGTTTCGCGGCCGGCGCAAATCCGCCGGTCGTCATGCTGACCGCGGATGTGTATCGCGACAACGCCCTTGACGTGATCTTGCGCCACCAGATCATGCCCAACGTGGGCTCGCCCGGACAGATCCGACAGCTCGCCGAAGCAGGCTATCGCGGACCCATCGTCTTGCGGGCGAATCCGGGCTTCGGTCACGGCCATGTGCAGTCATGCGACACCGGCGGGCCGTCGTCGAAGCACGGGATCTGGCACGAGGATCCGGCCTGGGCCCAAGTGCGCAGGCAGGCACTTGCGGCAGGAATGAAGGTGGTCGGTCTACACGCGCATATCGGCACGGGCCCCGACCCGCGCGATTTCGATCGAAACATGCGCAAGTTGGTGGACTTCTTCGCCGGCATCTTGCCCCAGTTCCCCGACCTGCACGCGGTCAACTTCGGCGGCGGCATTCCTCACCCGTATCGTCCAGGCGTACTTCCCTATGATCTGGCGTGGCTCAAGCCGGTTCTCGACGAGGCCGTGGCGCGATTCGCGTCGGTGTGTGGCCGGCCTATTCGGGTGGAAATCGAGCCCGGTCGCTATCCGGTGGCTGGCATGGCGATCCTGGTCAGCCGCGTGCACGACATCAAGAACACGCAGAGCAACGAAAAGGGCCCCGGCCATCGCTTCGTGATGGTGGACGCTGGCTTTTGCGATCTGGTCCGCCCTGCCATGTACGGCGCGTACCACCACATCTCGATTTTGGGCAAAGGCGCCGGGCGTACGCCCGAACCGTTGGTGGTGGCCGGACCGCTGTGCGAGAGCGGCGACGTCTTCACGCGTGACGAGCACGAGCTGTTAGACCCGCGCATGTTGCCCTGCCCGGAGCCGGGAGACCTTTTGGTACTCCACGACGCGGGCGCCTATGGCGCGGCCATGAGCTCGAACTATGTGTCGCAGGGCAGGGTTCCACAGGTGCTTTGGGAAAACGGCCGGGCGACCCTTATCTCCCGACGTGAAACTGTCGATGACCTTGTGCGGTGCGAATGTGAGGAGAACCTGCTGTAAGCTTGGAGGTGGCAGGGCAACGTGCTGGACCTTCACCAACTGATCGCCAAGGCCTACGATCTCGATCCCATTCCCATGAGCGGGACCAAGCTGGCCAATCTGGTGGCCGATCCCGAATCCAGCTTGGACGACATCACCCAGGTGGTCAGCCTCGATCAAGCGCTCACCGCCCGGACCCTGCGCGCCGCCAACTCGGCCGCCAGCGCGGCGCGATCGCAAATCACCACCGTGAAGGATGCGGTGGTGCGCCTAGGCCGAAGCACCATAGTGACCCTGGGCTTCGGTGCGAAGGTGCGCCAGCAGCTTCAGCAGCCATTGCCCGAATTCGGGCTCGCCGAAAACGTGCTGTGGCGCCATTCGGTGGCGGCGGCGCTCATGGTTGAATCGCTGGGCGTGCTCGGCAAGGTACCAGTGCCGCCCGAGTCCTACGCCGCGGCATTGCTGCACGATATCGGCAAGCTGGTGCTGGCGCGTTTCCTGGACCCTGAAACGCAGGAGTATCTGCGCCGCGCTCAGGAAGAGGGTAGTTGCAACCCGCTCGAGGCCGAGATGGAGATCCTCGAGGTCAACCACGCCGAGCTGGGTGGGATGATCGCGCGCCACTGGGGCTTGCCGAACAGCCTAGCGCTCGGCATCCAGTACCACCACAACCCGAACCAGGATCTTCCCTTCGTTTGCCACGTAGTGTGCGTGGCGAATCAGATGGCCAAGATTATCGTCCCCGAAAGCTTGCTGCCGCAGCCCCATCCCGAGGACCACCTGGCGTCGTTCCAGGCGCTACGCATCGACGCGCCCCTTGAGAAGAAGGTTTGCGCAGCGGTCAACACCCGGTTTGCGAAGGTGCTGGACCTGTTCGGCGTGTCGTAGCGGTCAGCTCGTGCACAGATTCTTGTCGTGCGCGATCTTCTGCAGGTTGTGCAGGCGCTCCCTCGTTTGCGCGGCACGTGGGGATTTCGGGTAGCGCTTGGCCAGATCCTGGTACATCGCTTTGGCGTCGCCGCAGAACTTCAGCACCACGAAAGACTCGGCTAGTTGCCACATGGCCTCCGACACCTCGGGCGCGCGTGGGAAGCGCTGGATAAGGTTCGAGAACTCAGCCGCCGCGTTGCTGTGCTTGAGCTCTTGAACGAATGAGATCCCAACCTGAAGCAGCCCCTGCGGGGCGCGGGGGTCATCGGGAAAACGCTGGATGAACGAGCGCAGGAACCGGCGCGCATCGTCGCGCTGCCCTTCGGCGAGGCGGCGCTGCGCCTCCTTCCACAAGCTCTCCTTGTCCTCGGGCATGGTGGGCGCCACGCGATCCACGATGCGCTGCTGGTTCTGTTGCAATTGCGAAACCACTGTGGAGTCTGTGCTGACCTGTTTCTGCAACTCGCCCACCAGGTACTTGGCTTCCTCCACCTTGCCCGTCATCGCGGCGATGTCGGTCTCGTTCTTGGCGACCCGCGCGCCCAGGTCGGCAGAATTGCGCCCGAGAAACGCCGTGGCCTCGTCGAGCACCTTACGAAGCTGCACCACCTTCTCGTTGATATCGCGGTCGCGCACCTCCATCGTGTCCAGGCGCTGTCGCAGATGGGCGATGTCCGCGCCCATCTTTTCTCCCTGGCCAGATGTCACACACCCGGCCAGGGAAACACCCAGCAGCGCAAGCGCCGCCGGAACGCGCACGCCTACTTCCATTCCGAGTCGACGCGGCGGTCTTTGGCCCAGCTGGCCTCGTCGGTGCCGGTCGCATCGAGGTTACCGCGCGGAACTGGACGCAGGCGAGTGCTTTCAATGCCGGCCTGGCGCAGGTAATCGCGCACGGCCTGGGCACGGCGGTCGGACAGAGCCATGTTGTACTCGGTGGTGCCGCGCGGGTCGGCGTGGCCGACCAGGTCGATGCTCCGTCCGGTCTTCTTCAGGCAGGCCGCGTTATTGGAGAGCGCCGTGGTTCCCTCCGAGGTCAGCGACGACTTGTTGAAGCCGAAGTAGACAGTCTCAAGCGGGCAGGGCGGACCTTCCGGCGGCTTCCGATCCGAGCCCACGCAGCGACCCTTCTTACAGTCCTTATCCTGCGGGCAGTCCTCGTCGCGCATGCACTGCGCGCGGCTGCAGCGACCAGCCTCGCAGATGTTGCCGGCCGGGCATTCCATGTCCGACTGACAGGGGCGGCATTGATTGTTCAAGCACTCAAGCCCGGCCGCACACTGCGACTTGTCCGTGCAGTAGCCCGGAATCGCGTTGCACTTGCCATTGCCGCACTGGCGGCCCGGTCCGCAGTCGGTGTCGTTGCGGCACTGCTGGCACTTGCGGGCGATGCAGAACTCTTTGGCTTTGCAATCCTTGTCGGTGTCGCACGCCGGGTAGTCCGGCTTGCATGCGGTCGTGGCCAGGAACAACGTGGCCACAAGAAATCCTAGCTTCCATTGGTTATTTGTCATGTGCATGGCTTCCTGATGGTGGCTTCTAGGGCGGAGTCGACTCGCTGTCAATGCCAAGAGTGACGAGAGATTATCACGCCAAATCGTCGCCGGCGCACGAATCCGTGCTATGGGTTTCGCCACAAGTCGGTTCGCAATGGAGTGGCTCCTCAGTCTACTCACGTCTCATGTCTACGCCAAACTGGCGGGGATCCTACTACTTTGCGGCCTGGGTTTGCCCATTCCCGAGGATATCTCCCTCATCTCGGCGGGATACCTGGCTCACCTCGGAACCGTGCACATCCACGCCGTGTTCTTGGTGTGTTTTGTCGCGGTGCTCGGCGGAGATTCCTTGGCCTTCACCGTCGGGCGAGAGTTTGGTACCAAGATTCTGGCAAGCAGGATGGGTCACCGCTATTTCACGCCCCGGCGCCAGCGCAGGGTACGCGCGTATTTCCGAAGCTATGGCAGCAAGGTGGTGTTCGTCGCGCGATTCTTACCTGGGCTTCGGTTTTCCATCTTTCTGTCCGCCGGCATGCTGCACGTGCGGCCCTACGTCTTCATTGTCTACGACGCCCTGGCGGCTCTCTTGTCGGTTCCCTTCCTGGTGTATTCGGCCTGGTTCTTCGGCGACAAGATCGATCACGTCATCAAGTGGGCCAAGCGATCCGAATACGGAATCCTGGCCTTGGTCGGTATCGTGGTTCTCTACCTACTGGTGAAGGTGTATCGAAAGCGTCGCCCTCGCCCGACGGTTCCCGCCGAGTAGCTACGACTAGCCGCTGTGGGAGGCAGGTGTACTAGGGGAACCTAATCTGCGCGCCCAGCCCCAGGTCGAGGTCGATGCGGAACCAACGCCGAACGCCGATGGTCTCACCGAATTGCACGTAGAATCCCACGTTGCGAATCGGGTCGTACATCAGGCCGTTGGCGTTTCGCAGGCCGAAGTCGCTGCTGGGCGCGTCCGCGTTGGGCAGGAAGTACGTGTAGTCGTAGACGAACTGCAAGGTCGTGAAGAACTTGAGCGCCACGTCCTGGTCCAGCCAGAATCTCATCCCGGGCGCCAGCGCGAACTGGTGGTTTCCGGGACTCGCCGGATCCTGTTCGAGGGCGAAGCGAAGATCGACGATGACGTCCATTCGGGCGAGCGCGCCAAACGAGAGCTGCACGTCCATGAAGGTGGGCAGCCGGTGGGTGCACACGGCCCTGCTGGCGATGCCGCTCGAGTCGCCGCACGACTGCGTCTCTCGGTAGCGGGCGATGAAGCGGAAACCCGTGCCCGGCATGAGCGAGAGCCCGGTTTGCAGGAAGTGATTCGGTTCGGCCGGGCCACCGAATCGGCGCGGCTCTACAGTGTCGACGGGTGCCGCCTCGGCTGCTTTGGCCCGGCGCTTGCGCTTGGGCATGGCTTCGTCCTCGCCGGTCGACGCCGCTGCACCCCCGCCAGCATCCGCCACACCAGGCGCAAGGGCCGGCACCGAGCCGCCACTTTCGCTATCCTGTGCCCGCGCTGACTTGCCCGCGACAGCGGAACCCATAACGATCATACTGACGGGAATGACCAACCTGGACAGGTACCTCATGGCGAGCGCTAGTATCGAATGACCCCGCCCCGTTTGCCAGAGCCGCGTGCATGCTCGGGATCGGAATTTGCGTCCTGCGGCAACGACCGTGTCCCCCGACGGCAATTCCTGGCCGGTGCGCTGGGCGCGGCGGTCGTGGCGTGGTCAGGGGCCGCTCGGGCGCTCGGCGACCTGTCCAAGTTTCGCTTCTTGCGACTGCGGATACCCGATCTGCCGGACACCCGACCGACCGCCTTGCGCCGCCTCGCTTGGGAGATCGAGCGCCGGACCAGCCTGGTCACGCTTCCCGATCCCATCGAGCTGCCGCTATCGAGCCCCGACCTCTTTCGCTACCCCCTGTGCTTGCTGTCGGGGGATCGCGGCTTCGCGATGCCTGCGGACAGCGACATCGTACGGCTGCGCCGCTACCTGACCTTCGGCGGCTGCCTTTGGATCGATTCAGCGGAAGGCCGGGCCGGGGGTGCCTTCGACGAATCGGTGCGGCGCCTGCTCGCCCTGGTGCTGCCCGGGGACATGCCGAGGCCAGTGCCTGAGGAGCATGTCCTGTGGCGGTCGTTCTACATTCTTCACGAGGCGCCGGGCCGAATCATGGTTGCAGCGCCGGTTGAGGGCACTGAGCGTGACCGTCGCCTGACCGCGATCTACACGCAAAACGATCTGTGCGGGGCCATGGCGCGTGACGGGTTCGGCCGCTGGGAGCACAGCGTGGTTCCGGGTGGCGACGAACAGCGCGAGCGCTGCTTCCGCTTTGCCGTGAACCTCGTGATGTACGCGCTCTGTCTCGACTACAAGACCGAGCAGGCGCACATCGATTTCATCATGCGCACCCGGAGGGTGCAGCCGTGAATCACCTGCGGCTGGTCGCAGACTGGAAGCTCGTGTTCGGTACCCAGTTCGGCCGGGGCACGCTGGTGCTGCTGGCCATTCTGGCCGGGGTCGCGCTGGCGTTTTCCGCCTGGTCGCTTTGGCGCGGCCGGCGGCGCGGACATCTGGTGCCGCTGCTGCTCCTGCGCGGTTTTGCACTCGCGACTTGTTTACTGGTGTGTTTCGAGCCCAAGCTGGAATTCGGCCAAGTCAGCGTGGTGCCCAACTACGTCGCCGTGCTGGTCGATGGCTCACGTTCGATGGGCGTTTCGCCGCCCTACCGCGGGCCCACCCGCGCCGAACGCGCGTCCGCCATCGTATCCGGCGCGGCGTCGACCTTTGCCGACTGGGAAGCCGCCGGGCATCGCCTCGAATTCTATACTTTCGGGGAGGCGCTCGCTCCCTCGGCCCGCACCGCGCCGCCTTCGTCCAAGGCCGAAAGCACGCGCATCGGCGAGGCGTTGTCGGAATTGCGCACGCGCTTCGCCGGGCGCGATCTGGGCGCGGTGGTCCTGATCTCCGACGGGATCGACACCGGTCGCATCGGGCGCGGGCCGCTCGACGCCGACGCCCGCCGCACCTTGGACGCGCTGGCCGCGCCCGTACACACGGTCTTCATCGGCGAGAAGGAGTTGCGCGACCTTTCCGTGGCGGCGGTCCTCGCCGACGATTTCGCCTTCGTGCGCACGCCGGTCAAGCTGACGGCAGTTTTGCGGCACAGCGGACTTGGCAATCGAATGATCGAGGTGTCGCTGTTGCGCGATGGCCGCCTCGTCGACGCCAAGTCCGTGCTCTTGAGCTCCGACCGCGCTCAGGAGACCGTGACCTTCGATTTCACGCCCGACCACCCTGGCAACTACGTGTTCGAGATCAGGACCCCGGTCTTGGTGGGTGAGGCGCTCGATAGCAACAACAGTCAGGTGTTCACTTTGAAGGTTATTCGCGACCGCGTGCGCGTGCTCCACGTGTGTGGCCGGCCGTCGTGGAACGAGCGTTTTCTGCGTTCCATGTTGCGCTTGGATCCCAACGTGGACCTGGTCTCGTTCTTCATCTTGCGCACCGACACCGACGAGATGGCGCTGGGTGCGGGCGAAATGTCGCTGATTCCATTCCCGTACCGGGAGATCTTTGACGAACAATTGAAGTCGTTCGACCTGCTGATTTTCGACAATTTCAATTTCAAGCCCTATTGGGTGGAACCTTATCTGCCCGGCGTGCGCGCCTATATTGAAGGCGGCGGCGCGCTGGCGATGGTGGGCGGTGACTTGTCGTTCGCAAGCGGTCAATACGGCGATAGCGCTCTTGCCGACGTGCTGCCGGTGGACCTTGCCGGCATTCCGCAGGACGGGACGGGCGCCTTCACCGCGGATGTGTTTCGGGCGCGCTTGACCCCCGAAGGGCTCAATCATCCGGCCACTGCGCTCAGCCTGGACTCTCGAATCAATGAAGCACGTTGGGCTGTGTTGCCGCCATTGGTGGGAATCAACCGCGTGGCCGGTCTGCGGCCCGGCGCGCGGGCGCTGCTGGTGCATCCGACGCAGAAAAGCGGCGACGACAAGCCGGCGCCCGTGTTGGCGGTGTCGGACGTGGGCCGGGGGCGCACGTTGGCACTCTTGACCGATTCCGCGTGGAATTGGGGATTTCAAGCCGCCGGCGCCGGCGACGACGGCCGCGCTTTCCAGCGCTTTTGGGAAGGCGCCATGCGCTGGCTGGTGCGAGATCCCGCGCTCACTTTGTTGCACATTGATCTCGACAAGGTGGAATACCGGAAGAGCCAAACCGTGTCGGCGCGGGTCCGCACCCTGCGCGCCGACTACACCGGCGCGCCCGGCGTGGACGTCGCACTGGAATTGCGACCGGTAGAATCGAGCGAGAGCGCAGCACCCCTGCAGGCGTTGAAGCTGACCACGGGCGGGGACGGCGAAGCGCAATTTGAATTCGCCGGCCTCAATCCCGGCGCCTATCGCCTGTTCGGGCGCGCGACGCTGGATGGGCGGGCGGTGGAGGAGCGCGCGACTTTCGTGATTCGTTCTGAAGGGCATGAGCTGGACGACGTGGTGTCGCGCGACGACGTGCTGCGCGAGATCGCGAGCGCGAGCGGCGGCGAGTTTCGTGCCGGATCCCTCGGTGACCCGAGTATCAAGCCACCGCGCAAGGTGCGGGTCGGCAGCCTGCGCACCGTGGAGATCTGGTCGAGCCCGTTCATGTTGCTCTTGGCCGTGGCGCTCTTGGCGGCCGAGTGGACACTGAGGCGACGCAGCGGACACGCGTAGGATCTCTTTCTGCCAGCAACCGACTCCGTGCCATGATGGCATCGTGCGCGCTTTGTTCCAGTCCCGTGCCGCAGCCTTGGTATTCCTCGGCCTGGCCGCGCTCGCCGTTCTCACCGGCTGGATCATGATCGAGCGCTCGTCGACCATCGCGGTCGACGGCCATCGGCACTTCGCGCTGTTCGACGACGGCATGATCACCATGCGCTACGCGGACAACCTGGTGTCAGGGCGTGGGCTGGTCTGGAATCCCGGCGAACGCGTGGAGGGGTTTTCGAGCCCGCTTTGGGTCTTCGTGCTGGCCGGATTCATCGTCGTGTTTGGGCGCGAAACGGGCGTGGCCGCCGTGCAGGGGTTCGGGCTTGCTCTCGTGGTGGCCGACATGACCCTGGTGGCCCTCATCGCGGGGCGCTTGCTCGAAGGGCGCAAGGGCAGGGATATCGGCGCGCTCGGGGCGGTCTTTCTTACCGTCACATTCTACCCGCTCTTTTTTTGGTCGATCATGGGCATGGAGACCGGGCTGCTCGTGCCCGTGCTCTTGCTCGTCGTTTTGCTTTCCTTGCGGCAAGAACTGACGTCACGCGGACGCCTGATCATTGCGCTGCTCCTTTCCTTCGCTTGCTTGCTGCGTCCCGAGACGCTGCTGTTTGTCGTCGTCCACTACGCCTTCGAGGGCGTGCGGCGTTGGCGTAGCGGCGTCCGGGCGCGAAAGGCCTTGGTCGCGGAAGGCGCGCTTCTTGTGCTTCCCGTGCTGGCATACCAAGTTTTTCGTCTTGCCTACTACCGCCGCTGGATCGCGAACAGCCACCG
>CAZBIU010000118.1:0-17795 GCA_964491625.1 uncultured Myxococcales bacterium
GTACCGACTCGGGCGGTGTTCAGAAAGAGGCCTATTTCCTGAGAGTACCGTGCCTAACCCTACGCGACGAGACCGAGTGGGTCGAGACTGTCGCCGATGGCTGGAACCACCTCTGTCCACCGGAAGCGGATCGCGTGGTGGCGTTGTTCAATGAGATGCTGGCCGCCGACTGGCAACACAAGGCAACCAATGCGTTCTTCGGGCGTGGGGACACCGCACAACACGTTCTCGAGACTGTGATCGGCGCGCTCGGGAGCACACCATGCGCATTATGATCGTGACCGACTGGTTTTCGCCCGGGATGGGGTACATAGAGAATACGCTGCCCAAGGCCATGGCTGAGCTCGGTCACGACATCCACGTTGTGGCGGGCAATATCCAAGTGTATTTCAACAGCCCTTTCTACAAGGAGACGTACGAAAAACACCTCGGTCCAGGCGTCGTTCCGTGCGGCACTCAAACGCTGGACGGATACACCCTGCATCGCCTGCCCCACGCGACTGTGGGACGACTTCTTTGGATACGGGGACTGCGCGAAAAGATCAGGGAATTGCGACCAGAGGTCGTTCAAGCCTTCGACATTGCGTCGCTCACGTCGTACGAATTAGCCCTGTTGAGCCGCTTCTTACCGTTTCGGCTTTACACCGGCAACCACATCGTGGCCTCCGTGTTCCCGCCCATGTCGAAGCCGCGGCATGGGCTCGGCCGGGTGGCTCAACTATCGCGGCTGGCGCCTGCGGCGGTCGCGGGCAAGCTCCTGAGCACGTGCACCACCCGTTGCTACGCGGCAACCAGCGATGCGGCCGAGATCGCCGTCAGGTATCTGTGGACCCCGGCGGAAAAGGTCGAAGTCCTGCCACTATGCGTGGACACCGACCTGTTTCAGCCGGTGGAAGCAGAGCCCTCATTCGCGGCCAACCGTTCCCGCGTGCGCTCACAACACGGCATCAGGGACGACGAGGTTCTGTGCGTGTACACGGGCCGGTTCGTGCGAGCCAAGAACCCGCTCTGCCTGGCTCGGGCCGTGGAGATTCTGAAAACTCGGGGTGAGCCGTTCCGGGCCCTTTTCGTGGGCAGCGGCGACCAAGCCGATTCGATCTCAGGGTGCCAGGGTTGCATCGTGCATCCCTTCGTCGAGTTCAAGGCCCTTCCGCCCTTCTATCACGCGGCGGACATCGGCATCTGGCCACGCCAAGAGTCGACGAGCATGCTCGATGCCTCGGCCTGTGGCCTGCCGATTGTGGTTAGCGACCGCGTCCTTGCCAAGGAACGCATCGAGGGCAATGGCCGCACTTATCGTGAAGACGACCCGGAAGACTTGGCCCGGGTGCTTGTTGGTCTGCGCGATGCACAGGTGCGCACCGATCTTGGCAAGCTCGGCGTGAACAAGATCGCGAGCCGCTTCAGCTGGCGGGCCCAGGCCAAGAAACGCATTGCCGACTACGAATCGGACCGCCGTTAGATGGCTCGGCGTCCACCGCGCAATGGGCGCCGCTGCTTGCAACACGGATCACCGTTCAAGCGCTCGATGTTCGTCCCCTATCCGGTTGCTCAGTTCAACGATGCCGCACCGGTCAGGCGGTTGAGGTCCGGCCCGTGAGGTCTTTACCCAAGAGCCCCGATAGGGTACCTTCCGTCGGACGTTGGCCCTGAGTGCCAACGAAGCTCCGCCGGAGCGCGCATCCAAACATGGCAAGGCTGAACGTCCTCATGATGACGCCCTGGTACCCGTCCAAGGACTCCCCGGTGTTGGGCGTGTTTGTTAGGGAGTGTGCCAAGGCGGTCGGTCTGCGCGATCAAGTGGTGGTCTTGCATTGTGCAGGGAGCGACCCCAGTCGGCGCCAACTCGTGGGCGTGGAACAAGAGACCAACGAGGTGCTCACGCAGGGAATTCCCACGTATCGCTGCTGGTACAGACGCTCGCCGGTGCCCAAAACAACCTTCCTCCTTTCCCCCTTCCTGGAGCCGTGGTCCGCCTCTCGGGCGTACGACGAAATTGTGCGACACGGCTTCAGGCCTGACATCATCCACGCGCATGTCTACTCTGCCGGCCTGCTTGCTGTCCGCCTCGGGCAGAGGCACCACGTGCCCGTGGTCATCACGCAGCACTCATTCCTCAGCCGCCGTCACATTCGGCAAGCCCGTCTGGCTTTTGAGAAAGCCGACACAGTGATGCCGGTCAGCCATTCGCTGCGCAAGGCCATTGAGGCCTGCGGAATCCGGGCCAACTTCCAAGTTGTGCCCAACGTCGTCGACACCGGACTCTTCCATCCGAATCCGCAGCCCCGGACCGGCACCGGTCCGAAGCGTCTGCTGTGCGTGTGTCTCCTTGATGAGAACAAGGGCATGCGGTACCTGCTGGGGGCCGTGGCCGCCCTGCCGCCCGAGGTGGGGCCGTGGCAACTGGACATCGTTGGCGATGGACCGGAACGTCAGCCGCTTGAAGCCCTTGCCCGGAAACTGGACATCGCTGACCGGATGATTTTCCATGGCATCCAACCAAAACCGAAGGTGGCCGACTTCATGCGCGCCGCGGACCTCTTCATTGTGCCCAGCTTGACAGAGACTTTCTCGGTGGTGGCCGCCGAGGCACTCGCCTCCGGGCTACCCGTCCTGACCACCCGGTGCGGAGGTCCGGAGGAATTCGTAGACCAGCGGAATGGACTAGCCGTGTCACCGGGGAGCACGAGAGCCTTGCGCGACGGCTTGCTTGACCTGCTTGGGAGGCTTGAGACCTTCTCCCGCGATGCCACCTCCCGCTACGCGCGGGAGCGCTTCGCACCGGAGCAAGTCGGTGACATCGTTCACAGAACTTATGAGGGCTTGATATTGAGTACATCGCGGTGTGCTTAGGCCCAACCGTAGTCTTATCACAACGCGTTGGTTCAAGATCGAGTCATGCATTCGCTCTTACGGGCTTTCGCGCCAATGGTAGAAGTCTGTGAATTCAACAGCAAAATGGAGATGCGCGAAAATGTGGGCTACGACTAAACACGCCATTCGGCGAATTCCGGTTCTCGGGCCGCTCCTGGCCAAGATCTGGGGTCGCCTTCTCAATCGGCCCTTCCCAGGCTCCGCGGCTTATTGGGAAGAACGATACTCCGCGGGCGGCAATTCGGGAGACGGTTCTTACGGAGGCTTGGCCCAGTGGAAGGCTGAAGTGGTTAACGCCGTCATACGGGAAAACAGTGTTGCTTCGGTGCTTGATTTTGGGTGTGGCGATGGCAATCAACTGACTCTGGCGTCCTATCCTACCTATGTCGGACTCGACGTTTCCCCAAAAGCGCTGGAGCTGTGCCGGTCTCGCTTCCGGAGCGACAAGACCAAGACCTTCTTTCTGTACGATGACTTCTTTGGGGAGCCCCGAGGTGGGGCCACGGACTTATCCTTGTCTATGGACGTCATCTTCCATCTTGTTGAAGAGGACGTTTACCAGACATACATGAGTCGGCTGTTCTCTTCTGCCAGAAGATTTGTCATCATTTACTCCAGCGACTTCGAAAGGCCGCGACAGTTCCATGAAAGGCACTGGGCTTTTTCCTCTTGGGTCGCGGCCAACCGTCCCGACTGGATCCTCGCAAAGAGGATTCCCAATAAGTACCCCTATGACCAGGCAGCTGGAACCGGCTCATTGTCCGAGTTCTGTGTTTACCATAAGAAACGCAATGACTGAGGTCATGCCAATACGGCCAATCCCCGCCCTTCGTCGGGGGCAAGAGAGAACGGTGGGTTCCGATGTGGAAAATCCCTAGAGGCCAATTCACGCGCGATGTTGGCACTCAGCTTGTAACGCAGGGAATCATGTTCGGCATCAGCCTGGCCAGCGGCGCGATAACCGCCCGCTGGCTCGGGCAGGAGGGAAAAGGGCTCCTGGGACTCGCCACCCTTCTTCCGTCGTTCCTGACACTGGTTCTTGGTGCCGGGCTGACCAGCGCCAACGTCTATTTTGCCAGCTCCGGCCGCCTGAGTATCCGCACCTTGTCTTCCAATTCCGCGGCCACCGCTATCGTTGTAACACTCCTTGGTACCGGCCTGTCGCTGGTGTTCATGGTCACTGGCCTCATCGCGAAAGTCGTTCCGAACTGTTCAGTTAAGCTGATCCTGATTGGTCTCTTCCTTCTGCCCTCCACTATGTTCGCCGCCCAGATGTCGAGCCTCCTGCAGGGCCTTCGCCGCATCAATACGATCTCGGTTATCTCGACGGCAGGGCAAGTGGTCAACCTTGGCCTTCTCGCTTTCTTCATCGTATACCTGCGCCTGGGAGTAACGGGGGCACTGATCGCCGCCGTCCTGACGGCTTTCCTAACCCTGGTGTTGGACACGCACGCCGTGCTTAAGGAGGGGGGCGCGCTTCGGCCCCGTTATGACTGGGCCGTCCTGAAGGCCACACTGGGGTACGGCATCAGGAGCCACGTGGCAAATCTGCTTCAGTACTTCAACTATCGCCTGGACGTGTTCGTCGTCAATTTCTTCATGGGACCGGCCGAGGTGGGAGTCTATGGCGTGTCGGTGGCACTGGCTGAGACACTGTGGTACCTGCCCAACGCGGTCGGCTTCGTTATCTTCCCCAAGTCGGCCGCCACCGCCGCCCTCGAGATGAACGCTTTCACGCCGCGGGTTTTCAAATACGTGCTGGCCTTGACCGCCGTCGGCGGGTTCGTACTGGCTATTGTGGCCAAACCGTTGATCCCGCTGGTCTTTTCCAAGGCCTTCAACGCATCCTACGTGCCTTTGCTGGTTATCCTGCCGGGTGTCGTTCTGCTGGGCGCCGCGAAGGTCCTGACAAACGAGATCGCCGGCCGTGGCCACCCCGAATACAACTCGATCAACTCGGGTATCTGCCTAGTCATCACGGTTGTGACTGACCTCCTGCTGATTCCGGCCCACGGGGCTACGGGTGCCGCCGCCGCTTCCACCCTGGCCTATGCGGCCACGCTCCTTATAGCCCTGTGGTTCTATCGAAAGGTCAGCCGGATGGCCACAAAGGCCTGATATAGCCCCGCCAGGTGGCGCGTCTCGCTGAGTTCCCTGCTAATCCAATCCTCCGCCAGAAGGCGCCCTGAAGATGGCCCTGTAACGGAGATGGCGCTTGACCAGGCGAGTAACGTCCCGAACCTTCTGATACCAGCGGAACGCGAAGAAAGGGTGCCACCGACGCCGGATGCTCGGTGCGCTGACAGTGATGCCAACCCTGGCTAGCTGCGCCTGCGCCGCCTGGAGTGCCTCAACGTAGGGTGCGATGAGGAATCTGCGAAGCTCTGGGCTCAATACAACTTCGCCTTCGCTGATGCCACTGTCAAACAGCCGCTTGGTGAGCTGTTTGAAGCCGTGGAAGTGGAAGAAGATCAATGGATCCGAATCGACGACGATTCGTCCACCCTCGAACCGCAACGCGTAGTTTAGAAGATTCCAACTGGCGAGGTTTCCGCCCTTGTGGCTGAAAACGACCAGGTTGTCGTAGCGGGAGGGCCAGTCATCGAGGTACTTTTGGTCGGCATATCGTCCATCCTCGAGCCGGTCGTAGCACCAATCCAGACACTGCTGGTGCCAGCGTCTCAAACACGCAAGGCCCTGTTCGTCTCTGCGAAAAGATAGCCAGCCCACATTGTAGATGCCGAAGATGGAACGACCGGCCAGCTGCGGCGGAAAGCGATGGGCAAAGATAGCGATGGAATGCTGGCCGATCTCGTCGAAGAGCGGCTGCGCGCTCGAGAAGAAGTAGAGATCCGCGTCGACGTAGGTTATCAGCGCCACATCGGGGTGGTGCGCGAAAACATAGAGCGGCAAGGCGGCCGTGCAGGTGAAGTAGTACTCGATCGCGCTTCGGTTGGCCTTTGCTTCCAGGAGCTTCGGGTGGTCCTTCTCTAGCTCGTCGAGCGCTATCGGCTCGATTCCCGGAAGTGCCAGCTTGGTCAAGTGTGCGTGGGTGGCAGGGTCCATGCAGAGCACCCAAAGACGGATATCGTGAAATGCCTTCAAGGACGTGTACAGCGCAAGCCCTCGCGTCAGATAGTTCACGTCGAAGTAGGTGCAGAAGTTGTACAATGAAGTCCTTGTTAGGAACGGCGACAAGCAATCACGGTTTCAGCAGCTTCCTTGCCAATCGAGCAATGCGCGAACGGCCAATCGCAGCGCGGGCGGCGCCGATGTTACGTCTGGAGAATCTGTCTAGGGAGGACCGTTCCATTTCCGAAAACATGTGATCCCGGGGATAGCGTCGCAGGCCGCCTAGCGCAATCTCGAGCGCGAATCCATGTTGCCCCTTCAGCGTGGCAAACACCCACGCCAAGAGCAAGTCGCGCGCGTCGAACGATCCTTCCTTGTCGAGAGTGTTCAGATAGCCGACCTCCGCCCAGCCGGGCGCAACCGGCACCACGAACCTGGTCCGTTCTCGCTCTTCTTGGCTCAGCCGTTCGCGGGCCCTCTGGGGCAGTCTTTGGCTGCCCTCGACTCGCATCGAATGCATCCAGAACGGGTTGTGGTCCATAAATGCCATCAGCGCGTGAAGCTTGTCTTCGCCGTCGTAGGCATCAATGATGCCGGGCTCGAAGTCGGCCGCGAGCACGCGAGCAACGATGTCGGACCCGAGGCTCTTGAAGAGGCGCAAGTCGGTGCCCTGAGAATCGGTCTTGAAGTAGTCAACGTAGGCCAGGCCGTGCTCGGCAAGCACCTGGGATAGCGTCTGCGAACGGATCGACACCTCGCGCTCGACCGCGAACAGATCGTAAAAGGCCCAAGCCGCCAAACGCTCGGTGTTGGGGCGCAAGGCGCTTGAACAGTACGGCGAACGGGTCAGGAAGAAGCGACTGGGGTCGTTGGGTTCCTCTGCGACCATGCAGTGGTGCAGGTAGAGCGTCCTGAAGTTGCCGGACTCTTGTGTGAGAAAACCCATCTCGCGATCGTCCGCATCGAAGGCGATGCAGATTGCGTACCGGGAAAAGCGCCGCCATTCCGGATGGACGCTTCCGGAAGCCCCTACATCGATCAACACCGGTGGCTTGGCTATTAGCTCGGGGCGCCCAAAGATTTCGTCGATGATCTGCATGTCAGGCACTCAATTTCGACGACCGCGGTTGACAGTGAGAATGTAGCCGCGGTACTTGGCCCGAGAACCCCGGTCCAGGGTCAGGCTTTGGCCGAGAGCACAGTCGAAGTCGGCGACCAGGTGGCAGCGCTCGCTCAGGAAGGCGCGCAGTCGATCCTCGCCGAAGATCCAGCAGGGATAGCTGGCGTCGTAGATCTCTGGCGGCACTTTCTGAACCGTTATCCGGTCCTTGTCGCCAAAGACTGGCGTGAGATCGAGGATGATGTGAGGTACGTCGAGGTCGATGAGTGCTTGCAACTGTTGATATGGCTGTTCCAGGTACTGCAACACACTTGAAAGCACGATGACGTTGGGCTGTTCCGTCCGAAGGCAATCCTCGGTGCTCGCGTAGAACGTCAGCTCGTCGTTGGCGAAGTGCTCTTTTCCGCACGCAACGAAGTGTGGCTGCTCGACGATGCTCCAACGCACCCTTCGCAGGCCAGTCAAGAAGGCGCGGTTCTGGAAGTAGGTACTGCCCAGTGACCCGCCGAAGTCCAACACCCTAAGAGCGCCGTCATGCTGTGCCGCTGCCCACATGAGCCCCGCCAGAAGCGGCCAAGAATATTCGACCTTGTCGAACACCACCGAGTCACGCTCGTAGACTGCCTCACCGCGTTTCACCTTGAGCATGGAGCTCTTCACACGCTCCAGGATCGCAAATCGGTCATATCCGCCCGACGCCGCCTGTGCCTCCGGCCATGAGCGATAGTCCCCGCACCAGCCATAGCGAGGATGGGAAATCCCGCTATAGGCAAGCCTCGCCACTGAGCCAACCGACGGTGGCAGCCGGGATAAGATGGTGGTGCCAATCTTGCGGAGGCTCGTGGTCATTGATTCTTGGGCGCACCCTAGGCGGCGCGATAGTAGCGGCCGTATGGGGCATAGTAGGAGTACCCATAGCCATACCTGCCGCCCTTCCTATCGGTCTGGTTGACCACCAGGCCCAGGATTTTGGCACCGGCGTCCGTCAGATGGCGGCGTGCGTGCATGGCCGCTTCGCGGGTCGTGTGCCCGGCACGTAGCACCAGTACCACGCCATCCGTTATGCTGCCCATGATTGCGGGATCCGTGACCGGCCCCGTGGGCGGCGCATCCAGAATGATCTTGTCATAGTCCTGACGGAACTGCGCCAGAATCTGCCGGAAGCGTTCGGTGTGCAGCAGCTCGGCGGGGTTGGGCGGGATCGGCCCGCACGGAAGGACATCCAGGTTCGGTATCTCGGAATGAATGACGAGATCTTTCAGAGCCGCTTCGCCCATGATTGCGGTGGAAATGCCCTTTTCAGAGGAAAGTTTGAACGACTTGTGGATGCGCGGCTTGCGCAGGTCGGTATCGACGAGCAGGACGCGCGCTCCCGCCTGGGCCATGGTGATGGCCAGGCTGATCGCGGCTGTGGTCTTGCCGTCCCTGGGTCCCGGGCTTGTTACCACAAATAGTTGGATCTCCTTCTGAGCCGAAAGGAACATCAAGTTCGTGCGGATGGATCTGCACGCCTCGGCGGCCAGAGAGGTTGGCTCGTGGTGTACCGTGAGGTCACGTTGGGGCGCGTCCTCCGTTGCTCGCAGTTTGGCGTCAGTCAGCAACGGAAGAATGCCGAGCATCGGCGCCCCCACCAGCTCTTCCGCGGCCTCGGGCGTCCTCAAGGTGTTGTCGAGCGCCTCGATGGCGAAGGCAAGCATGATTCCGATCACCAGGCCGAGAGCGACACCGAGCGTGATATTCAGGCTGAAAACGGGGCTGACTGGAACGCGCGGCGGGGTGGCACGGTCCAGGATACGCACGTTGTTCGTGCGCAGAAGGCCGGTCAGGTCGATCTCTTTGTGGCGCTGGGCGATTTGCCCGAAGACCTTGGCGTTGTTTTCGGCATCCCGGGCCATCGGGCGGTACTCGACTTCCAGCTTGGCCAGGTCGAGCGCCTCCGATTTCTCCTGGCGCATCCACTTGGTCAAGGCTGCCTCGGTGTCGAGCATGGCCTGGTAACGCTTGTCGAACGCCTTCAGGACCTCGTCCAACTCCCTGTTGTAGTCACGGCGAGTCGCCTGGAGTTGGTCCTCGATGTTGACGATCTTCGGGTGCTTCTCGCTGTAGCGCGATTCCAGATCGGCCTTCATCTTCAAGAGGTCGAGGTAGTTCTCGCGCAGCTTGGTGACCACGGGGTTGTCGCGAATCTCGGGCAGGCTTTCCTTTTCCGAAAGATCGTTCTTGGCTGCAACGATCAACTTGCGGATAGATTCGGCCTCGAGGCGCTTGGCTTTGATGTCGGCCAACCTCGCGTTCAGGGTCTGCAAGTTCTGCCTGGTCATGCCTTGCCGGTCGTCAAGGCCCAGGTCGAGCAGGTTGTGATCCTTCTTGAACCTGTAAAGGGCCAGCTCTGAATCCTCAAGCTGCTTGCGCAGGTCCACGGCCTGTTCACCCAACCAGGTGCTGGCCGAACGCGCGCCTTCGAGCTTGTAGTCGAGGTTTCCTTCGATGTACGTGTCCGCGAACGCATTCGCGATCTTGGTGGCGCGGGCAGGGTCTTCGCTTCGAGCCGCTATGGCCGCGACCCGTGAATCTCGTACGCCCGCCACCTTCACGTGTCCGAGTAACGCCTCGACCTGATCCTGGCGGTCGGGAACGTTGCCCTTGGGGTCTGGGCGGACTTGCCACAGCCCAAGCCGGTCGAGGACTCTCTTGGCGTTCTCGTGCGATCGGATGATGCGGTACTGGGTCTGGTAGAACTCCCGCGAGGCAGCCGCCATCTCGATGACATCTTTGACGCCCTCGAGCACCTGGGGCGCCGTCGACTCGATGACCAGCGAGCAGGTCGACTCGTAGATTCTCGGTTGCCGGATGGTATAGACGAAGGAGAGCGTGAGGCTCGCAACCAGGGCAGTCACGACGATGCGCCAACGCTTGCGCAGAACATGCGCGTAGTGCCTAATGTCGGCGCTCCCGGCGGGGGAGAGCTTGGTTGGCGATGCGGTCGGTGTCTCCATTGGATGCTGACGCTAGCTGGAAATCAGGGGTCGCGCAATGCTGCGGGTCGCGCCTATCCTGGAACCTCCGATTCGCTGGTCTTTAGGGACTTCGCGGCAGGCTTCTTGCCAAAGATCTTTACGCATGCGTACTCGGCCGATTGCTGCAGTCCCTGTAGCGAGGAGCTGTCGAGGGCCTCCCGAGAGCGGTATTCGACCTTGATCGCGGTCGCTGCGGCCGAGGTCTCGAAGCTGCCGTACGACAGATCGGAATTGCTCCACTCGCCATGCTCACGCTGAATCGACACCGAATCACTCTCCTGCCGGGACATGAGCGAGATGCGAATCGATGCCAGGCCCATTGCCTGCGCCGCGCCTTTTAGCTCCCGCCACAGGCGCTCTTCATCTGCGGCGCAGGCCAGGCGGTCCAGTTGGCGCCGAAGATCAATCTGGATCTGGGAGGCAACTGTGCGTTTGAGCTGGCCGTAGCCCAGCCTGCGGATTCCAATGAAGCCGGCCAGCCCCATGGCCACCAGAATCACTGCGGCTTGCACGTTGCTTGCCACGGTCAGCAACAAGGCCGTGCCGCCGAGCATGAGGCTCGCGGCGTACAGGATCATCACGGACTGTCTTTGCGTCAGGCCGAGGTCGAGCAGCTTGTGGTGAATATGCGAGCGATCGGCGCTGAACATGGAACGTCCGCTCAACGCGCGCCGGAGCATGGCCAGCAGGGTGTCGGTGATGGGCACGCCCAGCGCGACCATGGGAATCAGAATGGCGACTGTCGTGGACGACTTCTGGCTGGTCTGGGTGGCGCCCACGGCGAGAACGTAGCCGAGGAACATGGCGCCCGTGTCACCCATGAAAATCGAGGCCGGATTGAAGTTGTAGATCAGGAACCCAAGCAGCGATCCGCCCAGCGATGCCATGAACAACATCATGATGGGATCGCCCCGGATGGCGGCGAGCACGAAAGTGGTGGTGACGCCGAACAGACCCACCCCGGTTGCGAGTCCGTCGAGGCCATCGATTAGGTTCATGGCGTTGATGACGCCCACGATCCACAGGAGGGTGAACACGAAGCTGAGTGGACCTAGGGGCAGGGAGTGGACAAACGGCAACGAAATTTGGTCGATGCGGAAGCCCCCGAAGTAAAGCGCGCCCGCGATGGTGAACTGGGCAATGAACTTGCCTATGGCCCCAGTGCCGCGAATGTCGTCGTAAATGCCAAGCACCAGCACGGCCCCACCACCGACCAGGAAGAAGATTGCCCTGCGTGAGCTGGAGTAGAAGGCATCGCCGACACCGCTGCTCTCGACCAGCAAGGCCAACAGAGGGACGTAGAATCCCGCCGCGATGGCCAGGCCGCCCAAGCGAGGAATCGGCCGCCCGTGGACCTTGCGCGACGAAACGTGGTCGTCGAACAGATGGCGTCTCAGCGCAAACCTGCGTACGAATGGAGTCAGCAGTGCCGACACCAAGCAGGCCAAGATGAAAGCCACTCCTGCAGTGCGCATGGGATTCTAGATTGCTGTCCTCACCTACATGTCGTCCGCCCTAGTATGGGGCGGCTGAGTACCGAATACCTCAAGAAGCTTCTTGTCGCGTTGAATTCTGATCAGGGCGGCGTGGGCCTCTGCGTTGTCGGGCTCGTGCCGGAGGACAGCATCATACGCGTCAATCGCCACGGTCACACTACCAGACTGCTCGGCTGCCCGGGCCAAGGCAAGCTGCAGACCGAGGTCCCCAGGGTTTTGCGCTAGCGCGGCGCGGTACTCCGAGACCGCACGGTGGAAATGGCCCTGCCGTTCGTAGATGCTGGCGGCGGCGAGATTGGCCTCGGTCATCGGCGCCCCGGACGCGGCCAGGGCCATGCGGAGGCCGCCGAGCGCGCGGTCAATGGCCTGCCACTTGTCGGTCTGCGTGAGTAGGGCGAGAAGTTTCCGGTTCAGGTCGACTTGTGCGGGATCGGCTCGAATCCCGTTCTGCAGAAGCTCAATGGCCTTGTCGCGATCGTTCGAACGCAGTGCTAGATCGCACGCGAGGAGAACCGCGCTTGGATCGCTGGGCGCGAGTGCGAGGGCGGCTTCGCTTGCTTTTTGGGCAGCGCGAAGGTCGCCGGCGGCGATGGCGATTTGGGCCTGAGCGAGCTGAAAATCGATGCCATCGTGGTCGTTGGCACCTGCCAGCACGACTCTTGAGGTGTCGATCATACCACTGCCGAGCAGGAGACGGCTTAGCTCGTATCGGTTGTGATCGTCGGCCAAGCTCGCCAGCTCTGCCGCCTTGGCACCGCCATGCGCGAGCTCGGCAAAGATCGCGGCCAGCCGGCCTGGGGACGTTCCAAGCACGGTTCGCCATTCCAGCAGTGCTTGCTGCCGCCGGCCCAGACGCCAGAGGTCGCGAGCCGCCTCGGTGTGAGCGTCCGTGCACGACGGACACAGGATTATCGCCCGATTCAGCATGCGCAGGCGCAACGATGCCGAGGCGAGCGCGGTCGATTCCAGCTTTGCTTCGGCGAGGGCGTACAGATAATCGGTGGGATGCGCGATCGATGCCGCGTGGGCAGTCGCACGCGCGGTCGAGCCCGGGACAGCGAGAAGCCCATCGAAGTTGCGGGTGACCGGCGACAACAACAGCGCGATCGCGGCCAGCGTCGCGGCCACAGAGCCGAGCGAAAAGATCGTGGCGGAGCTCTGACCGACGGAGTCGTCGGGCACGGTGGCTTGACGGCCGAAGATCGTTCCCAGGGTCGCGCAGAACGGGAGCAGCACGCCCAGGGCCTCGAGGCCGAAATCCGTGAGGTTGTGGGCCAGCACCGCCGCCAGCGCTGCCACCAGGGACGCCTCAACCCGGTCTCGTCGTGCGTTCTTAGCGAAGTGGCGGATGACCAGCGCGCCACACGCCAGCATCAGCAGGGCGCCTGGAATGCCAGCTTCGATCAGAAAGCCGAGGGGCTGGTCTTCAGGAAACTGGAACCAGAGGGGCGACGGGCGGCTTCGATATGCGGGATATACGCGGCCGAAGGCTCCCAAACCAACACCCGCGGGATGGACGCGGATAATCTTAAGGGCATCCCACCACAGAGAGAATCGTGGCTCGCTCCCTGCGGAGCTCTGCGTGAACCGCCGCACCAAATCTTCGGCTCCAAAACCGACCGCGACGCCGACGACAACGATCAGTCCGATCAGCATCCCCGCAAAACGTGTGCGGTGCAAAGGCTCGCCTTCATCGGACTTCGGCGCGAGTAGAAACCAAGTCAGTGCGCCCGCCCCGAACGCAAGCACGGATCCGCGCGAGAGTGCTGACAGTGCCCCTGCCGCCAGCAGCGCAGCAACGACCTTCCACACCCTCTGCCCATCCCGAGACGAACGGGAGAAGGCAAAGGCCAGGGCAGCGAAGGCGCCTAGCTCCAGAAACTCCGCCGAATGGTTGGGATTGATGAAGGGACCAACCGGCAGCCCGCGGCTGGTCGAGAACATCCCGTAGATCTTGTCCTCGGAAATCGCCCTATGCCCCAAGCCGACCAGCAGCGCGGCAACGCCGCCGCACGCCACCAGACCGATGGAAACAAATCGAAATCGACGACCGGCGGAGAGCACCAGCGCAGCCAAGCCGACACAGAGCGCGGCGGCAGCCTTGGCAAACTCGAGGTAGGTCGCGGGTGGGTCGAGACTCAACGGTTGTGGACCATGAAGTGGCACGAGCGCCAGTAGGTCGGAGCCTGCCGGATCGATGCGCGCGCGCAGTCCCCACGGAATTGGAGCGATCTGCAACGCAGCGATCAGTAGGAACAGGGTCGGAATTGCCATGGCGACGTGAGGCTTCAGCTCGGCCTTGTTGCGGTAGGCGAGGGCAGCGGCTAGTAGTCCAACGGCCGGAGAAAGGCCCAGCACCACAAAGACGACCGGCCGATGAACCGCACCGCAGGCCAAAGGCGCACCCACGATCGAAAAGCCCAAGAGAGTCGCCGTCACCCCGAGGACGATCGTTCGAAAACGCGAGCCCGAGCTGCTGCGCCGGTGTCGCCGCCGTCGTTCGTCTCGCAACCTCGTGTCGCTCACCGAGCTCCCTGCAGGCGCCGGAAGAGCTGCCCCGGTTTCGTTGTCCTCAGTGGCCACGAGAACCCTCCCGCTCGCTCCACGCCGTCAGCAAATTGGTCTTCATGACCGACAAGAGGTTACCCGTGCGGGGAATTCGTGTCGAGCGGCCTTCGGCAACCCGGCACAGACGTCTGGCGTGCTCGCTTTCGACCGCATCAATGGTAGCATCTTCGTCCCGTGCTTGATGTGCACACCACAAACAGCCGCCACCGCTGTCCTCGCTGTGGTGCGCGTCTGACGTGCGACAGACTGTCGGGTTTTCGCGGACAGCTATGCCGGTGGCTGTTGTTGCGTCGTTGGTACTGCACATCCGAGTGTGGCTGGCGAGGGTATCGAATCTCCCGCAGCCAGTTCTTGCTGCACAAGCGACAGGTCCGGGTGGCCCTGATGATAGCGTTGTTCGTGGCAGGCGGCATCGCGACGGTCTGGTACGCGCTGGGCCGCGTTTCGAGTAACCGTAGCTCCCTCCAAGACGACGGCGTCCAAGAGGTCGAATAGGGCGGCACCCTTTCGGGATGGACGGTCCCCGACCAACGATCTCTAGTCCCTCAGCGGTAGAAATGGTTGGGGAAGGTGGTCTTGCAACAGCAGGCATTCAAGGCTCCGCTTGCCGAAGTTCTCGGTGAATGGCTGAGCCAGTAGCAAGAGGCTTGTGACTTCCAGGATCCGAATCCAGCATCCACGGTTGGGATCGACACGTCCGGCGGGCCGGCCAGGCCTGCTTGCGCGGCTATCCGTCACGCGAGGCGCTCGCCCAGCTCCTTCAGTCCGGCGCCGAGGGGGACGACTTCGATCTTTCCGAAACGGTATCGCTGGTGGCCGCCGTAGAGCAGCAAGCCGTGCGCCTGCGGGTAGTCGGTGCAAAACAAGCGCAACGAGGCGATGTCGTCGTCGCGAAAGCGAGAGCTTCGCTTGACCTCGATGGCGTGCAGGCCACGCTCGCCGTACAAGACGAAGTCGACTTCCTTGCCGTCGAAGGTCCGCCAAAAGTGGAGGTCGTAACCGAGTCCGCGGTTTGCGTTTTCGGCGCGTAGCGATTGCAGCACCAGAGTTTCGATGGCGGCGCCATCAATGTCGTCAGCGCTGTCCAGAGGCCCGCTGGGGCGTAGCGCCCGGTACACGCCGGCGTCGAAGAAGTAGAATTTGGGATGCGTGGTCAGCTTGCGCTTTGCGCGCTGGTGAAAGGGGGGCAGACGCACGGAAAGCAAGAGATCCTCGATGAGGTCGAAGTGGCTCTCCACGGTCTTGCGGCTGATTCCGCAATCGGCCGCGACAGCCTGCACATTCAGTACTGATCCCTGCGAAAAGCTGGCCGCCTCAAGAAATCGGCTGAAGGTGGTCACGTTGCGCACCAGCGCTTCCTGTTGAACTTCTTGGCGAAGATAGGTGCCGACGTAGCTTTTCAGGTACTCCGCGGGATCGCTACCCACCCAAACCGTCGGAAGCATGCCGTGGCGAATGGCAAGCTGCAGGTCGAACTTGGCGCCAAGCTCGGATGCGGTGAAGGGGTGCATGGTCAGCGTTCGTGCCCGACCGGCGAGAAGATTGGCGCCCGAGCGCTTGAGCTTGCGTGCGGACGATCCGGTCAGGACGAATTGAAATCCACGGGTCTCGATCAGGCGGTGAACCTCATCGAGCAGCGACGGAAGCTTCTGCACCTCGTCGACGATGATGGTCTTCGCCTTGGCTGCGTCGGCCAGGGCTTCCAGTCGGTCAGCGTGACCGGCCAGCTCGACGAAGGTCGATTCCTTAAGCAAGTCGACACGCAAGGCGGCGGGTAGCAACGAGCCGACCCAGGTGGACTTCCCGGTGCCGCGCGGCCCGAACAAGAACAGGTTTGCCGTTCCTGGTGGGTTCATCATTCTGGCAATCACGTTGCCATTTTTACTATAAAAACGGCATCAGCGATGCCGGAAATACTTGGCCAGATGCGGCGGGCTCCGGTGGTGTCCCAGCTCGGCCTAGGCCGCTGGTGAACCCCCGGAAAGGAGGCACGCGAGTGTCGGCGGTCGAGTAGAAAACCTGGTGGCACTCGTCACGGCGACTTTGCGCTTTGCAACATACCCGACGAGGAAAGGCGCGAGGTGGAGTGCCTCATCAGTAGGATGCGCGGCACTGGCTTCGTCTGCGGAGCTGGAGCCGTGGGTCCCTTGCCTAGAACAACCGTTCCTCGACCACCAGGATGTCGCCGGGGCGCAGGACGACGTTGGGCGCGTGTCCCTCGCTGATGTCGGCGACGCGGCAGGTTCTGCTCTCTACCGATCCCTTGATTTCACGGCGCAAGGTCACCGCGTTCTTCGAGGCGATGCCGGTGAATCCGCCGGCGGCTGCGATGGCGTCGACGATGGTCATGTTGGTGAAGTACGCGACCGAGCCGGGCTTCTGCACCTGCCCGATGACGGACACCTTGCGGCTGTTCCACTCTTTGACCATCAGCGATACCTGGGGATTCTTCAGGTAGCCGTCCTTCAACTTGCTCGCGATCAGCTCTTGCACGTCGCCGCTGCGCATGCCGATGACGCTGATGCGGCCCACGAAGGGGTAGTCGACGGTGCCGTCGGCGGCGACGCGGTAGCCGTTGGAAAGGTCGGGCTCGCCGAACACGCGCACCTCGAACACATCGTCGATGCCCAGGCGCTCGTCGGGCGGCATCACGCCGTCCTGGACGGGGACCGCAGGCTGCGGGGTGCGGCCAGCGCACGAGATGCCCAACGTCGCGGCAAACAGCGCCAACCCGCAGACGTACCCCCTTGCGTGCGCTGTCGGCAGGTTGGTCCTCATAGCAACCCGAAAGATTAGCCGACCAGGGGCGTCGTGTCGAGCGGTGCTTCGCGTGGGTTGGGCGGCGTGCTAGCCTAGGGCTCGATGGCAACCGCACTGGCAAAGAAGCGACCTGCGACCTACGCGGATCTGCTCGCGTTGCCGGACCATGTGGTCGGCCAAATCATCGACGGAGAGTTGGTCGTGTCGCCCCGGCCGGCTCCGCCGCACGCCATCGCGACATCGTTTCTCGGGGCTGAGCTGGTCGGGCCATACGGCCGCGGGCGTGGCGGCCCGGGTGGCTGGCTCATTCTCGACGAGCCCGAGCTGCACCTCGGCCAGCAGATCCTGGTTCCCGACCTGGCCGGTTGGCTACGGGAACGCATGCCGCAGCTTCCGCAAACCGCCTGGTTCGAGCTGCGGCCGGACTGGATTTGCGAGGTGCTGTCGCCATCGACGGCGGTTCTGGACCGCACGCGGAAGCAGGACGTCTATCGCGAGCACGGGGTCACTTGGCTGTGCTTCGTGGATCCGGGTGCGCGGACCATCGAGGTTCTGAAGCTGTCGGGCCAGGACTGGGTGGTGGCGGGGACCTTTGGTGGCGACGGGGAAGCTCGGGTTCAGCCCTTCGATGCGGTCGCGATCGATATCGGTGCTTTGTGGGACAGCCCGGTCGGTGCGCCAGCGGCCCCCGCCGGCCCGTGAGCCGCTGCGGCCGCGCCGCAATTCGTCCTGTGGGCGATTATGGTCTACAATCTGGGATAGGTGTCTATGCCGCTTCCCGACGAACGTCGCCATCAACCTCGCTTTGCGGTGGCTGTCCAGGTCACGATGGACAGCGAGCACAACTTCTACACCGGGCTGACCTCGGATATGAGCGGCGGCGGTCTT
>CAZBIU010000119.1:0-17760 GCA_964491625.1 uncultured Myxococcales bacterium
CTTTTCGAGATCGAAAAGCAGATGACCAACGCCAAGGGCCGCAAGATCATCAACGAGGAGATGCTCACCGCGTGCCTCGATCGCTGTCACGCGACCCCCGGGGCACGCCTCGCGCGCGCGTGGGGCCTTTCGCCCGAGGTCGCCGCAGCCATCGAAGAGGCGGCGGAACCGCCCACCCCGGGCGTCGCACTCGGCGGCGTGGTTCGCTTGGCCAACGCGCTCGCCTTCAAAGGCGGATTTCACACCCGCCGCGACGAGCTTGATCGTTCCCGCTTGCTCATCGACGAAGCCCGTCGCGCGGTCGGCTTCAACGAGGAGACCTGCTACCGTGCTTTGGAGGGTATCAAGGATGCCGTTTCGCGGAGGCTATAGAATTCGTCCCCTGGGCTCATCCCAGGAATCGTCTTGCCGAGGCGACGATGGCATGAGCGCTGAAGTAGCGCACGGCCTTTTGCGCTTTGTGCTCTGGCTGCTTCGGGCTGACTCGGACGGACTGACGGCCGTGCCGGTGCGCGTGTACTACAAGTTCGAATCGGGTTGCTGGCGTTCGCGCAGCACCCGTCAACTGCAGAGGGTGTATCGATGCAGATGAGCGCCATCAAGAACCAAGGTTCCGCTTCCGCAACCCCGGCCCCCGCGAGCAGCGGCATCGTGTGTGCTCCGGATTCGCCCATCGTCGACGTGATGCGAGCCTGCAGCCGCATTGCGGCCAGCGATGCGACCGTCCTTCTGACCGGCGAAACCGGCACGGGCAAGGAAGTCTTCGCCCGCATGGTGCACGAGGGCAGCATGCGTGCAAAGCGCGCATTCGTGCCGGTGAACTGTGCCGCCATCCCCGATGCGCTGCTCGAAAGCGAGCTGTTCGGATATGTGCGCGGCGCCTTCACCGGCGCGGTGGTATCGCGGCGCGGGCGTGTGGCCATGGCCGAGGGCGGGACCTTGTTCCTCGACGAGGTGGGCGACCTTCCGCTTGCCCTGCAAGTCAAGCTGCTGCGGCTTCTGCAACACCACACCTACGAGCCGGTGGGCAGCTCCGAGTCGGTGACCGGCGACTTCCGACTGGTGGCCGCCACCAACCGCGACCTCAGCGAGGACGTGCGCGCCGGGCGATTCCGTCGCGACCTCTACTATCGACTGCACGTATGTCCGCTGGTGCTTCCGCCCCTGCGCGAACGCACGAGCGATATCGCGCCGCTGTTCTTCCATTTCTGGCAGATGCACGGCGAGCGCCGCCCAATCGCGCCGGCCGTGATTCGCCACCTAGAGATCTATGCCTGGCCGGGCAACGTACGCGAGCTTGAGAACCTGGCCGAACGACTCTCCGTCTGCGCCGAAGGCGCGACCATCGCCTTGCGCGACCTGCCGTCGTCCTTCTTGAGCCAGTCCAACGGGCCTTTCGAATCCTGCCGGACCACGCCTGCCGATGCGATCACCTGCGCCGGCGCCTTGGTAGACTTGGCCGAAGAGCAGCCCAAGGTCGAGACTGGGGAAGTCTCGCTCGGCCCCGTGCCGAGCGAGCTCGACTCGATTCCGGACTCGACCGTGTCTGAATCGGAAGAGATCACCTTGCCGGTCTCGATGGCGGAAAACTCGCATCTCTTGACGCCGTCTCCCGGGTCGCAACTGCCCGTCGATCTGCCGAGGCTCCTGCGCGAAGCAGAAGAAGCTTACATCCGCATGGCGCTCGACCAAACTGGCGGCAACAAGAAGGAAGCTGCCCGCCTGCTCGGCATGGGACGCACGACGCTGGTCGAGAAGCTGCGCCGAAAAGCCGCCGCGCTCGTCGACAAGTCGCAAGTCGAAGGCTGAGATACGCAGGTCCGACGGGCGTCGCGCGGAGGCCGAGCGCCGTGAGCGGTAGCGACCAGCAAAGGACGCCGTGCGTGCCCGGCTCGCGTGTGCGTGCACAGCTCGCGACGCTCGGTTCGCGAGCCGCGCCACGCGGGTGACACCGGAGCCGAGCGCTGCCGCCCGCGTGACAAGGCCCTGACGCCGCCCCTATCCGATTCGTGTCGTGCGTGCCCTTCTCGCCAGCACGCATTCGCTTCTCGACGGGCGTGATCACTAGGCCTTTTCTGCCTGGGAAAGAACCAACCGGCCACCAAGCTGCCGATCGGCACGACGGCTGCATAGCGTGACAGCAATATGTTCCAACTCGCGGCCCTGCTCATCGCTCTCGGCGCTCCGAAGGAAAACGCCGAGCCCGAGCGCACGACGACGGTGGCGTCGATTGAGCGGCTTCCCCTAGCGGCACCGATCAATCGCGTGGTTCTCAGCGTGGATTCGCTGGCCATGCGCATGGAGCTGACCACCACCGCCGACGCTCGCGCCATCGCGCAGCGATTCCTTGCCAGCGAGCCGCAGTTGTGTCCGTTCATTGAGCGCGCAGGCAACACCGTCATTCTCGATTGCCGCACGCCACGCATCGAAGCCAGGTTGGACCCGAACGGCGGCCGACCCATGCTTGAAATTCGCGAAGTGCGCGGCCTTCCGATGAGCGAGGACGGCGACCAGATCTGGTTCTTCTACCACCCGATTGCACTCCGCTTTGGCAGCGGCTGTCCGGGGGACACGGCTGCGGCGAAGGGCGAGTGTCAGTTCAAGGCGGGCCGCTTCACCGAGGCGGCAATCGAATTCCGCAAGTCCTTACAAACCGAAGACCGCCATCTGGCGGAGCTGCGATTGGGGGACATCGCTTTGCGCACCGGCGATCCCGCCACCGCCGCCGGATGGTACCGAATGGCAGGTCGCTACGGCATGTTCGGGCGCATGGCCCGGGCCCGACTTTGCGAGCTGGGCGGCACCTGCTTGGGTGAGCTACGCAAACGCACCTTCGATGCATCCCTTCTGCCCGAGCCTCTCCACACGGAGATGCTCCTGCGCGCGTCTCGCGCCGCCGCGTACATGGGCTCGGTCAAGGAGTCCATGGTCGATCTCCGCGAAGCCATGCATGGCAACCCCCACGTGTGCGACGACGACACGCGGACCCTGTGCCGCCGAATGGTCCTCTTCGCGCTGAAGTTCCCGGACCGCGACGGCGGGGCGGAGACGCTGGATGTTTACCTCAACCTCCCTTCCCGCACCGAGGGATTCCTTGCCATCGAAATGGTGCGCGCGGCGGCCGAGAGGGCACTGGATCTCGGGGCGCCTCTCTTCGGAGCAAATCTGCTTGCCGCGAGCTTGCCCTGGGTCGAAGCCGTGGACGTCGACGCCATCGACGACCACCTGCTGCGCGCGGCGGAGATGTACCTTACCGCCAAAGATCTCGCACGCGCACGAACCCTGTACGAGTATTCCGATGGCCGCATCGGGCACAAGCGCATGCTTGGGCCACGGTGGGCAGCGGTCACCGCCGCCGTCGGAGGCATCGACCCGCACGCCCAGCGGGCTCACGACGCCCTTATCAACGATGCCGCGCGCGACATGGCCGATGCCTACACCACCATGTCGCGATCGCTGCGCTTTCGCCAGAGCCAAGCCGAGCCCAACGGTTCCCAGTCGGAGTCGCCATGAACAACACTGCTTCCTTTCCCGTCCCGCAACGTCCTGATGTCATGCCGCCCATCGGCAGCACGCAAGCGATGCAAGACGTTCTTTCCGCCGTGGAGGACGTCGCCCGAGCCAACACGACCGTGCTCTTGCTTGGTGAAAGCGGCACCGGGAAGGAAGTCTTCGCCCGCTACATCCACGCGCTGTCGCCTAGAAGCACGGGGCCCTGGGTCGCGGTGAACTGCGCGGCCTTGCCCGGCGAGCTGCTGGAAAGCGAGCTCTTCGGCCATGAGAAGGGCTCGTTCACCGGCGCGGCCGACCGACGCATCGGTCGCATCGAACAGGCCGACCATGGCACCTTGCTGCTCGACGAAATCTCAGAGATGCCTCTCGCCTTGCAGGTAAAGCTTCTGCGCGTCCTGCAGGAGCGCGAGCTGGACCGGGTCGGGGGTGCTCGACCAATCCCGATTGACGTTCGTGTCATCGCCACGTCGAATCGCGACCTGGCGGCACTGGTCGCGCGCGGCGAATTTCGCGCCGACCTTTTCTACCGGTTGTCGGTGTTCCCGATTTGCCTGCCGCCGCTGCGCGAGCGGCGCGACGATATTCCGGCCCTGGTCGCGTCGCTGACCGAGGAAATCGGCGCCCGTCTTGGCCGCCCCGTGCCGGTGTTGGTCCCCGAAGCCCTGGCCGAGCTGGTTACCTACGACTTTCCCGGAAACGTACGCGAGCTCGGCAACATCTTGGAGCGGGTCTTGGTCCGCTGCCACAGCGAAACGGTGCCGGCCGGTCAGATCGCCACCGCGCTCGCGGCGGTCGGAATCTCCTCCATTCGCTCGACGGTAACCAGGCGAGCCTCCGAGGTTTCCGGCGCCGACTCACAGCTCGGGATGCTTGCCTCCGAAGCGACACCAGACCCCGAGCCTCTCGCAACCGCCGAGGCCGCCCAAGACGCCTTGCCCCTCGACCTCGCGGACCTCGAACGCATGGCAATTCTTGAAGCCCTCCGGCGGGTGGGCGGCAATCGCACGCACGCCGCGCGCCTCCTCGGCATCAGTTTGCGAACCCTGCGCAACAAGCTGCGCAGCCTTCGCCTGGCGGGCGTGCTCACGCCCGATGGGCAACTTCTGCCGGGCGCGGGAACCAGTCGCCTGTTCGGCGCCGGCGCGGTGGCACGCCAGTCGCAAGAAGAGTCTGCAGCATGAGAGTCTTCGACAATACTCTGGCGCGCCTCGAGCGCTCGCTTGACGTTCGCCTGGTGAGACAGAACGTCCTCGGCGCCAATGTCGCCAACGTCGACACGCCCGGCTTTCGTCCCAAGGACGTGGACTTCACCGCCACCATGAGCGCCATCGAGGGCGCCGCACGTGACAATGGCGGGGTCTCGCAACCTGCGGCGCCGGCGCTCGCCGAGGCCGAATCGGACGCGAAAGGCATCTCGGCGAACGACTTGCCCATCGTGGACGTGCCCGCCGGCGGAGCGTCGTTTGACGGCAACGCCGTAGACCTCGACCGCACGATGGTCGCGATGGCCGAAAACGCCCTGCAATACGGCGCCAGCGCACGCGCGGCCGGCAAGAAGCTGGCCATCCTGCGCTACGTGGCGTCGGACGGAAACGGATAACGGGAAAGAGACGGAAGAGAGGTAGCCATGGACTTTTTGACAGCCCTGCATGTGAGCGGTTCCGGACTTTCCGCAGAGCGAACCCGAGTCAATCTCGCTTCGTCCAATCTCGCCAATGCCGAGACGACGCGCGGGCCGAATGGCAAGCCGTACCAGCGTCTGGACCCGGTCTTCGAGTCCATTCGCATGGGCGCGCAGGATGAGGCGCCGACGGTGGGACAGTCGCCCCTCGGCGTCGAGGTCTCGCAAATCGTCGCCGATCCCACGCCCGGCAAAATGGTGTACAGCCCCGGCCATCCCGACGCCGATGCGAACGGCTTCGTGACCTTCCCGAATGTCAACCCCATCAGCGAGATCGTCAACCTGCTGTCTGCGTCGCGCGCCTTCGAAGCCAACGCGACGGCGGTGGAAACCCTCAAACAGATGGCCGCGCGCGGCCTGGACATCACGAGGTAGCCCGTCGTGAACCTGCGCATCGATTCGGGCCAACTAAGCATCGACGCGAGTCGTATCGACAGACTCGATCGCAGCGTCGAATCGCCGGGCGCCGGGAAGGCCGATGCCTTCACCAGCGAGCTCGGCAAGGCGATAGGCGAGGTCGACAAGCTGCAGACCGCGGCCGACACGCAGGCTGACGCCGTCGCGCGCGGTGCCGGCAACATTCACGAGATGGCGCTGGCGCTGGAAAAGGCCGATGTGGCGATGCGGCTCGCCATGCGCGTGCGCAACAAGCTGGTCGACACCTACAACGAAATCATGCGGATGGGAATCTAGCCCATGGAACCAATCCTCAAATCCATACGCGAGGCCGGCAAGCGCTACCAGGAGCTGAACTCCGCGACCCGCATGCTGGTCGCCGGAGTTCTCTCTCTGGCCACCGTCATCGCGGTGGTCGCGATGATCTTCGGCAGCGGGTCCACCTACCAATACGCCTTCACCAACCTTGGCCCCGAAGACGCTACCGACGTCGCGGCGGCTCTCAAGGCGGCCAACATCTCGTTCCGCACCGAAGCGGGCGGCAGTGCCGTGTCGGTGTCCGCGTCGCAAGTCCACGAAGCGCGTTTGATGCTGGCCGCACAAGGGCTGCCGCGCGGCGGTGGCGTCGGCTTCGAGCTTTTCGATCGTGGCGAGTTCGGCGCCTCGGAATTCACCCAGCACGTGAACCTGCGCCGGGCCACCGAGGGTGAGCTGGCGCGAACCATCGCCAGAATACAGGCCGTTCGCTCGGCGCGCGTGCATTTGACTATGTCGGAAAAAGGTCTGTATCGCGACGACGATCGAAAGCCCTCGGCGGCAGTGCTTCTGAATCTGCAGCCCGGCCGATCGATGCAGGAGCGCGAGCTGGCCGGCGTCCGACATCTGGTGGCTTCGGCGGTTCCGGGCCTTGCGCCCGAAGGCGTGACCATCGTCGACCAGCGTGGCGCCGTGCTTTCTGGCGACCTGACCGCGTCGGGCAAGCTTGCCAAAGAACAGCGCGACATCGAGTCCGGGCTTGAGCAGCGAATCACCGATCTGTTGGAAGCCGCCGTCGGCCATAGCGCCGTGGTCGCCAGAGTGACGGCCGCCCTGGACACCACCGAGATCGAGACTACGCAAGACATCTACGATCCCGACTCGGCCACCGTCCGCAGCGAGCACAAGACCACTGAAACCGTCAACAGCGACGGCACCACTGGTCAGGGCGTCGCTGGCGCGGCGGCCAACCAACCGGTGGCCGCAGTTCCCGGCGGTGGCAGCGGAAGCGCACGCACGCAGACCGCCCGCGACGACGAAACCAAGAATTACGAGATCACCAAGAAGGTGACCCGCACGATCTCGCGCACCCCGCGAATCGTTCGTCTGTCGGCCGCGGTTCTTGTGGATGGCAAAGATGGCAAGCCTCGCCCCGAGGCCGAGGTCCGACGTCTGGCCGATCTTGCCAAGAACGCCATCGGCTTCGATGCCCAACGCGGCGACAGCTTCGAAATCTCCAGCGCCGTCTTCGACCGGCCCGACGACACCCAGATCACCATGCCGATCTGGGACCGCGCTGATCTGTGGCGTCTCGGTCGCATGATTCTGTGGGCCATCCTCGCCACCATGGGCATGCTGCTCGTCTTCCGCGTGTACCGTCGCGCGACCTCGGCGATCTCGTCGATCAAGATCGGCGCCCGGGTAGGCGACGTCCAGATGCTGCTCGGGCGGGCTGACACGAGCATTCCCAACATGGCCCGCGCCGACTCGCTCGTCATGCGCGAGCAGGCCAAAGAGCTCAGCCGAACCGACCCAAGCCGTGCCTCGCACCTTTTGCGTGCTTGGGTCGAGTCCGACGGTCCCCGCAAACCTGGCGAACAGACGGCAAGGAGATAGGCGATGCCAGACAACGTCCTCACCGAATTCGAGGCAGGCCCGGGGGCACAAAGGGCCGCAGCGGTCCTGCTTGGTCTCGGGCCAGACGTCGCGGCTCAGATCTTCAAGACTCTCGACGAGGATATCGTCGAACGCATCGCCGCCGGCGCACGCGACCTACGAAGAGATCCGTCTATCTTTCCCGCCGCGCTCGATGCCTTTGTCAATTCGATGACCGGCGTCGCCGCTGACGCCTACGGGGCCGACGGACTTCTGCGCGAAGCCACCGCGCGAGCGATGGGCCTTGACGTGGCCAAGCGCATTTTCGATGCACGCATCATTCCGGAGACACCCGTGACTGAAACCTTCACGCAACTGGGAGCAGCCGATCCCGAGGCACTTGCGATGCTCCTTTCGCGAGAGCTGCCGCAGACGGCAGCCGTGGTGCTCGGCCTCATGGACCGCCAGCGCGCGCTGGGTGTCCTTAAGCATATCCCGGTCGAATTGCGGCCCCAGATCATGCGCAGGTTGGCGATGCTGGAATCGGTAGCGCCCGAGGTCCTGCGCGAAGTCGGACTAGGACTTGCCCAGGAGCTCGCGGCGTCCGTCCCGGCCAACACGCAAAGGCTCGACGGCCGCGCCGCCGCGGTCGAGCTTCTGCGCGCCGTGCCCGCTGCCCAACAATCCGACGTGGTGGGCGAGATCGAAAAGGACGACCCGGAGCTGGCGGCCAGCCTGCGAGGAAAGCTGTTCACCTTCGGCGACCTCATGAACCTCACCGACCGCGACATGCAGACGCTGATTCGCGAGATCGACATGAGCCAGCTCTCCACTGCCCTCAAGGGCGCACCCGACGCTATCAAGCTGCGCTTCACCAAGAACATGTCGTCCCGAGCCGGGCAGATGCTGGAAGACGAGATCGAGGCGATGGGACCGGTCAAGCTGGCTGCGGTGGAAGCCGCTCAGGCCGAGCTGGTCAAAGTCGCGTTCAGTTTGGCCGAACAGGGCCGAATCACGATCGTCAACCCCAACGACAAGATGGTGTAAAGAATGGCAACCACGCAAGCGCTCCGCCGTCCCACGTTTCTTGGCCGCAGCGGCGGTGCACTCAAGGTCGAAAACGCTGCCTTCAAAACCAGCACGGGCACGCGGTTTCGGCCGCAGGTCATCCTGTCTGAGACCGACGACGAGGAGGCCAATCAACAGGCCGCAGCGGCGGCCATTGCGGAGGCGCAGAAGCTGGCGGCACAATTCACCGAGAGGACCTTGGCAGCCATCGAGGTCTTGCGCGCGACCACCGAACGCCTGGCCGCGGAGGCCCGCACGGACGCGCTCGAGATCGGATTCCTGGTCGCACGTCGCATCTTGGAGATGGAGCTTTCGGCGAGTCCCGAGCCTTTGGTCAACCTGGTGCGCAGTGCCGTGAGGAGACTTGGGGAGTCGCGCAAGATCTCCATCCGTCTGTCGCCTGCCGATGCGCAAGCTATCGGCGCCGCGGTGGAAAGCCGCGGGCCGCAGGCGGTCGCGCCGGCATCGATTTCCAAGGTCGAGATCGTGCCGGACGGTTCGCTTGGTCGTGGGGACTGCCTGGTCGAGGGCGACTTGGTCACCGTCGACGGCAGAATCAATGCGCGCATCGAAGAGCTGCGCCGGGTGCTCGACGCAGGTCAGGCGGAGGGCGCGCCGTGAGTCTGGTCAATCTCAACGCCTTCAAGCGATCGCTTGCCGAGGCCCAGTCGTGCGTCCTGGCGGGCAAGGTCACGCGCGCATCAGGCATCGTCGTGGAAGCCGTGCTTCCCCAGGTCGCCGTAGGCACGTCGTGCGAGATCCGAACCGCAGGCGGCCACAGCCTCGCCGCGGAGGTCGTCGGCTTCTCAGGCTCGAATGCCATTTTGATGCCGTTTGGCGAGGTGAAGGGCATCGGGGAAGGTTGCCCGGTCATACCACGTGCCAGCGCTGGCGAGATCATGGTGGGACAGCGCTTGCTCGGTCGCGTGGTCAATGCCGCCATGGAGCCTCTCGACAGTCGCGGAGGCCTGATCCTCGACGCCCGAGTCCCCGTGCACGCCCTCGCGCCGCGGGCCATGACCCGCAGGCGCATCAGCCGGCCGCTCGTGCTCGGCATTCGCTCCATCGATTCCTGCCTGACCTGCGGCGAAGGTCAGCGACTTGGCATCATGGCAGGTCCCGGTATCGGCAAGAGCGTTCTCCTCGGCATGCTCGCGCGGAGCGCCGACGCCGACGTGATCGTGGTCGGCCTGGTGGGCGAGCGTGGCCGCGAGGTTCGCGAGTTCGTGGAACGCGACCTCGGCAACGGGCTTGCACGCTCGGTCGTCGTGGTGGCCACCGGCGACGAGTCGCCTCTCGTGCGTGTGCGCGCCGGCATGGCGGCCACCGCGGTTGCAGAATTCTTCCGCGACCAGGGCAAGCGCGTGCTCCTGCTCATCGACTCGCTGTCGCGTGTGGCGATGGCCCAACGTGAAATCGGACTGGCAGCGGGCGAGCCGCCCACCTCACGCGGCTATCCGCCGTCGGTGTTTGCCATGATCCCGCGTTTGGTAGAGCGCGCCGGCAACGGCGAAGGACAAGGCAGCATCACGGCCATGTATACGGTGCTGGCGGAAGGTGACGACCTGACCGATCCGGTGGTGGATTCGTCGCGAGCCTGCCTCGACGGACACATCGTGCTCAGCCGTCATTTGGCCATGGCGGGACACTTCCCCGCCGTCGACGTGCTCGCCAGCGTCAGCCGCGTGATGAGCGACGTGGTCACGCCAGAGCACCGCGCGCTCGCCCGCCGGGTTCGCGACGTACTGTCGGCCTACAAGGATGCCGCCGATCTGGTCGAGGTCGGCGCCTACGTCAGCGGCACAAATCCCCGCGTCGACGCAGCCCTTCGCTGCATCGATGAGCTCAATGCGTTCTTGCGCCAGGAACCCAACGAACGCTTTGCGCTCGGCGAGACCCTGACACGTTTGCGACACGCACTGGATGGCAAGCCGATTGCAGTGCCTCCCAAGAAGGAGGAACGTCGTGCCTAGTTTCGCGATCCCGCTCTGGCTCGTCTTTGCTGCGGCAGCAGGGGCGGATCGTGCATCTCCAGCGCCCCAGGGGCGCGACGTCAACCAGCCCTCGCCGCCGGTTTCTCCGACGGTGAAGTCGCCCGCCGCAACCGCCAAGCCAGCCGACGCGAAAGCACCCAAGTCGCCGGCCGCCCCCGGCAAGGCCGCGGGCAGGGCATCGGCGAAATCGGACGACGCCGCGGTTTACGACGAGCCCGAGGAGGAAATTGTTGCCGACTCGAAGTCGAAGGGCCATCGCAGGCCGGCGACGTACAGGTCGGCGGCGGCTGAAAGATCAGACCTTCCCGAGCGCAAGCCCTCGTCAGCGCCCGATCGCTACGCGGCCGTGGTCCCGCCGGGACTGACCTTGGCCGCCTTGCGCAGCCAACTTGCCAAGGCGCAAGTGGTAACCGTGGAACCCTCCGGCGCCGTGCCAGGCGACCAGGGATCGGGCGGGCCGCTGGCCGACATCGAAAAAGCGCGCGAAGCCCTGCGCCTGGAGACAGCTAGGCTTGAGGCGCTGCTCAAGGCGAGCGGAAGCTGCGGGGGCGGTTTCGCCGGTAGCAGCGTGGGCATGCCGATCGGGGAAGGACTCGCGCCGGCCGCGCCGGTGTCGGTAGCCGCCCTTCGCGAGGCCCCTACCGAGCAGATCGATTCGGTCTCCAAAGCGATGAAAGGCATGAAGCCTGAGCAAGCCGCTGCGGTCGTGGCCCGCCTCGATCGGGGTTTGGCCGCCGAAATCATGCGCCGGATGAAGGCGACCGATGCCGGCGCCATTCTTGGGCTCTTGAAGCCCGAAATGGCGGCGGAGCTCGCCACCCAGATCGCCACCCGCAAGTCGATCTACGGCAAGGACAAGAAGGGATCCGGCAAGTGAGCAACGCCGGCCGAGCTGCCATGCTCCAATCGCCGGCCCGACCGGAAATTGCGGAGGCGTACGCGCGTCCGTCGGACAAGGACCGCCGAGCGCACGGTAAGCTCGGCAGCATCGCGGCAGCTTTTGCCCACCTGCTAGGCAAGGCCGGCAGTGAGAGCGCCCGGACGGCCGACACAAAACCGACACTGCCCGGGTCAGGCGAACCCTTGGCCGCGCAGAAGGAAAACACGACTACTGCCATCTATACGGCGCTGTTTCACGACCATGCCACGATGGCGCCCGCCCCAGCCGCGCCTCAAGCACCCTCGCCCGTGGTTAGCCGGGATGTGCCCGCGGGTGCGGATGCGGCGCCGGTGGCCCCGGACGTTCACGCACTGCCCGACGCCAAGTCGGCCACGGTTTCGCGCGAAGCCCATCGCTCGCTGGCGCCTTCGATGAAGACCGGGCCTAGCGCCGAGGCGCCGCCGCCGCCCAAGAACGCGCCCCACGCCCCGCCATTGCCCGCGATGGTCGCGCGCGCGGATGACAACAGGTCCGGCACCAGCAAAGGTGCCCTATCTTCTGATTCAGCACTTCCGCAGCCATCCGACGCGACAGCCGAACCGTCGGTCAGCCAAGCGCGGACTCCGTCCTGCGTTGCAAGCACGGCCGTCGGCGCCAAAAGCACGCTCCAGATCTTGAGCGAACGGGTCCACGCCACGCCCGAAACGCCTGATGCGCCCAAGCCCGCTCTACCTGCGTTCCCCTCGGCCGAGGGCCGCACGGCATTGCCCGACCTCGAAGCACCGGCGGCAACAATGCCCGCCCAGCCGGGCGCAAAGTCCCCCGTTCCGGCCCTCTCTGACAGTGGCGAGGCACCGAGCCCGCCCGACACACCCGTGGCTACGCCGGCATCGAGCACAGCGGCGTCGAGCTCGCCCGCCGTACCGGAGGCTGCCCCGACCTCGCACAACACGGCCCGAGCCGTCTACGCCGTTGCGCAGTTCGCAAGAGCGGCTGGTACCGGCAATGCGACGACGCTGGAATTACCGAGAAGGGCGCCGCACGCGCTATCGGTCGGCACGAGAGCGGCTCTCGGCCAATCGCAGGCAGGGCCCCAAACCCCGCAAACGACCCCGCAAACGACCCCGGCCCTGAACGCACCGGTGCCCCGCGAGCAGCCCTCGCCGTCCTACCGCCGGCAGGCGCTTGCTGACGAACCGACATCCCCGACGCCGGCGCAGTCGTCGGCCCATGCCCAGCAGGGGCCGGCTCCCACCTTTCAAACAGCAACCCTGCCCGCGCAGATGGGCGCTGTCCGCGTGCCGAGTGAAAACACCCGACCGTCGGCTTCGACGCCGAAGCACGATAGGCCCCCAAGGTCGGCAACTGCAGGTGCCCCGTCGGAGCCAGGCTTGAGCTACCCCACACCACCGCCGGTCCAGCCTTCGGCCATCTTGGCGGCCCGCACGAGCGCGGCTACCCCACCGCGGATCCAGCCTTCGGCCGTCTTGGCGGCCCGCACGAGCGCGGCTCCGGGCAACGACGTCACCTTTGCGGCGCCGGAGTCGGACGCCAAGCGGGCAGCCGATCCGCCGCTTTCGACCGCACCTCCCCGGCAACCGGCGAGCCCGAGGGCAACGCCGGCCCCCTCGCACCCGGGAAACGCACCCGTCACCCTAGCCGCCGTGTCCGACCGTCGACCCCGAACCTCGCAGCATGCGCCTCACCTCGGCGACGCGGCGGAAGCGCCACAGTCAACTCACCCGCAGCTTTCTCGGTCGCATTTTGGAAGCGGCGAAATGCTGAGCAACCTAGCTCAAGCTCGCACCGACACCGTCTCCACAGTGAAGCAGAGCGATGCTCCGCCACAGCCACCCCGGCAGAATGGCGATCTGGCGATGGTTCCGGCGGAATCTGCCGCCAGCGAGCCACCTCAACCGGCCCCGGCCAGCGCGGCCGCTGAGGAACCCAAGCTGAGCTCCGGTCGGGCTCCATTCCACGTTGCGGTGACGCCGCCCACGCCGCCGCTGCGGAAGCCTTCGGTTCCGCAGGCCCCAACAAGCTATACACACTCTGCACACCGGTTCAACCAACAGGCGGTGTCGCCGTCCACGCAAGATGGTTCCCACGTGGGCACGCCTGGACCTCAGACAGCGCCCGAGGTCGTAGCCCGTGACCAGCAAGGCACCAGCGCGGTCGCCGTCTCTGCCGATCCGCGGTCCGCACTCTCCAGCCCGGCGAATAGCCAGCTTCCTGACAGGCTCCCACCTCCACAGCCGGCCGTTCTGACCGCGAAACCCCACGCCGTCGAGCACCCCTCCACCGCGAGCACACGCCAGATGCCGCTGTCCTCCCCGCTTCATCCGGCCAGCCTGTCCTCTCGTGGCAGCGCGGACGATCCCCAAAACTCGAATCCCGAGATCCCTACAATCCTGATCAGCACCAACGCCGAGGCTCACCCTCGCAGGCCTGATTCCGGCAAGTCACACACCGACGCCCGCCAGCCCGTTTCGTCCGCACAGACGCCGTCGTCTGGGGCCAACCTGCTGCCGTCCGAGACAGCCCCGGGGTTGGCCGCGCCTCCACCCGTCAACCCCAACCCGAAGACGTCCACGGTCGGCCACCGCGACCTTCCCAACCAACCCCGTGGCGAAGCGACTCGCAGCGAACCTTCTTCTGCCGAGGACGATCTCCTAGGGACAGCCGAAAAGCCCACGGCTCGACCTAGCGATGTCGACTCGCCCAAAGACACTCCAACAAGAGCCGCCGGTGGCGAATCTTCCTCGGTCAACGTAACCAGCACGCCGCCCTTCCCGGCGGCCATGCCTCCCGCAACTCCCGTCAAACCGGCGACGCCCTCGCCCGTTGCTTCCCGCGCCGACTTCCAATCCGTGGCCGAGCGCGGGCATTCAGCGGACGCTCCACGAACCAAGCCGGCACCCACCGGCCCCGCCGCTTTAGCGCACGACAAGTCGCAATCAGCCGCCAGTGGACCATCGCACCCCACCGCCACGGCAGAGACTCCCCCGCCCTCTCTTTCGACGACTGAATCATCCTCTTCTCCAGACACGCATCAACCGTCGCTGCCGCATCCGCCAAGTGTCGACTCGGCCGACCCAGATACCCGTGACAAGACCCGTCCGCGCCAGAACCGTGTGGCCAGTCATGCAGCCCCTGCCCAGCAGGACAAGTCCCAGGTAGCCGCGTCCGTTCCGGTCGACAAAGTGGTCGATCCGGCGCTGCCCCCCGCGCCACGCGCCGACGACTCTGTGGCCGCACTTCCCCTACCGCCACCCCATCAACTCGATCACCGATCGCCCAAGGCGGATTTTCAGCCCGCCACGGTCGGTAAGGCTGCGACCGATTCGCCTGCGGCCCATTCTCAAACCGCCGCACCCGCCTCTCCTGCGGCCCCACCTGCCCAGCCGTCCGTGCCCGTCGTTAACCACTCGCTTCTGCAGCCACCGCCAATCATGCCCGCGGCCCTTTCCAACCCGGACGCCGTTGTGCCCGCAGCCCCGCAGATTGCGGTGCTTTCGGCTCACAGCGCGCCTCTCTTCCAGCAGGCCGCCGAGGATCCTGGGCTCGCAGTGGCGGTTCTTCCCCACGCCGCCCATGCATCGCTGGTTTCAAATGCCGGTGATCTCTCCCTGCACGTGCGCGTGCGTGACGGCAACGCCGACGTCAACCTCGGCGGCAGCATGGCGCCCATGTTTGAAAGCAAAGCTTCCGAAGTCCGCACCGTGCTCGCCGGACAGGGCATCACGCTCGGAAGCTTCGCCACCGACCAGCAAGGCAGCCAGCACCATTCGCAACAGTCGGCCGAGACGACGCCAAACGACAGCCATCCGCACGCTGCCCCGGCCAGACGTCAGACCACCCTATCCAGCCCGGAAGCCACCATCAACGACCAAGGCCGCATCCACATCACAGCCTGAGGAACACCATGGCAGTGCAATCAACCATCTCCCAAATACAGAGTGCCGGGGCCACAGCACAGCAACAGGCCTCGCAAAAGTCCACCACATCCACCCTGGGAAAGGATGACTTTCTCAAGCTGCTGACCGCGCAACTTCAGCAGCAAGATCCGACGCAACCGATGGACAACACCGCCTTCGTGGCTCAGTTGGCTCAATTCTCTACGTTGGAGCAAATGAGCAACACCAACGACACGCTAACGAAGATGCTCGCGGCGCAGGGCTCAGCGCTACAGACGACCGCGGCCAGCATGATCGGGAAGACGGCCGTCTTCAACACTGACCAGGTGGTTCTCGAAGCCGACAAGCCGGCCGCTATCACGGCGAACCTTTCCCAGAACGCCGGCAACGTCACCATCGCCATCCAAAACAGCAGTGGCGAGACCGTTCGCACGATGCAGATGGGTCCCGCCAACGCCGGCGCGAATCACTACTCGTGGGATGGACATGACGACAACGGCAACACGCTTGCGCCTGGCACGTACACCGTACAGGTCACCGCCGCCGACCTCAGCGGCAATCCCATCTCACTTACTCAAAATGGCAGCGCACAAATCACGGGTGTCACGTTCGACAGTGGCACAACCGGATCGATTAGCTTCTTGGCAGGCGGATCGACCGTACAGCTTTCGGACATTTCGGAATTGGACGAATAGAAAGGAAAGGAAAGAACCATGAGTCTAGAAGGATCATTGTACGTAGGAGCCAGTGGCCTCGATGCCGCGACCACGGAGCTGTCGGTGGTGGGCGACAACATTGCAAACAGTAGCACCGTCGGCTTCAAGGCGGCGCGCACGGTCTTCGCCGATGCCATGGCCCAGCAACTGATCGGCGGCGCAACCGGCCAAGAGGGGTTGGGCGTCACCGTGGAGACTGTCCAAAAGCTCTTCTCTCAGGGCGGATTCACCACGACCGGCCTTGCCACCGACGTGGCCATCCAAGGCAACGGGCTCTTCGTTCTCAAAGGGGACCACGATGGAGAGAACGGCACGTTCTACACAAGGGACGGACAGTTCACCATCGACAAGGACGGCTATTTGACAAACCTCCAAGGACTGCGTGTCCAAGGGCTGCAGGCGGACGCCACCGGCACAGTCACGTCCGGTCTCATGGGCGATCTGCAGGTCGGCAACGCATCGGCCCCGGCAAAGGCGACCGACCAGATCACCATTCGCGGAAACCTCGATCAAACTGCGGCGCCCCTTACGTGGGATCCGACCAATCCCAAGACCACATCCAATTTCACCACAAGCATGACGGTGTACGATTCACTGGGCAAAGCGATCCAGCTCGACATCTACTTTTCCAAGAAGGACCCGTCGGACCCGACCTACACCGACGCGACAGACTCGGGCGAGTGGACTTACCATGTGATGACCGATTCAGCCAACCTATCGAACGCCATGGACGGTTCCACCATCGACCACACGGCAGTCACGGGCCCGATCGAAGTCGCCAACGGCTCGCTGCGATTCGACACATCGGGTCGCATGATCTCCAACTCGACCGACAATCAAGGCTTCTACCCGACCAACTCGGTGGGCCCGCAAACGCTTACCTTCAACTTCGGCACCGGTACGGCCGGCGGCGGAAGCGGTCTCGACGGACTTACCCAGTATGCCGCGACCTCAGCGGTCAGCTTCGTAACCCAGGCAGGGTCGAGCTCCGGCAGCCTGAGCAGCATTTCTGTCGGCCAGGACGGTACCATCACCGGTGGTTTCACCAATGGTCAAACCCGCACCCTCGGCCAGATGATCATCGCCAACTTCAAAGCCCCAGACCAGCTCACGCGCGTCGGTTCCACGCTGTACACCGAGGCGCCCGCGTCCGGCGCACCCACCCTCGGCACCCCGGCTACGGCGGACCGCGGTAGCCTCACCGCCGGCACTTTGGAACAGTCGAACGTCGATATCAGCTCCGAGTTCATCCGAATGATCGCAGCGCAGCGCAACTTTGAAGCAAACTCCAAGACCCTGACCACGGCTGACCAGCTTCTCGCAGAGCTGATGCAGATCAAGAGGTGATTGTCTATTTTTCGGATCGCAGCCTCTCCCCAACTAAAGGAGAGGCTGCGATATGCCGAGAATAATTAGGAGATTCTATGATTCCACTGGTACGCCTCGACGGTTCGGAAGTCGTTGTCAACGCAGAGCTGATCGCGACGGTGGAGAGAACTCCTGACACCATGCTGACGCTAACCACCGGACACCACATCCTGGTCAAACAGACGCTAGAGGAGGTTGTGAACGAGGTGGTCCAGTATCGTCGCAAGATCCACAGCGGGCCCGTGGTGCCGAGCGGAGAAGGCTAGCCTATGGATTTTGCGACCATAGGCGGCATTCTGTTTGCACTTGCCATGATCCTCGGCGGCCAGGCGCTGGAGGGCGGGCACATCGGTTCGATTCTTCAGGCTACCGCGGC
>CAZBIU010000120.1:0-17505 GCA_964491625.1 uncultured Myxococcales bacterium
TGCCTTCTTTTGACGATTTTTGTGCTTTGTTTGCACGTGAGGCGATCGCTCCCGGTGGGCGACGGCGCCCAACCGTAAAGCGAGATTCTGCAAGTTCGTCCCGCATTTGCTATCGTCAGTCGCGGGAAGGACCATGAGAAAAGAAAAGACATCTGTCCAGGCCAGTAGCAAACGAGCCCGCGCGACGAGCTTGCGCCAGGTCCCCCTGCCACCGGGAGACGACGTCGGGGCCGCGGACCTGGCAAGGCGGGTCGGGTTGCAATTGCGCGAAAAACGCAAGAGTCGTGGACTTTCACTCGACGAGCTCGCCGCCGCATCCGGCGTCAGCCGAGCCGCGCTTTCGCAGATCGAGCTGTACAAGAGCAACCCATCGCTCGGCGTCTTGTGGAAGATCGCGGTCGGCCTCGGTATCCCATTCTCCGAGCTGATCGGCGGGCAGGCGCAGGAGGTTTCGGTCCTGCGCCGCTCGGATACGCAGGTCCTGCGTTCCTCCGACGGAAAGATGGAAAGTCGTCCATTGTCCCCGGCTGGATCGAATCCCTGGGTCGAGCTCTACGAGCTTCGCCTGGCCGCGCGAGCAGCCCACGCATCCGATCCGCACGCGCCCGGCACGCGCGAGATCGTGGTCGTATTGAGCGGCGCGCTCAACCTGCACCTTTCGGGCGAGGTGCACGATCTCGGCCCAGGCGATTCGGTCTCGTTTCGCGCCGACGAGCGACATACCTACGAAAACCCCGGCGCGTCTGAGGCGCGCTACCATAACTTGATCATCTACGCGCGCTGATCCGCGCCCCAATTCCACTTTAGAAGACACAAGTCCTTTATCATTGACGTCGACCGGCAATGTGGTAGACCCGTCCCAGAGAAAGGATTGGGATGATCATGAGCGCGAAGCCTTACCATTTTGAGACCTTGGCCCTGCACGCGGGACAGACCCTTGATGCGACCCTGTCGCGGGGCGTGCCCGTCTACCGAACCACATCCTATGTCTTCAAGAACACCGAGCACGCAGCCAACCTCTTCGCGCTCAAAGAGCTAGGCAACATCTACACGCGCCTGATGAATCCCACCACGGACATCCTGGAACAGCGCGTGTCGCAACTGGAGGGTGGCGCCGCGTCGGTGGCCGTGGCCTCGGGCACGTCCGCCGTCTTCTACGCCATCATTACCCTGGCGCAGGCGGGCGATGAAATCGTGTCGGCGAACAACCTGTACGGCGGAACCTACACCCAGTTCGACGCCATCTTGCCGCAGCTTGGAATCAAGACCAGCTTCGTCGACCCGAAGGATCCGAAGAATTTTGCCAAGGCGATCACCGACAAGACCCGCGCCATCTTCATCGAAACCATCGGCAACCCGGTGCTCGACTTCACCGACATCGCCGCCGCGGCCGATGTGGCGCACAAGCACGGCCTGCCCTTGATCGTCGACGGGACCTTCACCACGCCATATCTGCTTCGTACCATCGAGCACGGCGCCGACATCGTGGTGAACTCGCTCACCAAGTGGCTGGGGGGCCACGGCGCGGCCATCGGTGGCATCATCACGGATTCAGGGAAATTCCAGTGGAAGAACAACCCGCGCTTCCCGCTCTTCAACCAGCCGGACAGCAACTACCACGGCCTGCGCTGGGCCCACGACCTGCCCGACGCTCTTGCGCCTATCGCTTTCGCGCTGCGGGTCCGCACGGTTCCCCTGCGCAATCTGGGCGCGGCCATCTCGCCCGACAATTCTTTCCTATTCCTACAGGGAATTGAGACTTTGCCGGTCCGAATGGAGCGTCACAGTGAGAACGCGCTGAAGGTGGCCGAGCACCTCGCCAAGCATGCGAAGGTCGCGTGGGTGCGCTACCCGGGACTGAAGAACGATCCCACCTACGATCGCGCTGCCAAGTACCTAAAGCGCGGTTTCGGCGGCATGGTCGTGTTCGGCGTGAAGGGCGGCTTCCCGTCGGCGGTGAAGCTCATCGACAACATCCAGCTCTTCTCTCATCTCGCCAACGTGGGCGATGCCAAGAGCCTGATCCTCCACCCGGCCAGCACCTCGCACTCGCAGCTCTCGGAAGAACAGCAGCGCGCGAGCGGTCTGACGCCAGACTTGGTGCGGCTGTCCGTGGGCCTGGAGCACCCGGATGATCTGATTGGGGCGCTCGACCAGGCACTCGCGCTGGCGTAGTGCCAGGGCCCAGGCCGGGGCCGGTTGCCGGCGGCCACCTATACCGCGGGCCCTGGGGGTGGACTCGCGCGCCGGTCCGGGCGATGGTTGTGGCCGAAATGCCCGACTATCTCCAGCGTGGTTCATCCTACGTGCACGGTTACTCCAGCACCGAGGCCGCTCGGCTTGGCGACCAGGCCGATACCCTGGCCGATTTGCTTCACCATGACACCGGCTTTCCCGCGGGGTCGCGTGTGCTGGAAGCCGGCTGCGGCGTCGGTGCGCAAACCGTCCACCTCTTGCGGCGGAGCCCACACGCGCGCTTCACCTGCATCGATCGCGAGCCCTCGTCGCTGGCCGCCGCACGCGCCGCAGTCGCCGCGTTACCGTCTGCGGCCAGCTTCGACGTCAGCTTCCTCGAAGCCGATCTGTTTCACATGCCGTTCGCAGAGGCCGGCTTCGATCACGCGTTCGTGTGTTTTGTGCTGGAACATCTGGCCCGACCCGATGAGGCCCTACGCAGTATCATGCGGGTCGTGCGCCCCGGTGGCAGCGTGACCGTCATCGAGGGCGACCACGGGTCGACGTTCTTTCATCCCGACAGTGGCAAGGCGCGCCGGACCATCGCGTGTCTGGTCGAGGCGCAGGCGCACGGCGGCGGGGATGCCAACATCGGCCGCAGGCTCTATCCCTTGCTGAACGGCGTCGGCCTGCGTGACGTACACGTGTCGCCACGTTTCGTCTACGCCGACGCCAGCCGGCCTCGCTGGGTCGACGGATTCACCAACAAGACCTTCATCGCCATGGTGGAAGGCGCGCACGAACCCTCGCTTCGGCTGGGCCTCGTCGGCGAGGACGAGTGGGCCGAGGGCATCGCCGACCTGAAGCGCGCCGCCCTCGATGACGGCACCTTCTGCTACACCTTCTTCAAGGCCACCGCCCGCAGAGGCTGACGACTGTCAGCGACTTCGCCGCAGGCCGCGCGGCTTCTCGGCCGGCGCAAGTCTTTCCAAGCTTGGCTCTTTGCCCCGGCTGCGGCGCCGCAGGTTGGGCGAAGCGCCGGTGCCTTTGCCGATGCGGCGGCCGATCTTCTCGATGCGGCCGGTGATACAGCGATTGCACAGATCCGAGGTTTCGCGGATGCACGCCTTGGCCGGATAGATCTCGTAGTGCACGCGATATTCGGGCGGGGTTAGGTTGGGCATGACGATGTTGGCCCCGCGCTGTAGGCCCAGCTCGCGTCCCTCGGCGATGTTCAGCGTGGCGAGCGCCGTGGTGCTGGGGATGTTGGAATCCGGGCACAAGAGGCGTGCCAGCGCCAAGACTTTGTAGGTCATGAGCTCGGTCGCGGGGACCTGCCCGGGCACCTCGGCGGGTTGGGCTTGTCCGAACGGCGTCGCCGGATGGGCGATGAACGGCCCGACGCCGATCATGTCCAGGTCCAGCTCGCGAAACAGCTCCAAATCGTTGGCGAGGTCGTCGTAGGTTTGTCCTGGGATCCCAAGCATCGCGCCGCTGCCCACTTCGTACCCGAGGGGGCCGAGAGCGCGCAGAACTTCCATGCGCGAGGGTCGCTTTCCGCCGCGCGGCGGGTGCATGCGCACAAACAACTCCGTGTTGGACGTCTCGAAACGAAGCAGGTAGCGATCCGCGCCCGCCTCGCGCCAGGCGCGCAACTCGCCGAGCGTCCGTTCGCCGAGGCTAAGGGTGACGGCGACGCCGGCCTCGCCTTTGATCCGGCGGATGACGTCGCTCACCATGTCGAGGGTCAGCCCCTCGTCCTCGCCCGCCTGAAGCACCACCGTGCCATAGTGGAAGTCGCGCGCCTGCTTGGCCGCCGCGACGATTTCGTCGGGGGTCATTCGGTAGCGGGTGATGTCGCGGTTGCCGGCGCGCAGCCCGCAGTAATGGCACTGGCGCAGGCAGTGGTTCGAGATCTCGATGAGCCCGCGCAGGTGAACCTCGTCGCCCACGTGCTCGCGACGCACGCGATCCGCTTCGTGCCAAAGCTCGTCGAGCGCGACGGCATCGTCACACGTGAGCCAACGCAGAATATCGGTCCGGTCGAGGGTCGTCATGGTGCTGCTATGCCCATTCTTGACATGCTCGGCCCGCCGCGGCCAGGCGGAGGAAGGGATCCTGAGCGCAGCGGCGCAGCTCCGCCTAAAAAATCCCTAGCCAGCGCACGAAATCCACGGTGCCAGCTGATTGCATTACGCTGGGTTCGAGGCACTAGGGACTGTACGGGGAGCTCATCGGTGGCCGAAGGAATCTTCGCTCCGGACCGTAGGCGCGGCGGCCCTCTGCTAGCAGCCCGTCGCCCCGATCGATGGCGCCCAGCCGCCAGGCATATCCGGGAGCGCCCCTCAGGATGACTTCACGCACAAGAGGGGCACGCGAGCTGCCTTGCGCCTTCAGAATCTCGTATTTGAGCGTCGCCACCTCCGCGCCCAAGTGACGATCATCGATGACGTCGAGCGGTGCGGACGCGATATCTGCGACCTTCGCCGGGCCATACCAGGCACGATGAAGGAACAGATGCAGAGCGAGCTGTTTCTTTGCCGCGAGTTCGAACGACGGCGCGAGCTGGACGGTGTTCCAGTTGTTGCTGAGGAACGGTCCCCAGGCTCCGGTATCGGGCGACGTGCCAGCGACGCGGCGCAAGCGAGCCGCCTCCTCCGCATCGGTCTTGGGCAGCGCGAGAAACTCGACGACAACCGAGTTTGAGATGCTTGCCCAGTCGTGCGGCGGAAGGTCCACCCGTAGGGAGTAGACACCGGCCGAGAAGGAAACCCCAAGATTCGAAAGATCACAGAGCACCGTTCGCTTTTCGCCCGGCCGAAGATCGAACCCTCTCTCTCCTTCCTCCGGCAGCGGAAAACGCGCGGTCATTGGTTTGTCCGGGCTCGCCTTGGGTACCAAAATCACGCCGAGGCCGCGCGTGCGGACGAGATCTACCTGGGGAAGTCGATAGAACTCGGCTTGGCTCGATTGGTTGCGGAAGGTCAGCGAAACGACGACGGGCAGCCCGAGAAAGTAACGTGAACCGGCGGCCAGCTCCAGGAACGGGTGATCATCCGCGTCTGCAGAATGCGATGGATTGTCCGACATGGAAGCTCCTTGCGCGGGGACCGCCGTCGGTGCGGCAGACCCATGGGTGTGTGCTTTCCCTTTGCAACGGGGTGAGACCTGCGAGGCGAATACGCCAGGGGAAACCGTTGCCAAGAGGGCAACCGAGACGGCCCACAACGACCGACTTCCTACCGCCATCCCAGCCCCGGATTGTCCTGGAGGTGGTAGTCGCGCATTCGACGTATATGAGGCCCGCACAGGTGAGCGGACAGCCGGTTCTGTGTCCAGGCCATTGGCTTGCGCGGCCTGTTGTCGTCGAGGATGAACTGGAACCAGTAGTTCATACAGCAGCCCTCGCGTTGAGGTTGCCTCACCCAATCCCAGTTTCCACACTTGTGTGCGTTGTCGAACGCGTGGCAGAGCTCGTGGCAGAGCGTGCGGATGAAATCCTGCTGGTTTAGCGACTGGGTGAAGACGATGAGACGACCGCCAAAGTAGTGTTTCCCATTTACGTCCGCACCACCTGGGCTGATGCCCCCAGTGACCATCGCTTCATCGCCGAAGCTCAGAACCTGTATCGGGATCTTGGCGCCATCGGCCAGGCCATAATCCCTTAAGCTCGCGTCAAGGAACGCATGGTCCGGATTGCCGGGCTCGTGGAAGTCGTGCGGAACGATTTGCAGGTCGCGACCAAGCTTCTTTCGCACTTCGAACTTCGTATGCTTGTCGCGGTCGTTGGGTTTGGGTGTGCCCAGGCCCGCGGCACCACTCGGATTGAAGACTCGGACCACGGCTGGCGTGTCCGCCAACACTGTGCCAGCCGGCAACCGTACCACGCCGCCGTGGGCATGGGCATCCCCTTCATAGAGAATCGAAGCGCTCTGGGAAGGAACGAAGCGATTCGCTGCGACGATGAGAAACCAGCCGCCCTGTCCCTCCATGGTGAACTCTCCTGCGGCTTTGCTGCTGTACTGGACACACATCGCATCAGCCGAGATGTCGTCGATTCCCATCTCTGGGAGGTCGCTCGGCCCCGACACGATCCGCTTGAGAGAGACATCGACCTGAGCGAACGCCATGTCGTAGTACGTGGCGATTTCGTCGACCGGCAAGTCCAACGCTGAGGACATCTTCACATATTCGAGATCAACCCGATCCCATACGGAAATCACGTCAGTTTCCGCCGGCGATCGATGGGTGATGGTCGGATCAGCCTTGACCTCGGCTTTGATCTTGAAATTGTCGCCAGCGATATCGCTGACGTGAAAACGGACCTTGCTGGTGCGAGACGCGAGGTCAACGAGCGTTTCGCACGCATTGCTGAGAGCGTACTTGGGATCCACTTCCTCAAATCGCGGGTGTGCCTTTCCCTTGTGATTCGGATCGTTGTCAGCACCCGTCGCAACCGGCGCACGTCCATGCCTGTCGCCATTCGGATCGAGCCAGCGACCCGCGCCACTTTGAACGCGCGTCGGATCGTTGGAGGGGTCATCCGGGTCCTTGAAAGACCAGACAACCTTTGCTCCTGTGGGCAGACGGACGGACGGGGGATCGATGACGACCTCCAAGTCAACGTACTGGGTATCTTTTCTCCAAACCCCGTCAGGCGTGCGATTGCGAAACACGCGACCTTGGTCGTCTTCGCTCAGATAGCCTTTGAAGTAGCCAGATCCTCTGGTGGTATCAGGGGCAGGGGCAGAGCGGTCGTCATACCCAGGCTTATACAGCCCGACTATCTCGGTCAACCTTGCCTGCGCCACATTGAGGGGCACGAGGGTGTTCTTCTTGGTGCTTCCAGGAAGCTGGCGTGCAACCAACGCCACTGGGGATTTGTTTACGAGGGTCATGGTGACGGCCATCGAGTAGCTCAGATCGAGCTGCGCGCTCTTCGCGGTCCGCTTGCTCCAGGTGGTCGAATAGGGAGCACCCGCCGTGAGCTTCAGCGTGCCGAGCAGCCGGTCAGCCCCCGAAGCATCGTATTTCCAGCATTCGATGCTCACTGGCACCTGGGTCAACTTGTCCGGGATTTCTAGGCTCCATTGAAATCCTACCCCATGGAAGGGCACCGAAGAGTCGCTACCAACCTTCAAGAGCGGCGTCTTCCGCATGCGCCTTTGTGCCGCTTCGGCGACGAAGTACACCTCACCTCCAGGCCCTCCGGCGGCGTTGTGAAGGAGGGCGGATTCGAAGCGAAGCTCTACTGAGTAGACGACCCGATCCATTCTGGTTTTTCCGTGCCCCTAGCCTCAACTCCCGTCATGGAGTTGGGCGAGCTTGTCTTGCATGGCCTTGTTCCGAGCGTCCCCGGTTACCTCCAGATCGCTGTCGGCTTCAAACTGGGAGATGGCGAGTCCCAGCGACGGGCCAGCGCTGCCATCGACCGGATCGTTATAGTAACCAAGATTGGCCAGGCGTCCCTGAACTCCCGAAATCTCATCGATGGGATCGAGATGACCGATGAGAAGGTCCCAGGTGAACAGTTCCTCCTTGGCTGCCTCGTTGCCTTCCTTGGCAGGCCAAAGATCGATGTGGCCGCGGGTGGCCGTGACAGGTATCGGAAACTCTATCGGCATTCCTTCGTCGGTTCGACCACTCTTGTTCGCCTTGCCGACCACAACTTCGTAGAAGTGAGGCTCTGATACCGGCACGTCGATTCGCAGCACGACTTTGGGCACAGGCACCACGATGCGATGGCGCCTGCCGGTGGCCAAGTTGTAGGTTTTCGGGGGAATCTCCGGAATCATGACGATATCCCCAGGGTAGATCAGGTTCGGGTTGGGCCGCTTCTTCTTGAATTCTGCGTTTTCTGAGGCGTTGTAGACATCTTCGTAGCTGGCAAAGCCGTACCGTGCGGCGATGCTACAGAGACAGTCACCTGGTTTGACGATGTAGGGCCTCGCCACAACTGCGCTCCTCCGACGAATCTTCGATAGACGGCGTGCAAAAGGTCGGAGCACGCTGTCCGATGGTCTGTGTCAGCCAGGATGGCTGATGTCCAGCGGTTCGTCAACTGTGCCAGGCTTCTGGGGCTTCCGGACTCCGCGGTCGGCGTAAAGCCAGCATAGCCTTCACGAACGGATCGACCGTCACGACCGCGTCCAGAGCCGCAGTGAAGGTGTACGACGCCGACCTCACAGGCATCGAGACCACGGCGTATTGACAAGAAACGGCGCTATACTTCCGCCACTTTGCAACGCACTCCGGATCTTATTCTTGCCTCGGCGTCGCCGCGACGGCGTGAGCTGCTCATGTCGGTGGGGCTGGCGCTTGCCGTGGAGCCCGTGGACATCGACGAATCCGTGCACGACGGCGAGCCGGTGCGGGACTACGCGGTCAGGCTGGCGGCGGAAAAGGGCGACGCGGCGGTGGCTCGGCTGGGTGGCCCCAAGCTGGCGGTGCTGGCGGCGGATACCATCGTCTCGCTCGGCAATCGGATTCTCGGCAAGCCCGCCGACGAAGCGCAGGCGGCGGAGATGCTGGGGCAACTGGCCGGGCGTCGGCACGAGGTCTTGACCGCGTATCACATCCGCTTCTCTGAACGGATGGTCGAACGTCTGGTCAGTACCCAGGTGCACTTCCGGTCGCTCGATGCGAAGGAGGTCACCGCCTACCTGGCCTCGGGGGAGTGGCGTGGCAAGGCCGGCGCGTATGCGATTCAAGGCATCGCCGGCTGCTTCGTGACCGACCTGCGCGGATCCTTCAGCAACGTGGTCGGGCTGCCGCTCGCCGAAGTGCTGGCGGACTTGCGCGCCCTGGAAGCCCTGCCCGGCTACCCGCCGCACGCCTTCGGGGTTTCGCCGTGACCAGGGCCGAGCAGATCGCGGCCAACTTGCAGCAAGTGCGTCGGCGCATGCGCGGAGCGCTCGCGGCGTCGAACCGACCGTAGGAGAGCGTGACATTGCTCGCGGTCAGCAAGACGGTGCTGCCCGCGGACGTTATCAGCGCGCTTGCAGCAGGCCAGGCGAATTTCGGGGAAAACTACGGGCAGGAGTTTCGCGACAAGCACAGCGCGGTCGCGGACTTGGTGAAGGCTACCGGACTGCCGGCGCCTCGCTGGCACTTCATCGGCCCCTTGCAGAGCAACAAGGTGAAGTACGTCACCGGCAAGGTGGCCCTGGTGCACTCGGTGGGATCGGCGGACGTGCTCGGCGCCATCGACGAAAAGGCAGGCGCGCTGGGCGTGATTCAGGATTGCCTCATTCAAGTGAACGTGGCCGGCGAAACTCAAAAGAGCGGCATCGCGCCCGCGACGCTGGCGGAGATTCTGGACAGCTTCGCCGGCCGCAGCCACGTGCGCTGCAAGGGGCTGATGGTGATTCCCCCGTACGACGAAAACCCCGAAGCGTCGCGACCGCACTTCACCGCTTTGCGCCGCCTGCAAGAAGCCGAGCGCGGCAGGGTACGCGCGAACGTCACCCTCGACGAGCTTTCCATGGGCATGAGCCACGACCTGGAAGTCGCCATCGCCGAGGGCGCCACCATCGTCCGGGTCGGTACCGCGATCTTCGGAGCACGGACATGAGCGCGCCGCCGGACGCGGACAAGCAGCGCTTTCTCGGCCTTGCCATTGCGGAGGCGATTCGCGGTGCGACGGCCGGACAAGGCGGGCCGTTCGGCGCGGTCGTGGTCAAGGACGGCGTGGTCATCGCGAAAGCCGCCAATACGGTGGTCGCCACCAACGACCCGACCGCGCACGCCGAGGTACAAGCCATCCGCGCGGCGTGTGCGGCGCTCGGTTCCTTTAAGCTTGAGGGCTGCGATCTGTACGCAAGTTGCGAGCCGTGCCCGATGTGCCTGGGCGCGATCCTATGGGCACGGCCGCGCGCGGTCTACTTCGCCGCCACCCGCAGAGAAGCTGCCCAGGCCGGTTTCGACGATGCCATCTTCTACCAGGCGCTGGCAGGCGATGCGTCGGTTCCTCTGGTGCGCGAAAGAGTGGACTGCCCCGACGCCAATTCGCCGTTTGCCGCGTACGCCGGTGTGGTGGGCAGGGTCCGGTATTAGCCACGTGAGCGCCCAGAACCGGCCGGTGTCTACTCCTCGTCCATGTCGATGATGAGCCCGCGGCACTTGGGCGATCCGCAGCGGCATGGTTCGGCAAGCTCGGCGGGAAAGGCGTAGTCGTAGGCGATTTCTTCGCCTTGGCGAATCTCCCGCAGGGCGACGATGCGCGCCCAGGGCTGGCCGTTCGGGTGAAGGCCCACCTCGACGCCGGCGTTGGGGTCGCAGGAATGGTTGATCCAGCGTGTCTGATCCACCATGTCGAAGAGGATCTCGTCGGTGATCTTGAGCGAGTAGCGATCGTCCACGTCCTCCTCGATCCGCCAGCCCACGCCGTCGACCTCGGCGATGAGCTCGCCTTCCACAAATGGACGTATGGCGACGACCCCGTAGCCATCGATGGGGGAACGGACGACCTTGAGTCCGGGTATGTGCGGCATCCCCATCTGTATGCCACAAACGGCGTGTGCTCGTCGCCCCCTGAGTGCCGGGGACTCGCACCGCCTATCATTTGAGGGAGTGTTATGCCGGCGGGACGGGCGCCGCGAACCCCGCCGGCAGATAATTTCCGCTCGACACCACCGTCTTGAGCGCGTCCTTGGACGACACGTCGAGGAAGTGGCAATGCTTCATGCTGGTGAAGTAGAGGCGGCCAGTAATCGCATTCGGCGAATTGGGGACGAACACGCAAAGCCGATCACCGGCCTCGCCGATGGGACGACCGGTGGAAAAGCCCAGCAAGAAGTGTTGCCCCGATTCGTCGGGTAGGAGCACCACTTTCGCGAACATGCCCGAGTCGAGATCCGGCGTCACCAGCAACTGCTTCCACGTGCGATAGAGGTCGCGCAACCCAGGGATCCGCTCCAGCAGCCGATCGAAGGTGCGCAAGAGATAGCGCCCCAACAGGCTGGTCACGAAGACGCCCAGGCAATAGATCATCACCAGTGAAAGCAGTGTGCCGAGGAAGGGATAGGGCAGCCGAACTACCCTCTGCACCATGCTGTCCACATAGAAGACCAGGAACGCGGTGACGACGACCGGGATGGCGGCGATGAGCCCCGCCACGAATTTGTTCTTCACGTGCTTGCTGATGCGCCCCATGGCGAGGCCAGCATAGCAGCGAAACCGCTGGCATGTCGTCGCGCCCCACTCTCCTTGCCGGTAGAATACCTATCCCATGACCATCTTCCTTCGGCCCTGGCCTGTCTTCCTGCTTGCGCTTTCCGCGTGCGCGGGCGCCACCCGTCCGCCGCAACCTCCGACCGCAGCCGCATCGCCCGACGCCGCCCGGCCCACGGATCCGCCGCCGTTCACGCCGCTTCCAGGTCAGAACAGCACCACGCGGGCGGCCATGGGACCGGGGCGGGTCGAGCTCCAGCTTCGCGAGGCGATCTTTGCCGCCGCCTGGACCGCCGTGCGCGACAAGGACTTCGACAAGGCCCTGGTGGGACAGGAATGGGAAGCCGCGCGCGCGAAGTACCAGCCGCTCGCCATGGCCGCCCCTGACGAGCCAACCTTCTACCGCGTGACCAACGAGATGCTGGCGACGACCGGACAGTCGCACCTCGAGCTGCACGGCCCGGGCGAGGCGACCGAGGAAGACACCCCCGAACCCGCGCCGGCGGTCGCGAAAGGCGCGGCAGAAGTGATCGAGGTTGGCACCGGCACCGGCGATCCGGGCCTGATCGTACGCGACATCGAAAGCAAGCCCACCGTGTTTTCGGTACGGCCCGGCTCGTCGGCAGAGCGCGCCGGCATTCACCCCGGCTACCTGGTCACGCACGTCGGCGGTCGCAGCCTGTCTCCGTTGCCGCTCTCCCCTCGCGCGCTGAGGCCCGTGGAAGAACGCTTCCGCCTGCGCCGTCGGGCCGCGCAGCTTTTGTCCGGTCCCGCCGGCACCAGGGTCAGCATCAGATTCCTGGACGGCAACGATCAGCCGCACGAGGCGATGCTGACCCGCGATGCACCCGACCGGCCCGCGGTGCAAGCCCTGCTCATGCCGCCCATCGTACCCGAGGTTCATGTTGGACATGTGGGCGACGTGGGCGTCATCGCCTTCAATTTCTTCCTGTTGCAACCCATCCTCGCCGAGGTCGAAAGGGCCGTGGAAGGCTTCCGCCGCGGCCGCGCCAAGGCCATCATCTTCGATCTGCGCGGCAACCCGGGCGGGTTCGGCGGCATGGCGATTCCACTCGCGGCTCGCCTGGTTTCGCACGAGATCAGCCTGGGCACGATCCAATTCCGCGACTTCGCCAACGACCTCGTGGTCGCGCCGTCGCTTGACAGCAAGCCCTTCGCCGGCAAGGTCATCATTCTCGCCGACGAAGGCAGCGCCTCGACTTCCGAGATTCTCGCCGCCGGCTTGCAGGAAGCGAAGCGCGCCATCGTCGTGGGCGACAACACCGTGGGCGCCGCGCTCGGCTCGACCATCGAGGCGCTCCCCGGCGGCGCGGTGATGCAAATCCCGGTGGCCGGTTTCAAGACGCCCAAGGGCATCGACATCGAAGGCCGCGGCGTGCAGCCTGATCGGCGGGTGATGGAAACCCGGGCCGCCCTGCTCGCCGGCCACGACCCGGTCATGGAGGAAGCTCTGCAAGCGGCGACGCGGTGAAGTGGACTCACGGCGCTTGACGTCGGCCAGCTTTCCGACCAAGCATCGTCGCCATGATCGCGCTCGTTGCACTGCTTCTCGCCATCGACGCCGCCCCCGCTACCGAAGCGCGCGCCCAAGCCGCTGCCGCGACGCCACTGCGCGATGCCAAGACGATTCTGGCCGACTATGCCAAGGCCATCGGCGAGGAGAAGCTTTGGAAGAAGCACAAAAGCGTGCGGGTGAAGCGCGAGGTTTCGGTGAAGGCCATGCACTTCGTCAGCAGCGAAGAGACTCGGATCGCCAAGGGAGGGAAGCTTTACAGCGAGTCGCAAATGCCCGGCATGGGCACCTTCCTGCGCGGCTCCGACGGTCGTATCGCCTGGGCCAAAGACCCCATCGGCGGATTGCGGGTGCTCAAAGATGCCGAGGCCGAAGACGTTCGCATCGCCGCAGCCTGGAACTCGGAATGGCATCTGGCCGAAATCTACGCAGGCGTTCAGTCCGTGCTGCCGCCCAAGGCGGTGCCGGGACAGTCCTCGGAATGCGTCGGGCTGCGCAAGAGCAAGGGCACGCCCATCGAGATCTGCTTCGACCGCACGACGCACCTGCGGGTCTGGGAGCAAGGCGTGCAAGCGTCGCAGGGCGGTGAGGTTCCCTACGTCACGCGATTCTCCGACTGGCGGCCGGTCGACGGCGTCCTCGTGTGGCATCGGGAAGACGTGACCATCGGTCCGGTGACCATGGAAGGTCGCACCGTCGCGATCGTCTTCGACGAACCCGTCCGGGCCAAGCTGTTTGCAATACCGCCCCGGCTAAGCCACGCCGACGCCGGGCCATCACAATCCAGGGCAAGCCGGCCAAGATGACAAACGGCAAGCTCGATTGAGCGCGGCCCCGTCCGCCCACGCGGCACCCGCAGCCTGAAGACTTGACGGGCGCGGCGCTGGATGTCTGGCTGTCCCGCCGGCTATCCCGAGCCGCGCTGTCCGCGCTGCTCGCGTCAGCCGGGGCGCTCGACGGTACGTCGGCCGCGCGACTGTCCGTCGGCCCATCCACCACACGGGCGTCCTTGGCTGCCGCAGTATCAGCCCCCACCGCTCCTCCATCCAGTGACTGTGCGTCCGGGGCGGCATCCGCAGTCACGATCACGGGAGAGCCCGCCGCGCTGGCATCCATCGGGCCCAAGGAGATCACTGAGTCCACGGTCCCGCTTCCGTCGGCGCCTCCCTCTGTCGGCCATGCGTCCTTGCCGCCGCCCGCGGTGTCGGTGCCCGCGTCGAGTGTAATGGTACAGTCGGCTGGGGCGGGACCAGCGGGGCATGAATACCAGTTCTCGACCGTGGTTGCCCCGGCGGTCCACTTCGGCTTGCCCGACTCGAATGCGCCTAGGTCAGGCGCCGCGCCAGCGTAGCCATCGGTGTAGGGCGAAAAGAGCAAGCCTTTGTCGATGGCACAGGTGTCGGTGGGGATTTGATCCGTCCCAATCGGACAATCAGCGTTGTTCTTGGGAATCAGGGCATTGGCCCCGCTGCCGAAGCCCAGCTTGGCCGTGCCGTGAACGTCGAACGAAATCCCCGTCGACGACGTCAGATCCACAGGCGTGGTGAAGGACCTGCCAGCCAAACCCCAACTGTCCCAGGGGGTGGTGCCGGAGAAGTGGCCAGCCGGGTTGCCGGCGTCGGTTGCGGTCACGAAGGTCGCTGTCGCTCCCGTTCCAGCCGAGCTCCACCAATAGCCGGCGAAGGGCGCGCTGCTGCTGGTGAAGTCGTCGATCAAGCCGTCCGCCACGGCAGGCTCAACCCGGAAATTGTCGACCCAGATATCGTAGTCGCCCTGAGTCGTGCTCCTGAGATCCAAATTCGTGATGCTCCCGAGCAGCAGGGGACGGCGTGGTCCCACGAGCCAGTCCTGCGCAAAGCTCGCGAATTTCACAACGACATGTCCGGTGGATGAGTCGAGAACGCTGCTGTGGCGGGACTATAGCCGGAGCCCACGTCGGCGGGGTCACCAAAACGCACTCGATTGGAGTACGTCGTCCGTCTCGCATCTTCGTCCCGGCTAAACCTTTCCGTGGGACGTGCCGAAAAGGAGGTCGTGGAAACCTCTACCACGCTTCCGAACCATCTCGCCGAGGTCACGGATCTCTGGCTTGATGGCGCGCCGCCGAGCGAAACCGATCTTCGCGCTGCGCGCAGCCTGGCAGCCCGGCTTGGACGCTTCGAGGGCGTGCGGCCGTTTCCCGCCGTGGTGCAAACCCTGATCGAGCAGGTTTCGCGGCCGGACTTCGACCTTCGCGAGGTTTGCAGGTCGATCGAGCTGGACCCAGCGTTGGCGTCGCGGATTCTGCGGGTGGCCAACTCGGCCGGCTACCGTGGGCTCGGGCCCTGTGCCTCGGTGGTCCAGGCTGTGCTGCGTATTGGCGCGGCCAGCGTCAGCGGACTGGCTATGGCCATGTCGGCGATGGCGTTGTTTGACGATCTCGGTGGCGTCGGGCGAAGGATTCGCGATCACTCGGCGGGAACCGCTGTCGTCGCGCGCGAGTTGGCGGTAAGCCTGGACTGCGGATCAATATCGTCCCAAGTGTTCTTGGCAGGTCTTCTGCACGATATCGGCAAACTGCTGATCCTCCAAACCGGCGACAAGCTGTATGCCGATATGGTCGTCCGAGAGATGGTGCCATCCAGCGTTCATCTCAAGGAGCAATCCCTGTGGGGCTTCGACCACGGTCTGCTCGGCGCCCACGTGCTCAAGTCCTGGAACCTTCCCGCGCCGATACCGCAGCTCATCGCCTGGCACCACCAAGCGAAAGGCGGGCATTGCAGCGCGACTGGATGGGCTCGCGCGCTGGATCTGCTTCGCCTGGCGGACGTCGTCGATTGGCTGCTTGGGCAAGGGTGCCCGGCGAGCTCACCGTGGGTCGAGCGGTTGGCGGTGTCGCCCGACGGAGTCGCCGCTGGGCTCAGCGCCGACACCCTACCGTCGCTGTGGAGCGATCTGCGTGCCGCTCGTGACGAGGCCCTGGAGGTCTTCAGGTAGTCGAACCTACTCGCAGGTTTCGCTGATGTTGGGATTCGCTACGGGCGGAATTCCGAGTAGGTAGGTTGCGATGTCCGTAGCGTCCTGCGTGGTGATGTTGGGCAGCGGTCTCATGGGCGAGCAGATGGTACGACCGGCTTCATCTTTTCCTGACTTGATGGCGGTCACGATTTGGAGGGCCGTCCAACCCTGAAGGCCGGTCGAGTCCGGTGTCAGGTTGCTGCTCTGAATCTCCTTTGTGGTCGAGCCGCCATCGATGCCAGAGCCGCCGTCGAGGGCTGCGACGGTGGTGTTGTATTTCTTGCCGCCGATGAACGCCTTGGTCGCGTCCAGTTGCAGGGGCGCCGCAGCCGCTGTGTTCGGGGTGTGGCAAGTGGCGCAAGCGAGCGCTGCCAGGTATTTGCCGTTGGAAACGCTCGTCGCCCCACTGTCGATGGCGCCTGCGTTCGGAAGGTCCGCCAGAGCGACAGGAAGCCACTGCGCCGCCGAGGGCTGCACGGCGAAGGTGCCGGTGTTGGTCGACTCGTGTACGACCGCAGGAACGGTTCGTAGATAGGCGACGATGGCATTCGCATCGTCGTCTGTCAGACTCGCGAACTGGTAGTACGGCATCTGCGCAAACAAGTACTGGACGCCACCGTCCGGACCAGTCTCGGGATCGATGCCCTTGGTAAACGCGCTCTTGATCTGCGTGTCGGTCAAGTCCTTGAGGCCGGTGCTGTCATTCGTGAGGTTGGCGCTGGCAAGGCATCCGCCCGAGGAATCCTTCGCAAAGCAATCGTTGCCAGAAAGAAACTTGCTGTTGTCGACACCACCGCCGCCCGCCAGCTGCGGGGTATGGCAGCTCACACAACCCAGAACGTTGTTGACCAGGTACTCGCCGCGCACCGCTGGACCAGAAAGTCCGGCCTCGCCCCCGCCTGTCTCCATGACAGCGTCGGCAGGGCTGGCGTCAACCTGGGGTGTATCCATCGCGGCGTCCCTCGGAATGCCCGAGCTTCCTCCCGCGCCGCCGCCGGCACCCCCACCCGTCCCCGAGCCCGCTGCTCCGCCTGCCGCGGAGCCAGAGGTCCCACCCGTCCCCGAGCCCGCTGCTCCGCCTGCCGCAGCGCCAGCCGCTCCGCCACTCCCCGAGCCTGCCGCCCCGCCCGTCGCGGCCCCGCCTGCCCCACCTCCGCTGCCAGTCCGGCCGCCTGTCGGGGAGCCGGAACTGCCACCCGTGGCCTTGCTCGTGCCACCCGCGCCGCCCGCCGCAGCGGCATCGGTGCCTGGGCTCGACGACGAGCTCGCGCAGGACATTGATAGTATCAGAAGGCTCGACAATGCAATGAATGCGGACGACCGTCGCATGGATGTCTCCTCGTGAGATGGAATAGAGCCCGATGAAACAATCGACGTTTCGGCACGAAAGTAGACCGAAGACTAAGCTCGAATCAACTAAAATAGGAGTTCTTTTATCCTATTTACAAGATGGATACCTGCGCAGGCCAGAGTCCGGTCATCTGGCCAATTCCCGCCAGGCAGGCTTGCGGTTATCGCACGCCGACGGTCGCCGATCGATTCAGTGGCAAGTGTTTAGCAGCACCTGCCAGCCGGCCGACGTCGTCACTACGATGTCCAACTTGGTGTCGTGGTTGAGGTCACCGGTG